>NZ_JACVYG010000219.1:0-722 GCF_014712245.1 Streptomyces sp. 5-10
CGAAGAAATCGTCGTCCGCGCCGATCCGCGGCACCCCCAGCACCTGCGCGAAGACCCCACACACCATCTCCTCACGCACCGAGACCGCACCCCGGCCCCCACCACCACCCGCACCCGCCGCGTAGTCCGGCACCGGCAACGCGGTCCGGTCCAGCTTCCCGTTCACCGTCAACGGCAACCCGTCCAGCACCACCACAGCCGACGGCACCATATAGTCCGGCAGCTGCTCCTTGGTTCGCTCTCGCAGAGCGCTGCTCAGTTTCGCCGTACCCTGGGGGTCTGTGGTGCCCGTGGTTTCGGGTACTGGCACGACGTAGGCGACCAGTCGTTTGTCACCGGGTGTGTCCTCACGAGCGATGACTGCGGCCTGGGCTACGTGTTCGTGGGCGGCGAGGACTGCTTCGATCTCGCCCGGCTCGATCCGGAAGCCGCGAATCTTCATCTGTGTGTCCGCCCGGCCGACGAATTCCAGTATCCCGTCGGTCGTCCAGCGCACCACATCCCCGGTGCGGTACATCCGCTCACCGGGCGTGGTGGCGAATGGGCAGGCCACAAATCGCTGCCCCGTCAGACCCCTGCGGCCGGGGTAGCCACGGGCGAGTCCGGCACCGGCCACGTACAGTTCGCCCGTCACGCCTGGTGGTACTGGCTGCAGATTCGGATCCAGTACGAACAGTGTGGTGTCTGAGATGGGCTGGCCGATGGGGATGCCGGCGGGGTTG
>NZ_JACVYG010000220.1:0-711 GCF_014712245.1 Streptomyces sp. 5-10
GTTCCAGCTGGACTGGCAGCCGGTGGCCACGCCCTCTCCGGCTGTGGCTGGGGGTGCGTGGGCGTTCGTGGGGTCGGATGCCGGGCTGGGTGAGGTGGTGGTCCGTGCGGGCGGGGCGTATGCCCGCTACGCCGATGTATCTGAGTTGATCGGCGCGCTCGATGAGGGCGAGGCGGTGCCTGAGACGGTAGTCCTGCCCTGCCCACAGCATGAGGGCGACGACGTGGTTGCCGGGGTGCGGGAGTCGCTTTCCGCTGTGCTGTCTTCGGTGCAGCAGTGGCTGGGTGAGGAGCGCCTGTTCGGGTCTCGTCTGGTGGTGGCCACTTGCGGTGCCATTGCCCCCGAGGCGGGGGACGATGTGGCGGATCTGGTGCAGGCTCCGGTGTGGGGTTTGTTGCGGTCGGTGCAGACGGAGAATCCCGGCCGGTTTCTCCTGCTGGACCACGACCCCGACCACGAGATCAGCCCCGCTGCAGCGGACGCGGTGGTGCGGGCCCTTGCTTCAGGTGAGGAGCCGCAACTGGCGGTCCGGGGCGGGACCGTCCTGGTTCCGCGCTTGTCCCGTGTGGCCAAGCCCGCAGCGGACCTCGAGGCGTCTGCGCGGTTGGTCTCTGGTGGGACGGTGTTGGTGACGGGGGCGTCGGGTGTGTTGGCGGGTGTGGTGGCTCGGCATCTGGTGGCTGAGCACGGGGTGGAGCATCTGCTCCTGGC
>NZ_JACVYG010000221.1:0-670 GCF_014712245.1 Streptomyces sp. 5-10
GGCCGTGGTGCGGGGTTGCCGGAGCCGGTGGCATATCGCGATGTCGTCGCACAGGCGGTTCTGGCTGATCGGGGCGATGAGCACGAGGCGTTTTTCCGGGAGTTGCTCGGCGATGTGGATGAGCCCACGGCGCCGTTCGGACTGCTGGATGTCCAGGGCGATGGTTCCGGAGTCGATGAGGCGCGTATCGAACTCGATGCCGACCTGGTTCGGCAGATGCGGGCTTCGGCAGCTCGGCTCGGGGTGAGCGTGGCGAGTCTGTGTCATCAGGCGTGGGCGCAGGTGTTGGCGCGGTTGACCGACCGGGACGATGTGGTGTTCGGCACGGTGCTGTTCGGCCGGATGCATGGCGGTGCCGGTGCGGATCGAGGCATGGGGCTGTTCATCAACACCCTGCCGATGCGCGTCAGCCTCGGCCATGACACCGTCCAGGCGAGAGTGCGGCGTACTNCCTCAATTACCGCCACAGCGCCGAGACCTCGGATGTCACCACGGCGGTGGGGGATGGCTTTGAGTTGCTGCGTGGTCAGGGGCGCACGAACTATCCGCTGACGGTGTCGGTGGATGACCTGGGTGAAGGCTTCGCGGTGACCGCGCAGGTCGCCGCATCGTTGGACCCATTGCTCGTATGCGCCTTGATGGAGAGGGCGCTGTTGGAGTTGGTGGGGGC
>NZ_JACVYG010000222.1:0-649 GCF_014712245.1 Streptomyces sp. 5-10
TCAAAATACGAACGAAAACATGAGAACTTACGTCGCCTGTGTACTAGTTGTGGCCTTTTTACAGGTCGCAGCATCTCAGACTGTTGATATCAATGCAGCATTATCAGCACTGATAGGAGAGCGTCAAAGATCATTAGGAATCAATGTTGGCCTCAGCAATATGCAGTTTGGCAAGAGTAATGGAGCTGTGGAAGCCAATATCGCCATCGGGACCTCGAACATCACCGACCTCCTTGTGCAATTGAGCAACGTGGTAGATGCAGCAGTAGCCGAAGCCAAGGCAGCAGGAAAAAATATCGATTCGTGTGTCTCAGCTGTAGGTGCTAGTGTGTCTGCATTGAACCAATCAGAAATTCAATCATGTAGAGTACTTCCACAATTAGGACAAGCTAGAGTCAAACTGAACCAACTCGCCTTGGTTCAAGGAAACCTAGCAAATGTTCTCCCCAAATGCGTAGTATTGAACCCATTGAATCTTCTCCAAGTCCGCGTCTGCGTTAATGGAGAACTAGTCAATATCGACCAGACAATCACTCAAGCTCTTGCCGCAATCTCGTCTCTTTTGAATGATGCGGTGGTAGCTAGCAGCGAATGTGTCAATAAGATCAGATCCAACTGGGAAAATCAAGTAGCCGCCATAGAAAACGAC
>NZ_JACVYG010000223.1:0-635 GCF_014712245.1 Streptomyces sp. 5-10
ACGGTCACCGCCGGACCCTCGAAACCGAACACGTACGACACACGCCCCGACGCCACACTGGTGCTGGCACCGGTCGTGACGAAGCCCTCCAGCTCGGCGGGTACGTCGCTGCCCGAGCCGTAGCCCTGACCCATCAGGCCGGAGAACACCCCGACGTCACGGCCCTTCAGCGTTCCCGGGTCGATCCCGGCCCGCTCCAACGCCTCCCACGAGGTCTCCAGCAACAGCCGCTGCTGTGGGTCCATGGCCAGCGCCTCGCGCGGCGAGATGCCGAAGAAGCCCGCATCGAACTCCCCGGCCTCGTGCAGGAATCCGCCCTGGTTCACGTACGACGTGCCGACCCGGTCCGGGTCCGAGTCGAACAGCCCGTCCAAGTCCCAGCCACGATCGGACGGGAAGCCGGACATGGCGTCCCGCCCCTCGCTGACCAGCCGCCACAAGTCCTCCGGGCTCGCCACACCACCCGGCAGACGGCACGCCATACCCACGATCGCGATCGGCTCGGCGGGGTCGGCGGTCTCCACGGCGCGTGCGACCCGCGCGGCGGTGGCCGCGGGCACGTGACCGAAGGTCTCGTGGAGGTGACGGGCGAGCGCCAGCGGGGTCGGATAGTCGAAGACCACCGTCGCGGCCAG
>NZ_JACVYG010000224.1:0-634 GCF_014712245.1 Streptomyces sp. 5-10
ACAGCGGCATCCGACCGCACACCCGCACCCAACTCCTGGTCGAGGTACGAGGCGACAGCGCGTGGGCTGGGATGGTCGAACGCCAAGGTGGTCGGGAGTCGAAGCCCGGTTGCCGCCCCAAGCTGATTACGCAGCTCGACGGCGGTCAGGGAGTCGAAGCCAAGGTCCCTCAGCGCGCGGTCGGCGTCGATTCCAGCAGGATCCGCGTGCCCCAGCACCGTCGCCACATGGGAACGGACCAGCTCCAGCAGCAACCTCTCACGCTCCTGCGGCGCCACCCCCGCCAACCGATCCATCCACGCACCCGAACCATCCCGCCCCACCGCAACCCGGCGCACCCCACCCCGCACCACATTCCGCAGCAACGCCGGAACCGGCATACCACCACGCCCATGAAACGCCCGCACATCCACACGCACCGGCAACACCACACCACGCCCCACACCCTGAGCAGCGTCGAAGAGGGCGAGACCTTCTTCGGTGGTCATGGGGGTGATGCCGGTGCGGTTCAGGCGTGCGTGGTCCTCATGGTCCAGGTGGCCGGTCATCCCGCTGTCCTGTGCCCACAGCCCCCAGGCCAGCGACACAGCGGGCAGGCCCTGAGCCTGGCGGTGCTGAGCCAGGGCGTCCAGGA
>NZ_JACVYG010000225.1:0-633 GCF_014712245.1 Streptomyces sp. 5-10
CTGGAACACCTGCCACTGACCCCCAACGGCAAACTCGACCACACCGCCCTCCCTATCCCCAGCACGGAGGGCACCAGCGAACGAGCCCCCGCCGACGTGCACGAACGCACGCTGTGTGAGCTGTTCGCCGACATCCTGGGCCTTCCGCAAACAGGTCCCGAGGACGGCTTCTTCGCTCTGGGCGGCGACAGCATCCTGTCCATCCAACTCGTCAGCCGCGCCCGCCAAGAAGGACTCTTGCTCACACCCCGCCAGATCTTCCAACACCAGACCCCGGCTGCCCTGGCCACCGCAGCAACCCACATCCCCACCACCACACCAGCCCGCCACGAAAACGGCACCGGCACCCTCCCCGCCACCCCCATCATGCGAGACCTCTTCGAACGAGGCGGACCCTTCACCACCTACCACCAATCAGTCCTGCTCACCGTCCCCGCCAACCTCGACCAACAGCGTCTCGCCACCGCCCTGCAAACCGTCATCGACCACCACGACATCCTCCGCCTCACCCTCACCAGTGCAGACGGTGAAGGCGAGTTGCGGATACCACCGCCAGGCAGCATCAACGCCGCAAACCTGCTCCACCACGCCGACCTCACCGACCACCCCGACATCCCCACCGCCATCACCGAA
>NZ_JACVYG010000226.1:0-630 GCF_014712245.1 Streptomyces sp. 5-10
CACACCCGCCACATGCGCGGCGGCCAGCTCACCGATGGAGTGGCCGGAAAGGAAGTCCGCCTTCAGACCCCAGGCCGCCACCAGCCTGAACAGCGCCACCTCGACCGCGAACAACGCGGGCTGAGTGAACCCGGTCTGGTCCAGCGCCTCGGCGTCCTCCCCGAACACCACGGTCTTCAAGGGCCGTTCAAGGTGCGCGTCCAGCTCATCGCAGACCGCGTCGAACGCCTCCGCGAACACCGGGTAGGCGTCGTACAGCTCACGACCCATGCCGAGCCGCTGGGCGCCCTGACCGGTGAACAGGAACGCCACCTTGNCCGGCACGGTCCGCGCCGACCACGACCGCACGGTGGTCCAGCGCGGCGCGCGTGGTCGCGAGCGAGTAGCCGAGGTCGGTGAGCGAGACGTCGGGCCGCCGGTCGAGGTCGGCGAGCAGCCGCCCGGCCTGGGCGCGTAGCGCGTCGGTGTTCTTGCCGGAGAGCGGCCATGGCAGAACGGACGGCTGGGCGACCGGGGCCGTGGGGGCCTCCGCCGGTTCGGCCTCGGGGGCCTGCTCGATGATCGTGTGCGCGTTCGTCCCGCTGAAGCCGAACGACGAGACCGCCGCCCGCCGGGGACGCCCCGACTCCG
>NZ_JACVYG010000023.1:0-140273 GCF_014712245.1 Streptomyces sp. 5-10
TGTTCGCCATGCTCCGCGACGGCACCTTCTACGAATCCCGGACACCAAGGGATGTCGAGCTCGCCGCATAACCCCAACAACCCCGAACAACCCCAAACCAGACATGGGTGCCTTGACGGAAGACATAGAGGCACCCCCCGGCGGCCCCCACCGACCACCGGGGGGAAACCCATAAGGGACCCCCTAAGGGATGTCACAGCTCGGCCGCAATGCCCGGGCTGCCCACACAGCTCCCGCACCCGGCCCGCTACGACCGGGTACGTTCGAATGGTGGCTGGATTCAGGATCGGACGCGGACGGGACTCCCACTCCGCGCAACAAGGGCAGCAGCGGCCGACGCAGCCGCCGTACGGACAGCAGCACGACCCGTACGGCGGTCAGCGGCAGCCGCAGTGGCAGCAGCCCTCCTCACAGGGAGAGCCGGAGTATTTCGGCGGCCAGGACCCGCACTACGGCCAAGGGCCCGGGCAGGGCCCCGGCCCCGGAGGCTACGGCCAGGGGCAGAGACCGTACGGACAGGGCGGCGGCGCGTACGCCGACAACAACTCGGGCCATACACAGCAGTTCAGCGTCGGCGAGGCGCCCGACGCGTACGGCCCGTACGGCCAGGGCCCCGGTTCGTACGACGACGGCTACGGCGGGCAGACGTACCGCGCAGGCTCCTCCACGGCCCCGCCCGCCGGCCCCCGGCTGCACTGGCAGCAGCTGCTGAGCGGCATCGTGCTGCGCCCGTCGGCCACCTTCTGGCAGATGCGGGACTACGCGGTGTGGGGCCCGGCGCTGATCGTGACCTTCGTCTACGGTCTGCTGGCGGTCTTCAGCTTCGATGACGCCCGTAAGGACGTCCTCAACGCCCCCATGTCCAACAGCATCCCGTGGGTGCTCACCGCGGGCGTCGCCATGCTGATCAGTGGACTGATCCTGGGCGCCGTCACCCACACCCTCGCCCGCCAGCTGGGCGGCGACGGCACCTGGGCGCCGACCATCGGCCTCTCGATGCTGATCATGTCGATCACGGACGCGCCGCGGCTGGTGTTCGCGCTCTTCCTGGGCGGGGACAGCTCGCTGGTGAAGGTGCTGGGCTGGGTGACCTGGCTGGCGGCGGGCGCGCTCTTCACCTCGATGGTGAGCAAGTCGCACGACCTGCCGTGGCAGAAGGCGCTGGGCGCGTCGGCGCTCCAGCTGATCGCGCTGCTGAGCCTGCTGAAGCTGGGAACGCTGTAAGGGCCGTAAGAGCCGTAAGGCCGACACCACAAGCCGTAAGGCCGACACCACAAGCCGTAAGGCCGACACCACAGGCCGCATGACAAGGGGCCCGCACCGGCGGGCCCCTCATCTACGCGACATGCTCCGTGTCAGGCGTCCCGGACCTGACCCTCCCGCCGCACCACGGGCGGTTCGACGCTCCACGGGAAGTTGATCCACCGATCGGTGCGCTGCCAGACGTACTCGCACTCCACGAGCGACTGCGGCTTC
Organism: Streptomyces sp. 5-10; assembly: GCF_014712245.1. Classification (NCBI taxonomy): domain Bacteria; kingdom Bacillati; phylum Actinomycetota; class Actinomycetes; order Kitasatosporales; family Streptomycetaceae; genus Streptomyces; species Streptomyces sp. 5-10. The sequence goes on from NZ_JACVYG010000023.1 coordinate 1,477, forward strand.
TCGTAGATCACCGCGCTGCGCACCTCGGCGACCGTGCCGAGGCAGAAGTCCCGGACCAGCTTCAGCGTCTTGCCGGTGTCCGCCACGTCATCGGCGATCAGCACCTTCTTGTCGGAGAAGTCGATCGCGTTGGGCACGGGCGCGAGCATCACGGGCATGTCGAGGGTGGTCCCCACGCCCGTGTAGAACTCCACGTTCACCAGGTGGATGTTCTTGCAGTCGAGCGCGTACGCCAGCCCACCGGCCACGAAGACCCCGCCGCGGGCTATGGAGAGCACGATGTCGGGCTCGTAGCCATCGTCGGCGATCTTCTCCGCCAGCTCGCGGACCGCGACCCCGAACCGCTCGTACGTAAGGTTCTCGCGCTGCTCACCCACGCCGCTCACACCTTCGTCCGGTGGAAGCTCTGGAACGACCGCGAGGGCGTCGGCCCGCGCTGCCCCTGATAGCGGGAGCCGTAGCGGGCGGAGCCGTAAGGATGCTCCGCGGGCGAGGTCAGCCGGAACATGCACAGCTGCCCGATCTTCATCCCCGGCCACAGCTTGATCGGCAGCGTCGCGACATTCGACAACTCGAGCGTGACGTGCCCGGAGAACCCCGGGTCGATGAACCCCGCCGTCGAGTGCGTCAACAGCCCCAGCCGCCCCAGACTCGACTTCCCCTCGAGCCGCGAGGCGATGTCGTCCGGCAGCGACACGACCTCGTACGTCGAGGCGAGCACGAACTCCCCGGGGTGCAGGATGAACGCGTCCTCGCCCTCGGGCTCCACCAGACGCGTCAGATCGGGCTGCTCCACCGCCGGGTCGATATGCGGATAGCGGTGGTTCTCGAACACCCGGAAGAACCGGTCCAGCCGTACATCGATACTCGACGGCTGCACCATCGCCGGATCGTACGGATCAATCCGCACCCGCCCGGCGTCGATCTCGGCCCGGATGTCCTTGTCTGAGAGAAGCACCTGAAGAGGATACGCACATCACAGGTGCCCCCACGGCACAGGCCCGGTCCCACCGGACCGGGCCCGCACCCTGTGGCTTCATCGGCTACCGCTCACCGCTTATCGGCTCCCACCGGCACCGCGTGCCGAAGCCGAGCGCAACGCGGACACCGCAGCAACCGGCCGGGGCCGATGCGGTCGACGGTGAGGTGCTGCATCGGGAACGAGGAGGTGCTGAACACATGCCCTTCAGCACAACGGACGACGGTGCGCTCCATTGAGTCCCTTCCCCAAGAACGTGGACGGCGTGGACGACAAAAGCCACATTAGGGGATCAACCACACCCTGCTCCACGCGGCACTCCGCACCCCCACCGTACGCCCAACTCCCGCACCCCAACAGCCGCTTCCACCCCACGGACACCCCGAAAATCCACCCCAAAACCCCAGCAATCCCCCCTCAAAACACCCCCGCCCCCACCCCACTCCAACCCCCGCCCCAACCCCGCCCCGCTCCCAACCGGACCTCCACCCGAACCCCGAACAGCACGAAGACCCCACGACGAATGCGCCGGGGGTCAGCCATGGGGTAAAGTGTCCGACGATGCGGCGCCAGAGATCGGGCGCCTCTCGCGGGTGTAGTTTAATGGTAGAACATGAGCTTCCCAAGCTCAGAGCGCGGGTTCGATTCCCGTCACCCGCTCCACAGCGAAGGCCCAGGTCACAGACCCGGGCCTTGTTCATTGTCTAGACCTCCCTAAGCATCTCGTGCCAGATCCGTGCCAGATGCCTGATCACCGCTCTTCTCGGCGGAAGCCTTGGCCGCCTGGCGGTCGGCAGCGACGCGGGCATCGATCCCGGCGGCCACCTCCTTCTGCCGCTCCAGGGTCGAGTGCTGATAGATCAGCGCGGCCCGCGTGGACGACTGCCCGGCACGCACCATCGTGTCCTTGAGGGTCGCGCCGGATTGGGTCGAGAGGGTGTGTCCGGTGTGACGAAGATCGTAGAAACGGAAGTCGTCGGGGAGCCCCACTTTCGCCCTCGCCCGTCGCCACTTCCGCCCAAAGGAGGACCGCCGGAACGGCGCCCCCTTCTCGCCGACGAAGAGCAGCCCGTTCGGCTCCTTCTCCGCGAACCACTTCACATGCCGCTCCAGGTCCTTCCGCATGAAGCCGGGCAGCACAATGAACCGCTTCCCCGCCTCGGACTTCGTATCGCCCACCACCCGCCGGCCGGTTGTCAGCTCGGGAGCCGCCCGGCGGACCCACACACCGACCGTTTCGAGGTCCACGTCAGGCCGCCGCATCTCCGCCTGCTCTTCGGGCCGAGCAGGGCCGTACGCGGCGATGTAGACCATCAGCCGCCACCGAGGCCCCATGGCGTCAGCGAGCGCATCCACCTGCTCCACCGTTGCGATGGGACGCTCACTCGCCGATTCCTTCCCCGCGCCGCGAATCCGACAAGGATTCCGTCGGATCAACTCGTCCTCAACGGCCGTCTCCAGGATGGCTTTCACCAGCCGGTAAACTTCGCAACGGTCGTCTCCCCCACGGTCTCCAGCCGCTCAGCGCGCCAGGTACGAACGCGCGGAGGCGTGATCTCGTCCAGGTCCCACCCGCCGAAGACGGGGAGGATGTGCAGCCGCAGAAGGCGCCTGTACAGCTCGTCAGTTGTGGGCGACAAGCCGCGCTCCTTCACCCACCGCAAGGCGTACTCCTCGAAGCTGACGGCGCCCGCGTCCGGGTCCTGCCAATCGCCACGCCGCACCTCGGTCTGCTTCTCCGCCAACCAGTCGTCTGCGTCACCGGCGGTCTCGAAGGTCACCGGAGCCGGACGCATGACCCCGTCCGGACCGGGATAACGAGCCTGGAAGCGGCCGGAGGGGAGCTTGCGAACCGCTCCGAATCGACGCCGCTTCCCCTTGCTGTTGGCCATCAGGTAGCCCTCCGGAGGTGACGCCGCCGAGGCTGCACCGGCTGCACGGTGTTCGCGTCGATGTACTCCTGAATGACGCTCTCCGGGATGCGGACATGGCGGCCCACCTTCACGTACTTGATGCGCCGCTCAGCGACCAGCCGTCGAGGGAAGCGCTGGGTGGTCCCCAGCAGCTCGGCCACCTGAGCAACGCTGAGGTACCGGTCACGCATGGGTGGGTTCTCCTTCCGTTCCGGGAGCGGGGGTGATGGTGGCGGTGAGCCACTCCTCAGCCGGGGTGAGGCCGGTACCGGCGTAGACCCAGTGGGCGAGAACCAGCGTGGTCTCGGCCGGGCCGGAGTCGGCGACCGCAGCCTGAGCACGACGCCAGGCAGCGCGGGCGTCACGGAGGGCACCGAGGGTGGTGGAGTAGCGACGAGACTTGGTCGAGAAGTGCCCCCGGAAGCCGAGCATGTGAGCCCAAGCGCGAAGCCGGAGGTGTTCCAGGTCCTTGCGGGCGCCAAGGGCCCAGGCGGTGCGGATGAGGCGGCGAGCGTGCTCGCTGATGTCGAGCTGGGCGACTTCGGCGATGAGCCGTATGGGCCGGTCCAGGGCCCCGGTCGCTGTCTCGGCACCCTTGGTGGCGTACTTGGCGATGTACGCGGCGACAGCCCTGTCGGTCAGCTCCTGACCGCCGTTGAAGTCCGCGCCCCGGATAGGCCGTACGTCGAGTTGCCCGCCGAAGGCGAAGGTGTAAGCCCGGCCGTCGATGACGGGACCGACGACCTGGGCCCTGGTCGTGGCGGTGGTTGTGGCAGCGCGGATGGCATCGGCCAGCAGCTCGGCCGTGGCCCAGCCCGGAGGCGGGGTGTCGCCACCGTCGGGTCCGTCGATGCGGATCACGGCGTGGAAGTGGACGGCGCCGCGCTTTTGGTACTCGGCGACCTTGGCGAAGGACAGCCGCGCATGGTCGCGGAAGGCCCGTTGTGTGAGCCCGGCCCGCTTGGCGACCTCCCGCCGCAGGTAGATCGAGAACCGCCGCCACAGCAGACCCGCGTGAGCGTTCCAGAGCACCGCGGATTCGTAGTCGTAGGTGTCCGGGTTGAGCGGCGTACCAAGCGAGTCGTCGTCCTGGTCATGGCGGACGCCGCACCGGCACGGGCGGACCGTGCCTGCCGGGCCGGTGGGCCGGTTGTGCACCGGGCCGAAGCCGGGTGCGGTGAAGGTGGCGAAGACGCGAGGGTGCGTGGCTACCTCCCCGGGGGTGCCTTTGCCGCCGCGTAGTCCGGCAGTGATGAGGTGGAAGGTGTCGCGGCGGTAGGCCTCAGCACAGGCCGGGCACCGGGTGGTGCGGCGGTTGTTGCAGCGGACCAGGAGATGCCCGGCGGGCAGCTCGGCGGAGTCGAGGTGGTGGAGGATGCGGCCGATCTCGCCGGTGTCGCGGTTGAGATGGTGTTCGGTGCGGTGGCCGTCGAGGCGGATCGGGTTGGTGCAGCCGCCGAGGCCGGAGAGCTGGCGGAGCAGCGCGGGCATGGTGCCGAGTGCTGCCAGGGTGCCCAGTTCGGGCAGCGGTGGCGGGGTGGTGCGGGTGATGATGGGGTCTCCTCTTTCGGCTGTGGTCGAGAGGGGTGGGGCTGCCGGGGCGGCGGATGCTTGGCGGTATCGAGGCCGCCCCGGCAGTCGTGCGGTGTGGATCAGCGGCGGCGCTGGCTGGTGAGCAGCGAGCGCATGACGACGGCGGCCACGGCGACGGATATGGCCGTGACGGCGACGGCGGCGAGCAGGGCCGTGAGGACGATGCCGACCGTGACCACGGCGCCGACCGTTCCGGCGTTGATCCCGCTCAAGGGCCCGGCTGGGCGAGCAAAAGCGAGTGCGGGGGCGTGCTGGCAGGAGCAGGCCGGGGCGTGACTGTGTTGGGCCGTCGGGACGGCGGTGGGCACGTGGACGATCGACGGCGTGGGGGCTTCGGGGTACTTCGGTCGCAACACTGCGATCTCCTCTCAGCTACTCGTCTAGTCGTGTTGTTCGTTGACGGAGTCGACGCCGGAGTGCGTACCGGACTCCACGGACGGCGCGATGCCGGTGTGGGCGAGCCAGAAGCCGAACAGCGCGATCACGACGGCGACCCACAGGCGGACGCCCATGAACTTGATCGCGATCCAGGCAACGGCGCCGAGGACGAGGACCAGGGGCAGGCTGACGGTCACAGGCGATCTCCTTTCAGCGGATGGGGCAGCGGTGGGTACGGGCGGCCAGCTCGGCGGCGGCGCGGGTGTCGTAGTCGGCGGAGAAGTTGCAGCGGGGAGCGGTGCATACGGCGGTGTGTTTCACCCGGCCCCGCTGATCGTTGGCGGTGCCGACCCGGACAGGACCGATACGGGCGACGTTGCGGAAGCGGCGGAGCATGGTGGACTCCTTCAGAGACGGGAAGCGATGGCATCGGCCAGCGGTGCCGGGACACCGAGGCGAGCACGCAGGGTCTCGGGGCCGATGGGCGATCCGGTACGGGCGTAGTGGTCGTCGGCGAGCTTCCGCGCGTGGTTCACCAGCGCAGCCGGAACGTGCGGCGCGGGCGTTTCCGGCTCGGGCTCCGGGGCGACGGATGCCCCCGCCGTTTCCGGGGAGGCCGAGGCCAATACGGCTTCAGCAGGCTCGACCGATGTCGAGGCGGTTTCGGGTGCTGGTGTGGTGTGGGCGAGGAGCGTTCCGCCGAGGAAGGCAACGGCTGGCCATCCGGCGACGAGGATGCGCAGCCAGTCCGGCACGTCGGCCAGGTCGAGCAGCCCGGCAGTGGCGACGTTCGCCCCGAGCGACGCGGCCAGTGCGACGACGAACCAGCACCAGCCCGCCGCCTTGGACGCCCCCCGACCGCAGCCGCTTCCAGGCCGCCACAAGCAGCAGGTCAACGGAGACCGGGTAGGCCCACGCCTTCCACCCGTCCTGCCCGGCCGCCGAGGCCAGGTCATGCAGGTGGGCGAAGGACAGCGCGGCAGCGATGACCGCTTGCACCAGCACCGCGTCAACCCGCGCCAGATGAGCGCGCATGGATAGGGACTCCTTCCGGTTCGGTCAGCCGTCTGCGGTGAGTTCGTCGGCATGGGCGCGAGCGGCAGCGGCGACCTCAGCGGCCTGGGCGTCATCGGGCTGGGCAGCGGCGATGCGCTCCAACAGGTCCGCTTTGCGGTTCATCAGCTCGGCGCGGCTCCCGGTCCCGCGTGTGCGCGGTCGGCTAGGTCGGCCAGGAGCGCGGAGACCTCGGAGATGGTGGGACGGGACACAGGTACTCCCTTTAGGTTTCAGGCATGGCGGGGGTAGGGACACGGCGCGATGCAGTCGCGCCAGCCGTCAGGTGCGTTGATTACTCGGCGGCCGGAAGCGGCTTGAGCAGCGAGGTTGGAGCGCTCGCCGGAACGGCCGGCACGTCTGGCCGGAACGGCTCCAGCGCGGGCATGTCCGGCACGCGATGGGCATGGTCGCGGCAGACAGCCGCAGCATCGGCGAGCGAGAGATGGGGCGGACGGATGCGGGACCAGCCGCCGGACGTGTCGCCAGCGACCGCGAGGCCGGGCCGTTCGGGGGCGATGGCGCAGGCCGCACCGACCGCTTCGGGGGCGATGTCGCCCAGCGCCAGCTTGGCGGAGGCTTCGTCGTTCACGCGGTGGCAGACCCGGCCGGTCAGCTGAGCCCGCAGCATGGTTGCGCCCTTGCCCAGCTCGGCGCCGAACCGCTGCCCGCACACCTCCAGATAGATGCCTGCCGCGCGGCCGAGTTGAGCGAGGCGGATCAGCTGGGTGACCATCTCATCCCGCCGTTCCTCATCCTTCCGCGTGGCGACGAGGAACAGCTCGGCCACCTCGTCCACAACCAGCACCACCGGCACCGGCCGCTCCTCCTCCGGCAGCCCCCAGATGTCAGAGGTGATCTCCTCATCCGGAGTGCTGGACGCGATGCCCTGCCGCGCTTTGATCAGGTCGTACCGGTCTTCCATCAGCCCGACCAACACAGGCAGCAACTCCGCCGCCTGCACAGGATCCGTCGCCAGGGCCGAGAGCCGTGAAGCGAACGGCGCCAGCTCCACACCCCGCTTGCAGTCGATCCCCACCAGAGCTACCCCTTGCCGGGCGAGCCCGGCGATGAGATGCCGCAGGAACATCGACTTCCCCGACAACGTGGCGCCCAAGGTGAGCTGGTGTGGGATGGCCCGGTAGTCCCGGACGAACGGCGTCGCGTCCTCCCGCAGCGCCACCGGCACCTTGAGGAACCCGCCACCGGTCTTGCGCGGCATCCGGACCTTCCGGAGCACATCGAAGCCGATCAGCCGCAGCTCGACCACGCCCGGTTTGATCTCCTCCACATACGCGCCGTGAACGCCCCAGGCATGTCGCAGCCGTTCGGCGGAGGCGGCCACGTCGGCAGGTTCCTGCCCTAGCGCCAGCCGCAGCCGAACCCGCAGCCCGGTCGACGTAGGCCGGATCAGCCCCCGACGCGGAGGAACCGGCCGCACCTCCCGATGCGTGAGCGCCTGTATCGCCCAGGCCCGCAGCCGCGACGGCGGAACGGTCAGCCCGCACGCGTCCATTACAGACCCGTACGACCCCAGCAACCGGGCCGTCGAAATAGGCATCCCGACGGTCGACCAGTAGGCGGCCGGGTGCCGGGCCCGGAGGTAGGCGGCCCCGCCGACCGTAGCGGCGACTGGACCACCCACCTCCATCAGCGTCATGACGTCAGCCATCAGGTTCAGGCCTCCGCACCCACCGATATGGCGGCCGGGGCGATGGCCTCGGCCCGGAAGGCAATGCCGTGCCGCTGCTGCCCGTTGAACACGGACTCCCAGGGCCGGGCGATCAGACCGATCAGCGTGACCGGCGCCCCGAGCGCCAACCCCTCCGTGACCCCGCTCTCCGGCACGGTGACCTGAAGCAGCGAGGACTCCCCGCCGTCGATGTAGACGACGCCAAGCCGCATCAGCGCTTCACCCGCTCTGCGCGTCCTTGGCGATCTCGCCAGTCTGCCGGTCCTTCACCTTCGGCTCCGGCGCCTCGGTCAGCAGAACCGTGGCGCCAGAGGTCTCAACTCGGATGGAACGCAACTACTTCTCCTAATCTCTCATCCAACCCACCTACTTATGTAGATGAGTTGCGGCCTTCGAACCCGAACGAGCGGGAACGGGGACCACCATGCCACACGGGTTGGCCACTCGTCTATACGAGTATGCGTCTTCGTGCGTACGAGTCAGAAGAAGCAGCCCGGGGCCACCACGCCCCGGCCATGCGTCAGTTGGCGGGAAGCTGGTAGGCGAGGACGTACGCGTCGGCGGCCATCACGGTGTCGCACACCTCCACCGCCCGCCCCTCGCCGTCGTAGGCAGTCCGAACGAGATGGATCACCGGCACCCCGGAAGCGAGCTGGAGCGTACGCACCTCGGCAGGCGAGGGCATCCGGGCCCGGATCTCCTCATCGAAGTGATCCAGGCGATGCCCCATCTCCTCCAGCCGGGCATAGATGCCACCAGGACCAGGGTTCGGCTGCGCGATCGGAGTGTTCCGCGCAAGATCCAGCGGCAGATACGACGTGGCGAACTCCACCGGCCGCCCATCCAACAGATACCGCCGCCGCCGAGCCAGCACCTTACGAGGCGAACCCAGCCGGGCCGAGATGTCCGGCGATGGCCGCTCCTCCTTCACCTCCAAGCTGTCCACCTCCGGACGACTGCCCGCCGCCTCCGCCTCCACCGTGAAAGCGGCCTTCCCCTGATCCCGATGCCGCCGCGCGAACCGGTCCGAGGCCAGCCGCCGCACAGGAGGACGGGGCCGCACAAAGACCCCCTTGCCATGCTCGGACACGGCCAGCCCCTCTTGCTGGAGCAGCGACAGAGCGTTGCGCACGGTCATCCGCGAGACGCCGAAGTGGTCGACCAGCTCAGTCTCCGAGGGCAGCTTGTCACCCTCCCGGAAACGCCCCTTGTCGATCGCTTCCCGCAGCGCATCGGCGATCTGCCGGAACACCGCCCGGTCGCTCGTCGGATCCAATACACCCAGGACAGAAGTCAGAGAAGGCATGTGCACATACTCCTTTAGGTATCTAGACGAGCGGCTGACCGGGATTGCTACGGTGGAGAGCCTAGCCAGCCGAGAGGGCCGAGGAACGTGAGCACTGAGCGCCCGCACTCCGTGAGCGTCGCCGGAGTCATCGTCGACGACGCGGGCCGTGCGCTGCTGATCAAGCGACGCGACAACGGTAAGTGGGAACCACCCGGCGGCGTGCTCGAACGCGAGGAAACCATCCCCGACGCGCTTCAGCGCGAAGTCCTCGAAGAGACCGGCATCAAGATCGCGCTTCCCGCGACCCTCACCGGCGTCTACAAGAACATGACCGGCCTGATCGTCTCCATGGTCTTCCGCTGCGAGGCCATCGATGGCGCCCCGACCACCGGGACGGAGACCCGCGCCTTGCGCTGGGCCACCCGCGACGAGGTCACCGAGCTGGCCGACGAGGCATACGCGATCCGCGTCCTGGACGCGCTCGACAACACATCCCCGCCGGCCGTCCGCGCCCACGACGGCGTACGACTCATCTAGCACGAACCCGCGACCCATAGCCCCTACCAGCACGAAGGAACTTGTATGGACGAGTATATGAGTGCTCCGCGAGTTTGGGGCCTGATGTGCCCAGGATCCCGAGAAGAAGTCACCCGCGCCCGCCGCTGGACCCGCGACATCCTCAGCAACCATCCCTGCGCCGACGACGCCGAATTGATCGTGAGCGAACTCGGCAGCAACGCCCTCACCCACACCGCCAGCGGCACCGCTTACGGCACCTTCCAGCTCACGCTGTCGCTCTCACCCCGCACCGTCGCGATCTCCGTAACCGACGAGGGAGGCCACCCCGAAGAAGTCAGCCCTACGGAGGCCGACGCAGACGACACCCACGGCCGCGGATTAACCATCGTCATGGCACTCGCCCGCCGCTTGGACATCACCGGCGGCCAGTACGGCCGCACCGTCACCGCCCAGCTCGTAGCGCCCGAGACAGGAGCCACCACATGCTGAGGCCCCTGCTACGCCCCGGCTACTGGTGCGAGTGCTGGACGCGTTCACCAGCCACAGGACCCCGCTCGGCCCTGCTCGCCTCTATCGAAACCGCCAGCCCCAGCGAGGCCACCCGATGGATCCGCGTCACCGTGCGAACCATCGCCTCAGCACTCGACCGGAAAACAGCCCACGAGGCATGGGACTGGGTCACGCACGGCTACAAGGAAGCCGAAGACGCCCTCACCAACGGGCAAGCAGCCACGTTCGCCCTCACCCAGCAAGACACCCACATCGAATGGATCCTCCGGCCGGTCATCTTCCTACCCCTAGCCCACCGCGAATCCCGACGTCTTCCGGCATGCGCCGAACAGTTCACCTGCCCCACCACGCACAAGATCGCCCGACACCAGGCCAACGGCCACTGAGTTACAACCTTCTCTACGGGTTCAAGGCGCCGCGCAAACGCGGCGCGCGGCGCTCGCCCGGCCCGCGCGCCGCCGCTCCTGTCTCCGCCCCGCTCCAGCGCGCGGCCCGACCGACGCCGCACGGCAACAGCGGATTGACCCGTCAGAGGTCAGAACGATGCGGGGCTCCGCCCCACACCCCGGCCCTCTCTCGGAGGGGGGCGGCTCGTCGTTATCTGCGGAAACGCGGTTGGTTGGGGTCGGTGAGTCGCGGGGTGGGTCCCTCCTCGGTCGGCCCCCGGAGGCGTACCAGGAACCTCCAGGGGCCGCCAAGGCCAAGCGCAAGCGTCACGATGTGAGCCTTGGCGGCCCCTGGAGAACCCTGGTCCGGCGAAGCTGTCCGACCGAGGAGGGACCCACCCCGCTCTGGCCCGTTCAGAAGCAGCGCAGGGTTCGGCACACTCATGGGATGGATGCAGGACTATCGGCCGTACTCGGTGCTCTAGCTGGCGCCGCAGCCACAATTGGGGCAGCAATCGCCACTGGGAGGGCGAGCCGTATGCAAGCCGAGATCGCGGCCCGTGCCGAACACCGTCGACAACGACGTGAGCCGCGAGAGGGCGTCTACAGAGATTTCATATCTGCGGCCTCGGCTTTCAGCGATCATCTCCGCTTACTCGCAGGATTCGACCTCATACCCACCTCTGCTTTCACCCCCGACTTTATTAGTAGAGCAGAAGAACTGGCGGAAGGCGTCAGGTCACGGTGGTTGGAGGTGGCATTGGCTGGACCGAAGACCGTGAGTGAGTCTGCGGCACAGATAGAGCGCTCCGCTGGGCGAGCGGTGCAAGCAGCCCACTGGCTTTCCTTCTCGAACAGACACGAGGCAACGGATGCGCACCAAGACGCACTGTTCCGCGAGTACACCGAACACCTAAGCAGACTCCAAAAGGCGTTCCTGGAATCATCACATGCCGTCTCTAATCATTTGCAAGAGTTCGTGATTGACGCCCAAATTGCTCTGGACGATGACGGCACTCGACCATAAACCTCAGGACAACAGAGGAGACCAACTTAGCCCTAAACAATTTCCTCTGCGCCACATAGCAATACCCTATCCGTGAAGCAAATCAATTGGATCCTCACGCGGCATTCCGCCAAAGTTTAGTACACGGTAAGGATCTCTTGAAATCTCCGAGGAAGAGCAGATAGGTACGCACACCAGCGGAAGATATATCCCTCTCACGGCAGCCACGGCATCTAAGGGGAAGGGGACGACCGTGGAGCATTGAAGCGAGGAATCTTACGCAAAACATACACCACCGCTAGCGAGACAGTAGGCACCGAGGCGACCGAGGCAGCGGCAGCCGTGTCTCCAAGGTCACCCAAATGCCACGAAACCACTGCCAAGATAGCCACTATTATGACGCTTAGGCACTGACCCAATTTCCGCTCTGCCATGATTCTCTGGAGATGCCGAGAGCCATTACTTTCTCGCTCTCTTATAATTTGTATAAAGTTTACCGCTAGCTCGACATCCTTGTCTGCGAGCATCCTGACCGCATTTGCGGACTCCACGATACTCTCCCGCCGAGCTCCATCTTCCTCAATTTCTGAGACCATGGCTCATCCCTGGGTTGGGCAACCTGACCCGCTAGCCCGACTACCCCCCGGAGAGGGGCGCTGCAGAAGCCTACTGAACACGGCGGCCTTTTCGGAATTTTGCTCACCCATCACAGCCAGAATTTTCAGTACCTCATCGTCCGCTCGGCGATCACGCATCCTGGCTGCGAAAAACATATAGACTTCACAGGAAACCAGCGAACCAACGGCGGCAATCGCAGCAACAACGGACTCTCGCCCTACTACTCCATAAATCAAAACAGTCCCCGCAATTGCCAACGCGAGCACCAGTCTCCGCTTTATTTTCTCGCGCGCCTTCCGCTGCTCAATTTCAATTCGAGCCATTTCCTTGGTGGCCGCGATGAATTCCGCGACGGCCTCACTATCTCCCAGTGCACTAAAGGCTCCAGGGGTCTCCATGAGGACTTCCGCTTGTTCCGCCATGGATGGAAGCGGATAGTCCTTGAGTCCCCTGGGAGGAGGTTCCAAGGATGCCGTTGGGTCTATTACAGTGACGGCGCCATCCAGTAGATTCCCGAGGCGCATGACTTTCACCCCGCTAATGAGTAGACCCAGATTAGATCTCTTGTCCATGCTAGTCGACTCACGCATGTGACGCAGAGCGGGTAAAGAAAGTCATCAAGAGTGGGAATTCTACATCGCATCCGGGCGGTCGGCATGCCAGGCCAAACGGTCCGACCCATCGGCGAAGAGTGTTGGCCAACTGCGAGGCGATGCCGTTCGGGGAGGCCAGGGGAACATCAACACTGACGCACGGCAAGGACGGCACGCGCGCCTGTACGGCAGGAAAGGACAGCAATTACCGCAACCACGGCCCGAGCCTCCCCACCCGTAGTTCGGGACGAAGGGCGGCCGTGCCCGATGCGTGCCCGATCAGGCAGCGAACCACGGTCGTTCACGGGCCTAGCGGAGCCCCACCAGGCGACCATCTGCCAGTTGTTTGCACAGGTCAAAGCCTGTTTCGCGCCCGCCGGGCCCCGTGATTCCCAAGCTCAGAGCGCGGGTTCGATTCCCGTCACCCGCTCCACCACAAAGCCCCAGGCCAACGGCCCGGGGCTTCTTTGTTGCCCTGGACCGCTGGCGTCTCCGGCGACTCCCTGCGACGCACCAAGCTCCAGCACAGCGCGATCACACTTGGGCCAAAGCGATCGAGCCGCGTCGGGTGTTGTGTGGCGGACGAAGTGCGGGCGTAGGCTCGGCCCAGCGTCCGCAACAACGGCCATGCTCACGATGATCACTCAGACCGCCGCCCAGGAGACGTTCCGATGACCGAGCAGCCCTCTGCCCCCGACGGGCCCCTGATCCCCATGCCGGCGCTCACTCCGGCAGCGCTCCGCGCAGCGGTCGCCCAGATCGCCCCCGCCCAGTTGCCTTCCTTCGCCGAGCACCTCGACCGTGCGGTCGAACAAGCCGCCACTCAGAGCACCATCGCTCCGCTGCGCACCTTCCTGCTGTGGTGGGGAGAATTCGTTGCCATCGAGCGCTACCCCGCGCGAGCGGCCCGCCTGCGTGAACTGGAGGCCGTAGCGGAAGAAGCAACAGACCGCGAGGCCTTGCACTCCGCACTCGCCGAGATGCGACAGATCACAGACGTGGCGCAGCGCGAGATCTCCGCGTGAGCGATAACTGGACCTGGGACTACGACCCCGATGCCGAGCATGTCGTAGGGGGCCTGCCGCACGAAGTCGTGGCCGAGGTAGAGCGCTTGGCTGAGCAGCTGACGGTCCTGGGCAGCGACGCCGTCGACGTCGGACGCGGAAACCCACACGGCGGAGGTCTGCGGACACAGGACATTTTCGGAGGGCGGGGCTTCTTCATGTTCATGGCCCTGGAACGGCTCGAACTTGTGGTGATCACCCGCGTCACATGGCTCGGCTAGCGTCCTCCGCACCAGAAGCGCACCGGATACGACAGTCAACAGCGGTCAATGCCGGGAACTGCGAAAGGTCGGCGGCTTGCCGTCAGCCCTCGTTTGTGCTGGTCAGCAGCGTACTCAGCCGTGATCACCACGCGATTCCCAAGCTCAGAGCGCGGGTTCGATTCCCGTCACCCGCTCCACGCTTAAGGCCCAGGTCAGCGACCTGGGCCTTGTTTGTTGTCTAGACCGCACTATGCGTCATACACCAGATCCGTGCCAGAAGGCCTCGTCTCTCCAACCGAGTGGACACTCCGACCCTGCACGGGTCGACAACTCCGCACGGGAGAGGGCGGACTGCCCTTCGAGGCCCTCCGCAGCGCGTGTGGGGCTTCAGAGGGGTAGATCGTCAGGCAGGACGCGGAAGGCCTTGTGATGACCGAGGGGGCGTACAGCGCGGAAGTCTCGGCGATCCAGGGTGAGGATCGCGTCGGTGTCGTAGTCGGCCGCCAGGGCGACGTTCACCACGTCGGTGAGATCCAGGTCGAGCGCCAGGTAGCGGGATCGTACGGTCTGGGCGATGCCGAGGTGGCCCTCAGTAATCTCCGGTACGGATACCCGGCCGCGGCGCATCCAGCCCCGGATGTCGTCGATCGCGCTCACCGCGGCCTCGCGGCCCAGTTCGCGGGTGGCTACGTGGTCGAGCTCAGCAAGCAGCAATGGAGACATGACGAGCAGCCCGGCAGCCATGATGGCCTCCTGCGCCGCGGCATGCTCCGGGTGCGTGGAATCGAGCGCTGCCAACAGGCCGGAGGTGTCAGCGATGACGACGATCACGCAGCAGTTCCTGAACCGGTTTCGCGCTGGGCAGCGTCAGCAACGACATCACGCACCTCGCCCTTGGTAAGAGTGCGCCCAGGGCCGGGGAAAGTGCGGGAGAACAACGGCTCGTCCCACACGCGATTGGCCATGGCGGCAAGATGGATGCCCTGCCGGATGATCTCGGCCTCACTGATACCGCGACGCTTGGCGGCCTCCTTGATGATGGCGAGGTCTTCCGGGTCGGCATAGACATTGGTGCGCTTCATGGACATGTACCTAGAGTAACACATGTACCAAGTTGGTGTATGTCAGCGTTCGATCCCCTCGGCGTAACACGGTGGTCGCCCCGTCTCGGCCGTGCCCGATGCGTGCCCGCTGGACCCGCGAACCAGGGTCAATCACGGTGTGGGGCCAGCCCGGACGGGACTCGGCACTGCACCCGTTCCAGCAGGTGAGAGGCGGTTCCGCGCCCACACGCCCCGTGTTTCCCAAGCTCAGAGCGCGGGTTCGATTCCCGTCACATGCTCGCCGCCCTCGATCCGGCCACCGGCAAGATTTACTACCGCATCCGCGAGCGCAAGCGGTGGCACGAGTTCCTCGGCCTGCTGACGGCACCGCGAGCCCGCTGGCCCAAGGAGAAGCTGTACGTCGTACTGGACAACTTCTCCCCGCACCAGCGCGCCGAGGTCCGTCCCTGGGCCGCACGTCGAGCTGGTCTTCCTACCTACCTACGGCTCCTGGCCGAACTGGATCGAATCCGAGTTCGCCGCGCTGCGCTACTTCGCGCTCAACGGCACGGACCACCGCACGCACGACGAGCAGAACGCCGCCATCGCCGCCTACATACGCCGGCACCACTCCCGCGCCGAGCCGAAGACGGCTTCGCACCTGAGGCACCCATCCGGCATGGGACCGAATACCCAGCCGGGGCTGCGTAAAGCCATGGGACGTCGTCCAGCCCAGCGACAGCGATCTTCGCAGAGTGCACGTGGGTCCGACCGGCGGCGGCCTGATCGACGAGGACGTATCCGAGGGTCAGGTCACCAGGGCACGACCCCGTTGTCGTCGAAGAGTTGGCCGGTAGGGCCGTCGTCCGGCAGGGTCGCCAGCCTGATGGCGATCGCCGCGCCCTGCTCGGGGGTCTGGGTCCCGCTGAATCCGTTGAGGTCGGTGGCCACATAACCGGGGCAGGCGTTGTTGATCAGGATGTTGGTGCCGCTCAGCTCCTTGGCGTACTGGATGGTGACGGCGTTGAGGTAGGTCTTCGTCGGCGCGTAGCCCCCGCTGATCCCTCCGAGGTCGACGCCGGGCGTGGTCTGCAGTGTCAGGGAACCGACGTGGCTGGACTGGTTGACGATCCGCGGGTGCTCCGAGCGGCGAAGCAGCGGCAGCATCGCGTTGGTGACCCTGATGACGCCGATGACGTTGGTCTCCACCAGCCGCCGCACGGTCTCGACGTCGATGGTCGTGGGTTCCTCCGGCCAGCCGCCGGCCACGCCGGCATTGTTGACCAGTACGTCGAGCCGTCCTGCCCGCTCCTCGATCAGTTGGACCGCGGCGGTCACGCTCTCGCCGTCGGTCACGTCCAGGGGTACGCCGAACGCGTCAGCGCCAGCCGCGCGCAACGTCGCCACGGCGTCCTGGCGGCGTTGCTCGTCCCGGGCGCCGACACCGACACTCCAGCCCCGCGCACCCAGCCCGGCCGCGATCTCGTACCCGATCCCCTTGTTCGCGCCGGTGACCAGCGCGATCATCTTCTCGCTCATGACAGCGAGCATGCTCGTGCCGCGGCCGGGCACCAACACCCTCTCGGTAGTGCGGCGATACCCGGTCGGTATCGATCTGCCGTCTGCCGTCATTAGCCTGGGCTCATGGAACTACGCGAGCTGCGGTACTTCGTCGCCGTCGCCGAGGAGCTGCACTTCGGCAAGGCCGCCCAGCGTCTCGGGATGGCCCAGCCGCCCCTGTCCCGCGCGATTACCCAGCTCGAACGGCGGCTCGGAACCGCACTGCTGGAACGCACCAGCCGCAAGGTCACGCTCACCGCGGCCGGAGGCGTGCTGCTGGCCGAATCACGCGCGATCCTCAGCGCAGTGACCGCGGCTGAGCGGCGTACCCGCCGGGCCGCGGCAGGGCACCCCAGCCTTGTCCTTGCCGTGAAGTCCGGCACCGCCGGCGAACTGCTGACGAAACTGCTCGACGCCTACGCCGCGGAACCCGGCGCAGCCACCGTCGAGCTACTGCTCTGCGAGGCACACCAGCACCAGCAGCTGCTGCAGGACGGGCAAGCCGACGTAGCTCTGCTGCACCTGCCCTTCGACTCAGCAGCCGGGCTCGACACCGAAACCCTGTACAGCGAGGGACAGGTCGCCATCCTGCCGGGCTCACACCCGCTCGCCAGCCGCTCTCAGATCCGGATGGCCGACGTCACCACGCTGCCAGAGCTCCCGATGGCGCGCTGGCCCGGTCCCAGCGGCAGCTACCCAGAGGGGCCGGGGCCAGAGGTACGGAACCTGACACAGCTCTTCCAGCTGATCGCGCTCGGCCGTACCACCGTGGTCCTTCCCGAGTCAGCCAGCGCCGACCTGCGCCGGGACCTCGCCGCCGTACCGGTCCTGGACGCTCCGCCCGTGACAACGGCGATCGCCTGGCCGCCGCACAGCCGCCTTCGTACAGTCGCTGACCTGATCCGCGTCGCAACACGTCTTTGACGTTGCACCACGTCTTTGACGTTGCACCACGTCTTCCCGCCGGCACAACGCCCGCGCCGAGGCGACGGCCCGGTACGCACCCGAGACACCCACCAGAGGCGCCTGAACAGGCACTGTCAAGGGGTCACCGGGGGACCGCGCTCACCGGCCCGGGAAGGAAGCGCAGGCGGCGATGGCAGGTCCGAACCTCGCGAGGCCATCCGCCGCCTCAGCGGCGAGGGTCTCCTCGATGTCGACACCCATCGCGACGTCCGCGTGTCCGCCATGAACTCGGACGAGGCCCGCCAGCTCTTCGAAGTACGCCTCTCCCTGGACCCCACCGCCGCCGAACTCGCCGCGACGCGACGCACAGATGACGACATCGCCGCCCTGCGGGCCGCGGTCGACAACCTGCTCCCCGTCACCCGTCAGTGGGGCGAGGAAGCGCTCACGGCGCACCGCACTTTCCACCAGGCGCTGTACCGGGCGTCACACAACGACATCCTCATCCGCCTCCTGGACGACCTGTGGGACAAGTCCGACCGCCACCGCCATCAGCGCCCTCGAAGACCGCGAAAGCCACCGGCACCACTGACGCGAGAACGGTCGGCTCAAGGACGGTCGGCTCACGTGCGGTTGACTCATGTGCGGTTGGCTCACGTGGGGTTGACTCATGTGCGGCGGCGCGGTCTGCCCGCCCTCAGTTGGGCTCTGTGGGCTCGTGCGACGTGTCGCGGAAGCAGTCGGAGACGACCGTCACCTCGATCAATGACGTTTTGTCGGGATGCTTGCGCTGATCGAGCAGTCGGATGTCCGCGGAGAAGTGGTCCCGAGTGAAGTTCGCGACGATCTGCGGTGTCTTAGCGGGACTTCCGTCGGGCCCGTCCTTGACGATCTTCCAGTCGTGTTGGGGAAGCTCCGTGCGAAGCCGCTCAAAACCACGGGACAGATCATCGAAAGGTACGTCATAGACGCTCCAGGGATGGTGCATGCGCTGCACTCCCGCGTCATCAGGGTATTTCGAGCACGGCAGCGTCCCCGGACCGGGCTCGGTGACCTTCGCCTTCTTCAGGCCAATGATGTCCAGAATGGTGCTGGACATTTTCTGCGTCTTCTTTTCCATGCTGCCGACATCACGGACATCCACTTTGTCCGCAGCCTTTTTGTCGTCCACCTGGGAACACCCCGCAATAAACGTGAGGATCGGAATCACAAAGAGCGCCGACCAAACTTTCCCAGAAGTCAATTTAATCATAATATTGAACCCTGTCATAGCTGCCGGTGATCACAGCAGCCTGGTTCCGCAGCGCAGTGGTTTCATCGTCCCAGTAGTCACCGTGACCCTCTACACCTGATTTCACTATATGGGCACCGAACTCGGGGTCGGTGGGAATTCTCCCGTCACCACCGAGCCCAGCCTTCCGCCCTCCTTCCCGGACCCACCAGTCGTCTCCCCAAGGATCGCCGGCCCCCATGGCCCAGACGTGGTCGCTCCCGATGCCGAGGTCGGACGCGTGCCCCACCTGCATGCCGGGGCTGCCCGCCGCGAAGATGTCGTCAACGGGCAAGGCACCGCCATGAGGGTCGTAGGAGGTATGGGACTTGGTGGCATCACCGATCACCGTGCTGCCGTAACTGTGACCGATGAGGGTCGTATGGCCATGGTTGCCGCTCGCTTCCTCATGCGCCGCCCGGTTGCCGTCGAGGAACTGGCGGAGATGGGGTGCCGCAGCGGCCGCGTATTTGTCGTGCCGTGCGTCCGGAATGGCGTCCGGGGCGTCATACCCCAACCAGGTGATCGTGGACACCTTGGAGTTGGGATTCAGTTTATTGCTCTCCGCCCAGAGCCTTTCCCCGCGGTCGAGATCGCCGCCGATACTGCCAATGTGCGTCTTGGTGCCCGGCACATACACCGCCGTGTGGTCGGCGGTGTCCGGGTTTCCGGTGGCCATGATGACGCGACCGTCGTTCTTCTCCGGGTCGAAACCGAGTAGATACGCCTCGGGTATGTGCTTCTTTCCGCCGGTCTCGTCGAAACGCTCCTGGATCGCCTTCATGCCGTCCAGTGCGGCGTTCAGATGGTCCCTGCGGTCGTTGTACTTGTAGTACCACTTCGCGTATTCGTCGGTGAAGACCTGGACCGGATAACCTCCGCTGCCAGGAATCGTCTTGTATTTGACCAGCGGTTCCTCGGGGATGGCCTTCAGCTCCTCCTGGTACTTGGCACGCATCACGTCCAGGTGGGTGCGGTTGGCCTCGTCCCGGGCGACGGCGGGCAACCCGTTCATGCCGCCCACAGCCTTCGGGTGGAGGGCGATATAGGCGTCCCTCTCGTCCTGGGACAGGCCTTTCCACCATTCGGCGTTTTCCTTGGGGCTGCCGTCCTCCGGTGGGTGCTTGATGTGATCGAGGTAGTCCTTGGCGCCCGACCTGACCCCGGCGGTGTCCTTGTCCGCGTCGATCCAGTCCTTGTCAGAGACGTTCAGATCGTCGTCGGCCTTCAACTTACGCAGCTTCGGCGCCCACCGCTCGTCGGCCTCGGTCGCCTCCTGGACAGCCTGGGCGATCCGGTCGGCGTATTCGATCGCCCGGCTGAAGTACGGGTTCGGGTGCTGGTTCCCGGCTTGCCGGTCCAGGGCGTCGGCGATGTCGTTGGCGTCTTTGCCCGGGTCTATGGGGGCACCGGACTCGTGTGCCCTGGCACTGCCGGTGACCTTGCCACCCTTGGGGGTCTTGCCGTCGACCTCGTCGCCACCAGGCGGATAGCTCACCGAGCCGTCCGCGTTCACCGTCAGTTTCTCCGCCTGGGCGCCCTCGATCGCCGCGTCCAGCTTCTTCTTCGCCGCTCGCAGATCGAAAGCCAGCGCGTTCAGAGCGGTGCTGACCAGGCCGCATTCGACCTCCACGTAGTGGAAGTTCTCCGCGAGGTTCCGTAACTGGTCGTACGCCGCCGTGGCGGCCTCACCCTCCAGGGACTCTCGCATCCGGGCGGCGATCCGGCGCTCCAGCGCCTGCCTGGCCCGGCCGGCCATGTCGCTGGTCGTTTGGTAGCCGTCGGCCGCGCCCTCGAACTCGCTGGGCTTGAGGTCCTTCAGCGTCGCGTAGTCCACTGTTCAGGTCACCGGCCCCTGTCCTGGCCGCCGGCCCCGGTGGTTGTTTCCTTCTCCGCGTTGCTCAGCAGGGCGACCATTCCGCCCCCGGTGCTCCGCGCCCTCTGGCCCGGCTTCACTCCGTCGGATTCACCCGCGCGCCTCGGCTTCCCGATCACACCGCCGAGTTGGTTACCCGTGATGCCAACCATGGCTTCCCCCCGTGCACATTCGTATCCGCACTGTGCTGACGCCACAGGCTACAAAATATGGTCCAGTTGTCGCTGATGGCCACAATGCTGGGAAGACCGGGGTCCAGCGGGGTCACGGCCCGGCCCGTGTCGTCAACTCCGCGTGGGAGGAGGCGGACTGGCCTCGAGGTCTTCCGGAGTGCGGGTGGGGGCTTCAGAGGGGTAGATCGTCGGGCAGGACGCGGAACGCCTTGTGATGGCCGAGGGGGCGTACGGCGCGGAAGTTCCGGCGGTCCAGGGTGAGGATCGCGTCCGTGTCGTAGTCGGCCGCCAGGGCGACGTTCACCATGTCGGTGAGATCGAGGTCGAGCGCCAGGTAGCGGGAGCGGACGGTCTGGGCGATGCCGAGGTGCCCTTCGCCCGACCCTTCCGGCCACCCGAAACCGGTTTCGCACTCAACCCTTGACTCCGCGTTCACACCTAGGCAACATCCTCCCACCTTGCATGAGAAAACCTATCACTCTACGAGAAACATGAGGCCATCGATGCGTGTGGGGATCCTTGGGCTGGGCGAGGCCGGGGCGTTGTACGCCGTGGGGTTCGCGGAAAACGGCTGGTCCGTGGTGGCGTATGACCCCGGCGACGTGCCGACGCCGGCCGGCGTCGTCCGGGCGGGCAGCGTGGCGGAGGCGGTCGCGGAGGCTGATCTTGTGCTGGGGCTGACGGGGGCCAAGGCCGCCGTGGCGGTGGCGGCGGAGGCGGCGCCGCATCTGCGGGACGGTGGCGTCTTCGCCGACATGAACGCCGGTGCGCCGGAGCTCAAGCGCAAGATCGACGGCATCGTCGGCAAGGGTGGGCGGGCGGTCTTCGCGGATGTGTCCGTGATCGGCCCGGTGCCCACGTACCGCCACCGCACGGCTCTGGTGGTCAGCGGCCGCGGGGCCTCGGTGGTGGCGGAGCACTTCCGAGCGCTGGGTGCGCCCGTGGAGGACCTGGGCGGGGAGCCGGGCGCGGCGTCGGCGCGCAAGCTGTTGCGCAGCCTGTTCATGAAGGGGCTGGGCGCGGTCATCGTGCAGACGGTGGAAGCGGGCCGTGCCGCCGGGGACGAGCCCTGGGTGCGCCGGCAGATCGCACAGGAGCTGGCCGACGGCGAGGCCACATTGGAACGTCTGTACGCAGGAACGTTTAAGCACGGGCTGCGGCGGGCCGGTGAGGTGGCCGCCGCGGCCGATCTGATGGCGGATCTCGGCCTGGACGCGGCCCTGGCCCGCGACATCAGCAGGCTGCACACCCTCGCCGCCCGCCCGGAGGGGCTGAGCGCCGCACCGCTGGTGACCGACGAACTGCTGGCGGCCTACGCGGGGCTGCCGACTGCCAACATCGGCGATGCGCGCGACCGGCTGGGTCTGGTCGACTCCGGCATCAACCCGCTGTGGACCGGCGCCCGCGCGGTGGGCCGCGCGCTGACGGTGTTGACGCGGGCCGGGGACAACCGGGCCATCCATGAAGCGCTGCGGATCGCCGGGCCCGGTGACCTGATCGTGGTCGACGGTCAGGGGGACACCTCCCGCGCCCTGATCGGCGAGCTGATCGCCGAGCGCGCCAAGGCTCGCGGGGTGGTCGGTATGGTGCTCGACGGCGCGGCCCGCGACGTGGAGGTCCTTGAAGAGATCGGCTTCCCGGTCTGGGCGCGCGCGGTCACCCCCGCCGGCCCCTACAAGGACGGGCCCGGCAGGGTGAACGTCGCCGTCGCCGTGGGAGGCGCGGTGTGCGGGCCCGGTGACCTGGTCGTCGCGGACGGCGACGGAGTCGCCGTCCTTCCCGCCGAAGAGGCAGAGTCGACCCTGGTCGCGGCGCGTGAGATCGAGGCCGACGAGGCGCGCCGCCGCAGCAGCATCCGGGCCGGGCGAGGCGACAACAGGCACGAACACGCCGAGCGGGCCGGACAGGCCGGACGTGCAGGACAGGCCCGGGAGACCGGACACGCCGGACAGGCCGCGGGCGGACCGGCCGGAGCACCCGCGGGCGGACCCGCAGAAGAACCCGCAGGAGAAGCAGCATGATCGCGATATGGGCCCTGGTCTCCTACATGACGGCCATCATCGTCTGGAACGCCGTGCTGAAGAGGAACATCGGCGAAGCCCTCCTCGTCGGATTCGTGGTGACCGGCCTGTTCGCAGGCGGCGACATCGCTCACGTCATGTGGGACGGATTCGCCGAAGCGATGCAGGAGGAGGTCACTTTCGCCGCCCTGGCCTTCGTGTTCATGAGCTACCTGCTGAGCCGTACGCCGGTCCTGGACCAGTTGCTGAACATCCTCAACTCCCTGCTCGGTCGGCTGCGGGGCGGGCCGGTCTACACCTCGACCGTCGCCGCGGGCGTCTTCGGCGCCATCGCCCACGTCGGAGCGGCCGTCACCGCCGCCGTCGGCTCGGTGACCATCCCGTGGATGAAGCGCTCCAAGGTCAGCGGTGAACTCGCCGCCACCGTCGCCGCCGGTGGCGCGGGCATGGGCGTCACCTTCCCGTTCAGCTCCACCATGTTCATCCTGATGGGCTCGGCCGGGGTGGCGGCGCTGGTCTCCAAGGACGAGATCGTGCTGCCGCTGTTCCTGGGCGGGCTGTGGTGTCTGGGCTACCGCCTGCTGGCGGCGTTCTGGATGGTCCGCCGCCACAAGATCCAGCCCATGGACCGCGCCGATCTGTTGCCGCTCAGGGCCAGCCTGGGCGCGGGGTGGACCAGCCTGTTCCTGTTCGCCGGGATGATCGTTCCCCTGTTGCTGACCCGCGGGCCGACCGGCGGCGAGCTGGGCCGTTACGTCGGTGTCGTGATGTCGGACGCGATCAGCCTGATCACCTGGATACCGGTCCTGCTCATCGCGATCGTGCTGTTCCTGGGCCGCCGCCAGCTGCCCCGCGCCGGCCGCGGGTGGTGGCAACTGCTGGAGGGGGCCGCGCCGCAATTCGGGGTCATCGGCGTCACGATCGTGGCCGCGTTCTCCGCCTCGAACGTCCTCGGTGAGCTCGGCCTGCCCCAAGAGCTGACCGATGTGCTCGGGCAGTTGCACGCGCCGAAGTGGGCCATGACCTTGATCGTGGGGGTGATCGTCGTCGCCGTCGCCATCCCGCTCACCGCCAGTGCCACCATGGCCGCCATCGGCCCGGTCGCCGTCTCGTCCCTGGCCGAGGCCGGAGTGCCGGCCGCCACCGCCTGCGTCGCCGTGCTGATCTTCGCCTCCACCGAGGGCGCCTCGCCGCCGTCCGGCGCCCCGATCTACGTGGCCAGCGGCATCGCCGGAGTCAACCCGGCCCGCACGTTCGTCCCCCTCGTCGGCTACTACTGCCTGCCGATCCTCCTGATCGGCGCCGCGGTGGCCACCGGCGTGCTGCCCGTCTGATCCGCCCTTCCACACGAGGTCGTGCCATGCCCACTCACCTGATCAAAATCCTCTTCCGCCTCGGCGTCCTCGGCTTTCTGCTCGGCGGCCTCTTCATCGTCGCGGGCCAGACGCTGGGACTGGCGCTCGGCGACGCCGCCTGGGTCAACGGTGTCGCGACCACCGCCGGGCCCCCGACCTTCATCACCGCCGGCATCACCGGCCTGCTCGCCTACGTCCTGTCGTACGCCCGTCCCGGCGACCCGGAACCGGCCACGACTTCGGCTACGGGGACGGCCACGACCACGGCAACGGGCACGGCTACGGCCACGACCACGGGCGCGACCACGGCAACGGCTACGACCACACCCGAGCCCCAAACCGCCGAAACCGCACCACGGCCGGAGTAGGACGTACCGCTCCGGGTGGATCTTGTGCGCACCACGCCGCTGCTCGCATGCTGATAACACTTATCAGGAAATTCCGCAGCCGAGCAGACCACCCAGGAGCCGACCCATGGCCGCCCCCGCCTCTCCGATGCGCTCGGTCGACCGAGCCTTCGACGTTCTGTCCGTGCTGGACGACGCCCGCCACCCCCTGCGCCTGAGCGAGATCGCGCGCCGCTCCGAACTGCACGTGGCCACCGCCCAGCGCATCCTGAACGTCCTCGTCGACCGCGGCTACGCCGTCAAGGAAGAACCCGGTTACGTCGCGGGACCGGCGTCCGTGGCCACCGCCCACGCCTTCCTGGTCAACAACCGGCTCAGCCAGGTCGCCCTGCCCGTGCTGCAGGAACTGGCCGCGACCACCTGCATGACGTCCAGCCTGTACGTACGCGTCGGCCTCTCCCGCGTGCTGATCGCCCGCGTCGAGGGCCTCAATCCGCTCCGTTACCAACTGCCCATCGGCGAAAAGCTCCCCCTGCACCTGGGCGCCGGGAAATCCCTGGCCGCCTGGCTGCCCGAGGAGGAACTCGACACCTACGTCGACAGCGTCGCCCCCTTCACCCGGATCTCCGGCGAACGTGTCAGCGCCGCGGACCTGCGTGAAGAGCTCCAGCGCACCAAGAAGGACGGCCACGCCGTCTCCCTCAGCGAACGGGTCCTTGACGTCACCGCCATCAGCGCCGCCATCCACCGCGACGAACAGTTCCTCGGCGCGCTCAGCGTCGCCGGCCCCAGCAGCGACCTGCCCGCCGCCGACCACCCACGCGTCATCACCGAAGTACGCCGGGCGGCCGACGCCATCGCCGCCCGCTGCCCTTGAAGCCCCCGCTGCCCTTGAAGCCCCCGAAGCCCTTGAAGCCCCCGAAGCCCTCGAGGCCCTTGAAGCCCCGGACAGAAAGCGACCTTCCCCTTGTCCCACCCCGTTCCGCCCCCGCACCTCACCTACGACGAACTGCTGCAGCGCACCGATGCCCCGCCCGGCTCCAGCTGGTACCTCTTCACCGACCAGCCCGAACGCGGCATGGCCAACTTCGCGGGCCCCCAACAGATCCGGCGGGCGGCGCAAGAGGTCCACGACGGACGCGCCTTCAACCTCGACCACGCCCTCGACGCCTTCGACCCGCCCATGTCCCGGGCCCGCTCCATCCCCCACCACCGCATCACCGCCAAACACGAGCAGGCCCGCGACGACGTCCTGGAGGGCTTCCACCTCCAGGCCAGCAGCCAGATCGACGGCCTGCGCCACCGCCGCGCCTCCGGGCACGGCTTCTACAACGCCGTGCCCGACGATGAGATCGCGCCGCGAAGCCCACGCCTGGGCGTGCAGTTGTGGGCCGAGACCCCGCTGGCCGGGCGCGCGCTCCTCATCGACATCGACGGCCTCCTCCGCGACCGCGGCACACCGCTCGACCACACGACGGGCCCCGCCCTCGGCCCCGAACTGCTCGACGCGGCGCTCGAGGCACAGCGCTGCCGGGTCGAACCCGGTGATCTGGTTCTCGTCCACACCGGCTGGGCCCACTGGTACCTCACCGCCGAACCCGGCGCACGGGCCGCGGTCCGCGCCGAGCGACGCGCCACCGGGTTCGTCCAGTCCCAGGACTTCGCCGCCTGGTGCTGGGACCACCGCATCGCGCTGCTGGCCACGGACACCTTCGCCGTCGAAGTCCTCCCCGTGGTGCCCGAGAGCGACTTCCACGCCAGCGCGCCCGAGGACGACGGCATGATGCACCAGGAACTGATCGCCAAGCTCGGCCTGCCGCTGGGTGAGCTGTGGAACCTGACCGCTCTGACGGCTGACTGCCGGGCCACCGGCCGCTGGACCAGCCTCCTGACCGTCAAGCCTCTCAACCTCACCGGCGGCGTCGGCTCTCCCGCCAACGCCACCGCTCTGCGCTGACGTACGCGACACCGGCACTCACACCCCCAAACGGCCGTTCGGGGCGGCTGGTTGATGGTGCGTCAGCGATTCGTTAGTGGAGCGCCAATGGAACGGTAGCGGTCACCGGCAGGGTGGGTGGCACACCGAGCGAAACGTCGCCGGGCGCAGTACTCCGCTGATGACGAAGAGGGTCATTCCATGCTTATCAACCGCTCCCGGGTCCGGATGTTCGCCGGTGCAGGTCTGTTGGTGACGGCCGCGATGTTCGCCACCGCTTGCCAGAACTCGGACGACACGAGCAGTCGGTCCGGCGACTCGTCCGCCTCCGCCGATGCCAAGACGGAGGCCAAGGCTGAGGACAAGGCTGATGCCACGACCGAGGCGGAGGCCGGCAAGGACAACGCCTCCGGCTCGTCGCGCGAGTCCTCCGGGGCGAAGGGCAAGGGGACCCAGGATGGTTCCGGCGTCGACACCGGGAACGGTGAGCGGGCCAAGGTCGGGCAGGTGTGCGGGGCCAACGACATTTCCTGGAGCACCAGGGCCGAGACGCAGGCCGGCGGATACATCCTGGTCATCGCGAAGGCCAAGCCGGGGATCACCTGCGTTCTGCCCGCCGCGCTTCCCACCGTGGCCTTCGGGTCGGACGGCACCGAGGCGGGCCCCGCGGAGCAGGCCGTTGGCCCGGCGATCACGCTGGGCAAGGGAACGACCGCCTATGCCGGGGTGAACCCGAAGACCACCAAAGAAAACGGTGGCAAGGAGCTGGACAGCATCATCGTCGGGATCGGTGCTGAGGACCCCAACCCGGTCTCCCTGCCGGTCGGCACCATCACCGTCGACGAGCCCATCGTCACCAACTGGCACACCTCCGCGGCGGATGCCGTCCCCTTCGGCGGAACGGACCAGTAGCCGATAAGGGGTGGGCTCTGCGCCGCGGTCTTCTGGCAGCAAGGCAGCAACAACCTGAGGAGTTCGTAGATGCTTCGCAAACGGTCACGTCTGATCGCCGCGCCGATCGCGGCCGTCGCCCTGACCCTGACGGCCGCCGGTTACCAGGCCAGTGCGGCCGGGTCGTCGCCCTCGGGTGGCGCGGAACGGTCCGGCAAGGTCGCCGAGGCGGCGGGCCCGTGTCTGGCCGACGCCACGACGCTGATCGGAGACCTCGACGGTGACGGCCACCCGGACAAGATCGTGAATCCTGGGCACACCGGCACCAAGATGACGATCCAGTGGGGGACGGCGAACGGCTCGTTCGGCGCGAAGAAGGCCGTCAGCGAACTCCTCGGCGCGAAGAAGGGAGAGGTCGCGTCCGCCGCGGTCGCCGACTTCCGGAACGACGGCACCCTGGACATGGTCGTCAACATCGTCGAGCCGTCCGGCGGGGACGACCCCTCGACGGCGCGCCTCGCGGAGTACCGCCCCGGCCCGCTCAAGCGGTCCGACCTGGGCTCCGCCGACTCCCGGCACTCCGACATCGGCGACCACGGCGAGGTCCAGCAGCTCCGGATCGCCAACTACGGCGACGACCCGTACCCGGACCTCGCGATCCTCAACAACTCCGGTGACGGGCAGCTGGATCGGGACGTGCGTCTGTCGTACGCGGGCAGCGGCCCGGGGGACTTCGACTACGCGCTGAAGGAGAAGTACGGCGAGTTCGGGTCCAGGGCCGAGCCGCCGGCCATGCCCGGCGACGGGTGGAAGCAGTTCTACGAGCCCTGCTCCTGATCCTTAACCACGACGGGGCGCCGCCGGTCCTCTGGGCACCGGCGGCGTCCGCCGAGGGCCGGGTCGTCACTACGGTGCGGGCCAGGGCCGTCGGCCTGGTGACGACGGTCCCGGCCAACGTGCGCAAACACGCGCACGCGTCCATGGTCGGCGTGGTGCTGGCGCGGCGTCCGCACGGAGTGGAGCTGGAGATCACCGACGACGGAACCGGGTTCCTGGCCGGGGAGTCGACGGGCTTCGGACTCGACGGCATGCGCAAGCGACTGGCGGAGCTGGGCGGGAGGCTCACGGTGACGAGTTCGGTGGGCGACTGGACGCGGCGTGCCGACGCCCCTGGGCGGCGCGTCGTCGGCGTGGAGCCGGATCTCCGGGCGACGTAGGGGTCAGGCGGGCTGGCCTCGGGGGCCCCGGCGGGTTTGGGCCAGCCATTCCGGGGCCGGCTCGGGGTCGCCGTACGCGTCGTGCCAGTTCCACCATTCGTACGGCGGGGTCTGCGGGTAGCCCTCGGGCGAGTCCTCCCACGTCTCCTGCCGCCCGAGCGCGGTCATGTCGAGGTAGCTCCAGGTGCTGCCCAGCGCCTCGTCGCCGCGGGCGTTGATGAAGTAGGTGCGGAACACTCGGTCGCCGTCGCGGATGAACGCGTTCGTGCCGTGCCACTCGTCCACGTCGAAGTCGGCGTCGAAGTCGTCGGTGATCGTGTACCAGGGCATCGTCCAGCCCATCCGCGCCTTCACCCGCTCGATCTCCGGCTGCGGGGCGCGCGAGGCGAAGACGAGGGTGGTGTCGCGGGCGTTGAGGTGGGCGAGGTGGCCGACGTGGTCGGCGACCATGGAGCAGCCGCGGCAGGCGTGCTCGGGCCAGCCGTAGACGATGGGCTCGAAGAAGGCGCGGTAGACGATCAGCTGGCGACGCCCCGCGAACAGGTCGAGCAGGCTCACCCTGCCCTCGGGTCCGTCGAACGCGTACGCCTTCTCCACCGCCAGCCACGGCATCCGCCGACGCTTGGCGGCCAGTGCGTCACGGGCGCGGGTCAGCTGCTTCTCTTCCGCGAGCAGCCGCTGGCGCGCGGCCTCCCACTCCTGCGCCGAAACGATCGGGGGTGTTTCCATGGTGACGTTCACCTTCCAGTCCGGTTCCGGTCCGGTCCACGCTCCACCGCCCCTGCCATCCAGGGTCCGCCGTCGCGGGCGAGGGCGCACGCCGGTGCGCCGGAAGTTGAACGTTCGATCGATCAGGCTTGCTCTTGAGGTCCACGCCGGGGAAGCCCTGGAGGGCGCAGGCGGCGGACCCGTTGTTCTTGAGGTTGACGATCAGGGTGCCCTCACCCATGCCGTGCGAGCTGCTGAAGCCCAGCCGCGAGGTCTTGCGGAAGCACTCCGAAAATTTTCGCCGACCGGCACTCGGAAAAGGATCTCCACCTCCACCTCCTCATCGATCAACGACGGATTGGATCAATAAGGAGAGGCGGTGACCAGGACTTACATATCCCCAAGCGATCGCTCACCACAGCGGAGCTTCCGTAATCCTTGCGGAAACTGTTGACACCCCACGTTGCCGGTCCAACACTGTCCGCACCAACAGGCCCACCACGCCCCAGGAGGAGGAAGCATGCACCGGGACGACACCCCCGCCCGACCGATCAGCCGCAGGAGCTTACTCGGCCGGGCCGGCGCCCTGACGCTGGTCACGTCCGGGCTGACGCTGCCCAGTATCGGAACCGCGAACGCCGACACGACCATCACCACGAACCAAACCGGCACCAACAACGGCTTCTACTATTCGTTCTGGACCGACGGCGGTGGGTCGGTCTCCATGACGCTGTCGTCGGGCGGCAGCTACCGCACCTCGTGGACCAACTGCGGGAATTTCGTCTGCGGTAAGGGCTGGACCAACGGCGGACGCAGGAGCGTGCAGTACTCGGGCAGCTTCAACCCGTCCGGCAATGGATATTTGTGTCTCTACGGGTGGACCTCGAACCCGCTCGTGGAATACTACGTCGTCGACAACTGGGGTACATACCGCCCCACGGGGACGTACAAGGGCAGCGTCACCAGCGATGGCGGCACGTACGACATCTACCAGACGACGCGCTACAACGCCCCCTCGGTCGAGGGCATCCGGACCTTCAACCAGTACTGGAGCGTCCGGCAGTCGAAGAAAACGGGCGGAACCATCACCACGGGCAATCACTTCGACGCATGGGCCCGTTCCGGAATGGGTCTGGGCACCTTCAAGTACTACATGATCCTCGCGACCGAGGGATATCAGAGCAGCGGGAATTCGAATCTCACCGTGAGTGGGTGAACGTCCCGACCGAACACGGGCCAATTCGCTTGACCCGCTCCTCCGGAAGCCCCAGGCAGGCGGCCTGGGGCTTCTTCCCTGTCCGGACCACACGGACCGCTCCACGCTCCCCGTGCCCGTCACGGTTCGGGCCCCGCAAGGTTTCGGCAAGGGGTCGGCAAGCCTTCTGTCCGGCCGGCCGGGGAGAGGACCGACGCGAGGTCCACGAACGTCCGTGTCCGAAACCCGCACAAGAGATCAACGGGGGGACGCCATGTCGGCGTTGAGCACGATCGCAGAGTATTCGTCGGACGAGCCCCGCCAGTGGCTCACGCTGGTGGGACGCAAGAAGGTGCTGGCCGTCGTCCACACCGTCACCTACGCCAAGCGGCTTCTCGATGTCCTGTCGCTCCTGGAGGCCGACTTCCGGCTCCAAGTGGTGTTCACTACGCCACCCCACGCCTTCGGGGACGAAGTGCCGCACTTCCTGCAACAGCTGGGAAGCCCCGTGCTCCCCTGGTCAGAGGCCACCCACATGACGTTCGACCTCGCCGTGGCGGCAGGTCCGCGCGGAGTGGAGCAGGTGCGAGCGCCCCTGATCACGATGGGGCACGGTGCCAACTACCTCAAACGCCTGCCCGGGGCACCGGATGCGGGCGTGGCCGGGCTGCGCAGGCGGGACCTCATGCCCGGCGGCAAGCCTCCGGCGGCCGTGGTCGTACCGCACCAGGCTGACCTTGAAGAGCTGGGCCGCCATTGCCCGGAGGCGCTTCAGCTGGCCCATGTGGTTGGCGACCCCGCGCACGACCGGATCACCGCGAGCCTGTCGCGGCGCACCGCGTACCGCCGTGCGCTGGGTCTCGCGGACGGGGAACGGCTGGTGCTCGCCGTCTCCACCTGGGGTCCCCACTCCTTCTTCGGCCGTTTCGAGATGTTGCTGCCCCGCATGGTCGGGGAGCTTCCACCCGAGCGGTACCGTATGGCCGTCCTCGTCCACCCCAACGTCTGGTCGGGCCATGGCCCCTGGCAGGTCAAGACGTGGTTGGCGTGGTGCCGCCGGCTCGGGGTCAGCGTGGTGCCGCCGGAGGCCGACTGGCGCAGCGTCCTGATCGCCGCCGACTACATCATGGGCGACCACGGCTCGGTCACTCTCTACGGAACGCTCACCGGAGTGCCGATCCTTCTCACCGGGTCGCCGGAGCCGGAAATCAACCCGAGCTCTCCGGCCGCCACGCTCGCCGTCACCGCACCGGCGCTGTCCCCGGCTCATCCGCTCCCTGAGCAACTCGACTACGCCGCCGCCGAATACCGCCCGGAGGAGTACGCCGCGATCGCCGCACGCATCACCTCCGAGCCCGGCCGTTTCCACCGCAACATGCGGCGGCTGATGTATCGGCTGATGGGATTGGGCCAGCCCGCCCACGAGCCGCGGGCCATGCCGCTGCCGGAGCCGCCGACGCTGCGAACATGGTCGTCCGATCGTGGAGAGGCATCGGCATGAGGGGCCCGGCCGGTTGCTTCGTCACCGTGGAGTGGTGGGAGCAGGCGCCACCGGATCCGGTACCGACTCCGTCCGTGTGTCTCTGGACAGGCCCGGCGGCAGGCGGAGGCGTCCTGCTGGCCCGTACCGGTCTCGCGGGCACCCACCGGGCGGCTGTCCTCGACGAGCACCTGACGGTGGACGCCGATGTCTGCGCCGACGCACGCGGGCTGGACTGCGCCGACGTCCTGCGCGGAAGCCGCCCGCGGCCGCCCGCCGAGGCGGCGCGGTGGCTTGCGGAGATCGGGCCCGCCGGACCGGGGTGCCGCCTGGCCGCCGTACCGCTGACCGGTGGCGGCTGGGTGGCGCGCGGCGGTACGGACCCGGGCGTGGTGGCCCTGCCGTGCCGGGTGCCACCGGAGCAATGGCTCTTCGTGTCCTGTCTGCACGCCTGGCTGGTGGCGGGGCTCCCGCTGAGCGGAATGCTGGAGGTACGCCCGCGGATCACGTACCGCCCGGCGATTCCCTGAGCCGACGCGCGTCGGCGGGGCTGGTGGCCTCGAACAGCGCAAGCGCCCGGGCGCGGTAGTCGCGTGCCGCCGCCTCTTCGCCGCGGTCCCGGGCGCTGTCTCCGAGCATTTCGAGGGCACGCGCCTGCCAGTGGGCGGCGCCGGACGAGGTGAACACCGCGAGCGCCTCTTCCATCGCCGCCACACCCTCAAGGTGCTCGCCGGCGCGCGCACGGGCGCGCCCCAGGAAGACCAAGGCACGTGCCGCGTCATGGGGGTCGTTGACGGCCAGCAGGCCGGCGCGCGCCTGTGTGAAGTACTCGACGGCCCGGCCGGTGTCGTCCTGGACGAGTGCGATCTCACCGAGGACGATCCTGGCCAGGGCCACGCCGCGTGAATAGCCGCATGCCTCCCATAAGGCGATGGCCTGGTGCAGATACTCCACGGCACGCGTCATTCGCCCGGCCTCGCGGTGGCAGCCGCCGAGGCCCAGCAACGCCTGCCCCTCATCCCGTACGTCGCCCGCCTCGCGTGCCGCCCGGCGGGACTCCTCGTACCACTCGGCCGCGTCGTCCACGCGGCCGGCGGCGCTCAGGCCGATGGCGCCGGAGTTGAGCATCTGGCGCTCGGCCTCGGCGTCGCCGTCTCTTCGGGCCGCCTCCAGGCCGATCTCGTGGGCCTCGATCCACAGGTCGTAGTAGCGCAGCCGGAGGAAAACCGGCCACATGGCGTCCACGAGTTGCCAGGTCATCGCATGCCACTCGGATGCCGCCGCGGCGCGTATCACCGCCATGAGGTTCATACGGTGGGTATCCAGCCAGGCGACCGCGCCCGCGTCGTCGGTGAAGGGGGCGGGTAGCCCGGCGGGGTGGGCCAGGTCCCTGCCGAGGGTGAACTGCGCGGGTGTGATCAGCTTCTCCGCCTCGGTGGCCGTCTCCAGGTACCAGTCGCAGACCCGCCGCAGCGCCTCCGCGCGCGTCGTAGCGCTCTCCTCGGCGGTCGCCCGGCCGTGGGCGTGGACCCGCACGAGGTCGTGGAAGCGGCAGACGCCCGGGCCGATGTCCTCCATCAGGTTGGCTTCGACGAGCTCATCCAGCCGGGCTTCCGCCCAGGTCAGCGACTTGGCACAGGCCGCTGCCGCGCTTCTCGCGTCGAAGGTGCGCAAGGGAAGTGGGCCGAGCCTGCGGTACAGGAGGGCGGCGCCCTCGGTCAGTACGGCGTAGGAAGCGTCCAGCGCGTTGCTCACCGTGGTCTCACCCTCCACTTGCAGCACGGCCAGACGTTCCGCGTCCCGGGTCAGGGCATCGGCCAGTGTCTTCACGGACTGTCGTGGCCTCGACGCCAGGCGCGCGGAGGCCAGGCAGACGGCGAGGGGCAATCCGGCACACAGCGCGACGACCTGGCGCGCGGCGTGCGGCTCGTTTGCGACGCGGTCGTCACCGATGGCGCGGCTGAGCAACTCGGCCCCGGCGTCCGGTTCCAGCGGCTCCAGCTGGTGCGTCGCCGCTCCGTCCATACGGAGGCCGGTCAGCCTGCGGCGGCTGGTGACCACGGTGAGGCCACCGGGTCCCGCGTGCAGCAGCGGGCGGACCTGCGCGGCCGTGAACGCGTTGTCCAGTAGTACCGCGATCCGGGCATCAGCGGTCCAAGACCGCCACAGCGACGCCTTTTCGGCCATATCAGCGGGCACCGAGCCGGCACCGAGCGCCCGCAGGAACTGGCCCAGGATCTCGCCAGGGCTCGCGGGGCCCTCGGTCGAGTGCCCCCGCAGGTCGGCGTAAAGCTGTCCGTCGGGGAATTCGGGCGCGAGTGAGTGGAGCCAGCTGCACACCAATGTCGTCTTGCCGATGCCGGCCGGGCCGCTGACCACGACGAGCGAGCGGGATGTGGTGCCCCGCCCACGGCCGGGCAACAGTCCGTCCAGCACCGCCAGGTCGTCGCCACGGCCGGTGAAGTGGGCGGGGACCGGAAGGAGCTGCCGAGGTGGCGGCACCGCGGGGGCCGCGCCGGTGTGCACATGGATGCCGCCGTGCACATCGCGCGCCTGTACCGCGGGACCGTGAATCCGGGCCCGGCCACCGATCAGGTTCTCATGAGCATCCCCGGGTACCTGGCCCATCCGTCTGCCCCCCCGGTCAGTCGGTCGCCGTTTGTGTGGATCAGTCCGGTCCTACCCGCAACGGGGCATCGCCGATGCACCCGGGAACGCCCGATGACGTGAATCGGCCAGTGCGCCCGGAACGACGTATGGCGGCCTCCCACACCCCGTGCCATGCTCGCTGAAAAACGGACAGACCAGCGGGAGGACGCTGGTGGACATCCACTTACTCGGGCCGGTGGAGCTTCGGCTGGAGGGTCGGCGACTGAAGCTCGGCTCGGACAAGGAACGATCCCTGCTGGCCGCCTTGGCCCTGGAAGTGGGCCGCCCCGTCTCCATGAACGCGCTCATGGACCGGCTCTGGGACGGCAAGGCTCCACCGCGCGCCCGCGAGAACGCGCACACGTACATCTCGCGAGTGCGTAAACACCTACGCCTCGCGGGCACGGGGCCCAGCGCCCCGCGCATCACCAGCCGGGCCCACACCTACGTGCTGGAGACCGACCCCGACTCGGTCGACTTGAACCGCTTCCAGCGCCTCACCGACCTGGCCGGAGCGGCGGCGGCGAGCGGCGAAGACGAACGGGTCGTGGACCTCCTCACCCGAGCCGAGGACCTCTGGCAGGGAGAGGCCCTCGCCGGGCTCCCCGGCGCCTGGGCCGAAACCGTGCGCGCGATGCTCGCCGAACGCCGTCTCCACGCGACCATTTCCCGTATCGCGGCTCTGCACCGGCTCGGCCGTTTCGCGGGCTCGATCGGCGAGCTGTCGGCCATGGTGCGCGACCACCCGGAGGACGAGACGCTGGCGGGCCAGTTGATGCTGGCGTACTACGGCAGTGGCCGCTACACGGACGCCTTACGGGTGTACCAGCAGGCCCGCCACCTGCTGATGTCGGAATTCGGCTCGCGCCCCGGGACCGAACTGGAGCGGATCCACCAGAGTGTTCTCGACCGGACACCCATGGACAGGCTCGTCCGGACCACCGCGGCCGGGGCGTCCTCCGAGCCTTCCTCCGGAGGGTATTCCGCCGCTCAGCCTCCGCCACGGAATCTTCCGTACCAGCCCCCGCTCATCGGCAGGCGCTCCGAGCTCGACGTCTTGATGGCGTCCATCGGCACGGAGTCGAGCGAAGGGGCAGTGCTGACGGTGGAAACGGTCAGCGGAATGGCCGGGGTCGGCAAGACCGCGGTCGCGGTGGACATGGCTCGGACTCTGGCTCCCCGATTCCCCGCCGGCCAGGTCTTCCTGGACTTGCGCGGCCACTCCTCCTCCCAGGAACCGCTGAGCCCGAGCGCGGCCCTCGCCACGCTCCTGCGGCTGTTCGGGGCGCCCGCCGATACCATCCCCGTCCGATTGGACGAGTTGATCGCCCTGTGGCGGACCACCATCGCCGACCGCCGAGCGGTGATCGTGCTGGACGACGCGGCGGGCCCCGATCAAGTCGCACCGCTGCTGCCCGGCCATTCGCCCGCCCTGACCATCGTCACCAGCCGCCGCCATCTGACGGGGCTTCCGCATGCGGTGCCGCTTGCCCTGGAGGTACTGCCGACCGATGACGCGATCACTCTCTTCCGGAGTTTCGCGGGTGCGGCACGGACCCAGGACATCACGGAGACCACCCGCATCGTGCGCTTGTGCGGCCATCTGCCGCTCGCCATCGAATTGGTGGCCAACCGCTTCCGTTCCCGACCCTCCTGGAGCCTGACCACCCTGGGCGAGCGCCTGGCGCGCAGCCCCGGCCCCCTGGGCGAGATCCGCAACGCGGACCAGGAGATTCTGCGCGCTTTCGCCCTCTCCTACCGGGCCCTCGACGCGGCGCAGCGCACCACGTTCCGGCGCTTGGGTCTGCATCCGGGGACCGACTTCACGTCCGAGTCGGCCGCCGCGCTGCTCGACCTCCCGGCCAAGGAAACCGAGCGGCTGATTGAATCCCTGCTGGAGTGTCATCTCCTCCGGGAACCGACACCTGACCGATATCGGTTTCATGACCTTCTGGGCGAGTACGCCCGAATGCTCGCTTTTTCGGAAGACGATGAGCGCGAGCGCGAGCAGGCTCTGGCCCGGCTGATCACCTTCTATCTGCGGGCCGCGGAGCAGGCCGACCGCGTGGCATACCCGCGGAGGATCCGGCTCGCCGCGGACGGCGCGGACCAGCTTGCGGCCCTTCCCCGCATGCGGAACGCCGATGAGGCCCGCGCGTGGTTCGCCACCGAACGTGGCAACCTGCTGGCCGCCGAGCGCCACGCCCGCACCCACGACTCGCCGGAGTCCGCGGCCCGACTCGCCCATGCGCTGGCCGGTTTCCTGGAGGCCGAGTGCCATTGGCAGGACGCCGCCGACATCCTCCAGCACACCACCGACCACTGGTCCCGCACCGGCGACCAACCGGCCCTGTGCCACGCCCTGCTCCACCTCAGCTCCAACCACGCCAACACGGGCCGCTACGCGCAGGCCGTGGAGGCGGGCGAGCGGGCACTGGAGATCGCGCGGAGGACCGGGGACCGGGACGCGGAGTGGGAGGCGTACCGGATCCTCGGGGTGATTCATTGGCATATGGGCGAGAACGAGACCGCGGTGGTGCTGCACCAGAGGGCTTTGGCGATCGGTGTGGCGTCGGGCAACGTCCTGAACCAGGCCAGGTCTCGAAACAACACCGCGATATCTCTGCTCGCCCTCGGGGAGCTGGATCGTGCGCTTGACCACTTCCAGAACGCGATATCGGGTTTCCGGAGCGCGGGCGACGAGGCCAGCGCCGTGAGAACACTCAACAATGTTGGCGACCTGTACACACGCCGAGGGGACCACGCACAAGCCCGGAAGACCTTCGAGGAATTACTTCCCCTGACGGAGTCCGCCGGAAATGCCTACGCCCAGGCAATGGTACGCACCAACTTGGCCGCGAATCTCGCTGAAACCGGAGAAATCGACCGGGCACTGGCACTCCACCAGCAAGCGTTGACGGACTTTCGCATACTAGGCGACAGAAAGAGTCAGGCGACAGCGTACAACGGGCTCGGGGAAGCGTACTTCAAGGAGGGCTCTGTTGACGCATCCGTCGAGAACCACGCGAAGGCCTTGGACATCGCCCGCGACATCGGCACAACTCAGGAAATTACGCGCGCCCTGCGCGGGTTGGGTCAAAGCGAACTCGCCAATGGCCGACTCGAGGCCGCTGCCGAGCACCTGGAGGCGGCCATAGCCGCCGCGGACAAGGCCAACGCCCGCGACGAGGGAGCCAGGGCGCGGGCGATCCTCGCCGAGGTGCGGGCGACGGCGGGTGACGTCGCGGAAGCCCGGGAACTACTGCGGCAGGCGCTTTCCACGCTGCGCGGGCTGGACGAACGAGAAGCGAACAGACTGCACAAAATCCTGACCAGAATCGATCAAGGAGAAACAGAATTCACGACTCGCCAGTAAGTTAATCGACGGTAGCGTTCGCTTCGGGCATCGAACGCTTGTCTACCATCCTTCAGTTTGGATCTTCGAGGTGATCGACGCTAGGCTCGTGAGGCGTTGATCTTGACGCTCCAGCGAATTCACCCCGAGGATCCGTGCGAAATTGAAAACCCTTACTGGTTGGCTTCTCGCAGTGACGTTTCTCTGGGTAGTTTTGGCATGTATGCCGACGCTGCTCAAGGGATGGACATCCAGCAATCCGGCAACCCCCACCTATCAGACATACGTAGCGGAGAACTAGGATCGCCACTCGGGCCCAGGTCTCCGACCTGGGCCTTGGAAAACCCCGCGCCGTGGGCGGCCTCGCGTCGTTAGGATCCGCGCATGGCCACAGCCAATCACTCAGTCCTCCATGTCCTTACGGGCTACCGGCCGAAGACCACCGCGGAATGCGCCGACGTCGAGCGGGTGCGCGGCGCCATCGAGGCGGGGGCGCCCTGGGACCGGACGAGTCCCCTTCACATCACCGCCTCCGCCCTGATCGTGCACCCCGACAGCGGCCGTGTGCTGCTGCGCTGGCACCAGCGCCACCAGTCGTGGCTGCTGGTCGGCGGGCATGGTGACCCGGGTGAGTACGACCCGCTCGCCATCGCGCTGCGGGAGGGGCGGGAGGAGACGGGGCTGCCCGATCTGACGCCGTGGCCGGATGCGGAGGTGCGGCATCTGGTGATCGTTCCGGTCCCCGCGAACAGCCGGGAGCCGGCGCATGAACACGCCGACGTGCGCTTCGTGCTGGCCACCAGCGCTCCCGAGGCGGTACGGCCGGAGAACCCGGACGCGCCGCTGCGCTGGCTGACGCCGGACGAGGCGCGGATGGCGATCACGGAGGCGAACATCCTGGACACCCTGTCCCGAGTGGAGCCGCTGCTCGCGCGCTGATCGCTCAGTGGTCCGGCGTCATGGCTGCGGCTGGGACGGGCTGAATGCCTGCGCTACCGCGAGGCTGTCCTCGTAGACGTGGTGCCGGGTGACGAGGCCGCCCTCGAACGTGAGGTGCAGGGCGAACCGCGCACGATAGGCGCGCCCGGTGGACCGGGCGGTCTGGCGGATCTCGCCCAGCACGACCGCGTCGTCGCCGTCGACGAGGATCCGCTCGACCTCGGTGGCCGCCTCCTCGGGCACATGGTGCCGGGCCAACT
This sequence comes from Streptomyces sp. 5-10, assembly GCF_014712245.1. Classification (NCBI taxonomy): domain Bacteria; kingdom Bacillati; phylum Actinomycetota; class Actinomycetes; order Kitasatosporales; family Streptomycetaceae; genus Streptomyces; species Streptomyces sp. 5-10. The sequence goes on from NZ_JACVYG010000023.1 coordinate 40,454, forward strand.
CCCGGAAGTGGTCCACCACATCCGCGCGAGTGGCCCGGTGCCGAATCCACGGGGTGTCCGCGCGGCCGTGCTCACCCTCCGGCCAGTCCAGCTTCCAGTCACTGCGCTCGGCGTACAGCTCGGCGATCCGTTCGGGGTCGCCCTCACCGATGCGGCGCAGCAGTTCAGCCACCAGGTCGCGGGTGGTCACGGGCGCGGCCAAGGACATGGTGATCCCTCCGATCGGAAACCTTGCGGGAAGCGATCACCATGTTGCCCAGCGCAGCGGCTCGGTGCGATGACGTGAGAGGTAATGCCGTCGGCCCGTCAGCGGGGTCAGCGCCACAGGGAGATGGCCAGGCCCAGGCCGGCCAGGGCTATGGCGATGCGGAGGGGGGTTTCGGGGAGGTGGCGGACGGCCAGGGGGCCCAGCCAGCTGCCCACGAGGGCGCCCAGGCCGAGGGTGACGGCGGCGGGCCAGTTGACGGGGGCGACGGCCACGTAGGCGACTGCCGCCGTGACGTTGGCCGCGCCGGTGGCGATGTTCTTGACGGCGTTGGTGACCGGGAGGGGTTCCGTGGCCGTCAGTGAGAGCACTGCCAGCATCAGGACGCCCGAGGCCGCGCCGAAGTAGCCGCCGTAGAGGCCGACCAGCAGGACCGCGCACGCCAGCGGGAGGGTGGGGCGGGCGGTGTGGGCGAGGGGGCGGGAGCGGGAGGCCATGAGCCGGCGGAGCGGATCGCGGACCAGGATCAGCACCGAGCCGAGGGCGATCAGCCACGGGACGACGGCCTCGAAGGCGGAGGACGGGGTGCCCAGCAGCAGGGCGGCACCGACCGCGCCGCCCAGCGCCGCGATGGCGGCGAGCCGGAGGAGGCGGTCGCGCTGGCCGCGGAGTTCGGCGCGGGAGCCGGCCGCGGTACCGACGGTGTTGGAGAACAGCGCCACCGTGTTGGTCACGTTCGCGGCCACCGGCGGCAGTCCTACCGCAAGCAGCGCCGGATAGCTGAACAGCGAGGCCAGCCCCGCGATCGAACCGGCGAGCCCGGAGGCCACACCGGCCGACACCAGCAGCGCCGCGGAGCCGATGCCCATCCGTTCCCCACCCCTGTGCCCGTGCCCTGTGCGCCGCGTCGGCGGCGCCGCTTCATCCTCCAAGGAGGCTGTCTTCTATGCAAGACAGTGTTCAGGTGAGTGAACTTCCGGCACAGGGGTGCTTGTGCGTGGTGCGTGGCGTTACCAGGTCAGGGCGGTCTGCGCGTCCGTCTGCCAGTACGTGACCTTCGCCGCGCTGTCGACGTAGACCGAGCCGCCGGGCAGTTCGACCGGCTTGGGGTCCTCGCTGCCGTCGATGAAGACCTCGAGCGAGTCGACCTCGCCGCCCTCGGCGCCCGAGCCGTCCGCCGCGGAGGTGGTGATGCCCGCGTAGGCGCTCTCGCCCGGCGCGAGCATGACCACGGCCTGCGGCTTGCTGTCCTCGTTCACCGGGGTGGCGGCCTGCGCCTCGGCGCCGAACTTCAGGCCCGGGTAACCGACCAGCTTGCAGTCCACGCCGGCCTTGTTGGTCGCCTTGAGCAGCATGTGGTTGACGGGGCTCTTGACGTTCTGGAGGGAGATGGCCGTCTTGTTGATGTCGCAGTCGCCGACCGGCTCGGACTCGGAGCCGCCCCCGGACTTCTGGGTCTGCGACTTCGCGTCCTTGACCCCCGCGTCGCCCGCGGCGCCCCCCGTGACCTCCTCCTTGCCGCCCTGGTTGTCCTTGCCGCCCTGGTTGTCCTTGGACGCGGGGGCCGAGGCCGACGAGTTCGCCTTGCCCGCGTTGTCGGAGCCTCCGTCCCCGCCCCCGCTGCACGCCGCGGTCACGCTCAGGGCGGCGACGGCCAGCATGGAGGCGGCGATCGTACGGACGGTGCGGCCGCGACGGTAAGCGGTGACGTTCATGGCGGGCTCCCCCTATGGGTCGGCGGTCCGGCCGGTGTTCCGCACCGGCCCTCGGTCTGGCTATGAGCCTTCCGTGTCCCGCTGGCGTAAAGCTGCCGTCCCGGCGCCGTCCCGCTAACGCGCCGCTAACGGAACTCCCCGTCCACACCGGCCCGTTCGCCCTCGCGCGTCACCGCGGCTCACATCACCGTTCCGCCACGTCCTGGGCCGCATGGTCCGCCGGGCCCCCCGCCGACCTAATCTAGGTCTCCGGTAGGGCCGTTCGAGACGCGAAAAAATGCAGCGCGGGAGAGGCGCGGGAGAGGGGATCGGCGATGCCGCTGGCCACCGGGGATCCGGAATCCATAGGCGGCTACGCCCTGCTCGACCGGCTCGGCGCGGGCGGCATGGGGGTCGTCTATCTCGGGCGCGCGGCCTCGGGGCGACAGGTCGCGATCAAGCTGGTCCATGAGCAGTACGCCCAGGACGAGGAGTTCCGCACCCGCTTCCGGCAGGAGGTCGTGGCGGCGCGCCGGGTGAGCGGGGCGTTCACCGCCCCCGTCGTGGACGCCGACCCGGAGGCCGACCGGCCGTGGATGGCCACCCTGTACGTACCGGGGCGAACCCTCTCCGAGGTCGTACGGAGGAACGGCCCCCTGAACGGGCGGGAGTTGCGGACGCTCGGCCTCGGGCTGGTCGAGGCGCTGCGCGACATCCACCGGGCCGGGGTGGTGCACCGGGACCTCAAACCCGCCAACATCCTGATGGCCGAGGACGGTCCGCGCGTCATCGACTTCGGCATCTCCCGCGCCGTCGACAGCCAGACGCTCACCGTCACCATCGGACGCGTACTCGGCACCCCGCCGTTCATGTCGCCGGAGCAGCTGCGCAGTCCGCGGGGCGTCACGGCGGCGTCGGACGTCTTCTCGCTGGGCTCGCTGCTGGTGTACGCGGCGCGGGGCAGCAGTCCGTTCGAGTCCGACAGCCCCTATCTGTCGGGCTACCAGGTGATGTACGAGCATCCGACGCTGGAGGGGGTCCCGGAACCGCTGCGGCCCATCGCCGAGCGCTGTCTGGCCAAGGAGCCGGAGGCCCGGCCGGAGCTGGACGAGCTGCATCGCATGTTGCGCGAGCTGTCGGATTTCCCGGCGGGTTCCCCGGCCCCGGCCCCGGCGGCGGCCGGGGCCCCGGCCGAGGCCCCGGCGGCGACCGACAGCTCCGCGACGGTCGACGGGCCTGGAGCCGCCCACGACTCACGGGCGGCCCACGGCCCAGCAGCGGTCCACGGCACCGCAACGCCCCGCGGCACCGCGGCGTCCGCCGCTGGACGTCCCCCCGTCGCGCCGGACCCAGCCCCGGCCCCGGACGCAGCACCAGCCCCGGACCCGGCCCACGGCGGCCCCCAACCACCCGCCGCCCAGCGGACCGCACCGCGGCGAGGCGCCCGGCGGCGGCTCGTCGTCACCACCGCCGGGGTGGCCCTGGCGTTCACCGGGCTGACCGTCGCGGCAGCGGTCTTCGCCCCGGACATAACGGACTCGTCGGGCGACACGTCCGCCACCGCCGACGCCGCGCACTCCCAGCAGCCCGCCTCGCTCCCCAAGGGCTGGCAGCCGTGGCGGACGGAGCTGCGGGTCGGGGCCGAGGGGCCGCCCCTCGTCTACGACGAGTCCGGATGCGCCCCGGAGGACGGCCGGACCCTGTACTGCGGCGGCAACGGGTTCACGGTCGCCAGGGTCGACGCCGCCACCGGCCGGGTCCAGTGGCGGTGGGGCACCCGCCCCCAGCTGGCGCGGCCCATCGGGGTGCGGGACGGAATCGTCTACACCTACCGGGACGCGGAGGGGGGCGGGCGGTCCGTCGTGGCCCTGGACGTCGTCACCCGGAAGCAGCGGTGGGAGCGGAGCATCAGCGGCTCCGCCTCGGTGCGCATGTTCCGCGGCGGGGTGCTGACGCTGTCGCCGGACGACCGGCAGCTCGTCGCCTACGGGCCGTCCGGCGCGCGGCTGTGGCAGTCGCCGGCGCCCGAGGGGAGGTTCTGCGAGCCGACGGCGCTGGGCGGCGCGCCGTACGCCCTGTGCGCGCCCACCGGCTCCGACGGCCTGGCCGCCGAGGGCCCGTACGACCTGCTGGCGTTCCACCCCTCCGACGGCACGCGGCGGCACCTCACCACCCTCCCGCGGAAGGCGCTGACGCTCGGCGCGGTCCATGGCAAGCCGCTGTTCCTGATCCCGCAGACCGCGAAGGACGTGTACGACTCGGGGTACGAGCGCCCGTACAAGGCCATGGTGCGGGTGGATCCGCGCACCGGCGAGATCACGCGGATCCCGCTGAAGCGCCCCGTGCTCGGCAAGCCGACCCTGCTGCACGGCACCGTCTACTTGGTCCGTCCCAACGGAACGGTCACCGCGGTGGCGGCGGACAGCGGGCGGGAGCTGTGGCAGCGGGCGACGGAAACGGAGAGCCTGTCCGAGCCGGTGCTGTCCCGGCGGTACGGGCAGCTGTACTTCGCCAACCGCTTCGGCCGTCTGCTGGCGCTGGACGTGGACGACGGCAAGGAGGCGTGGCGCACGGCCGCGCTGAACGACCCCGGGACCTCGGCGGAGGATGCGGAGCCGAGTGTGGTGCTCGTCAAGGACGCGATCGTGGCGACGGCCGGGGACACGGCGTTCTCCGTACGGCCGGACCGACCGTCGGTCCATCCGTCGGTCCATCCGTCGGTCCATCCGTCGGTCCATCCGTCGGTTCACCCGTCGGCCCGGCCGTCGTCCTGAGCGGCGCGGCTGCGTTCCCGGCTACGCCGGGGTGGCCGGGCCCACGAGTTCGTCCAGGACGTCCGTCATCGTGACGAAGCCCAGGACCGCGCCGGTGTCGGCCGTCACGGCGGCCAGGTGGGCGCCGGTGGCGCGCATGGTGGTGAGGGTGTCGTCCAGCGGGGTGTCGGCGCGCACGCGGGGGACGGTGTGGACGGCGGCGCCGGGAAAGGGGCGGTCCCGGTCGGCGATGCCGAGGGTGTCCTTGATGTGCAGATAGCCCAGGATGGCGCCGCCGGGGCCGGTGACCGGGAGGCGGCTGTAGCCGGATGCGGCCGCCGCGCGCTCCAGTTGCGCGGGGGTGACGCGGTGGCCGACGGTGACCATCTCGTCGAGGGGGACGAGGATGTCGCCGACCCGCCGGGTGCCCAGCTCCAGGGCGTCGCGCAGCCGCTCGCCGCCGGACTTGTCGAGCAGTCCGGCGTCGCTGGAGTCCCGTACCAGCCGGATGAGTTCGTCGTCGGTGAAGACCGACTCGACCTCGTCCTTCGGCTCGACCTTCAGCAGCCGCAGCAGCGCGTTGGCGAACGCGTTGACGCCGAAGACGACGGGGCGCAGGAGGCGGGTCAGGGCCACCAGCGGCGGGCCGAGGAGGAGCGCGGTGCGCTCGGGCGCGGCGAGGGCGATGTTCTTGGGGACCATCTCGCCGATGAGCATGTGGAGATACGTGGCCGCCGTGAGCGCGATGACGAAGGCGATCGGATGCACCAGGGCGTCCGGCACGTGAACGGCGTCGAAGCCGGGCTCCAGCAGGTGGGCGATGGCCGGTTCGGCGACCGCGCCCAGCACGAGGGAGGAGATGGTGATGCCGAGCTGGGCGGTGGCCATCAGCGCGGACAGGTGCTCCAGCGCCCACAGCACACCGCGCGCCCGCTTCTCCCCCGCCTGCGCGCGCGGTTCGATCTGGCTGCGGCGCACGGAGATCAGGGCGAATTCGGCGCCCACGAAGAAGGCGTTGGTGAGGAGGGTGAGGGCGCCGATGGTGAGTTGGACGACGGTCATCGGGTGGCCTCGGGGGACTCAGGGTACTCAGGGGACTGAGTGGCTTCGGTGGTCTCGGCGGCTTCGGTGGTCTCGGCGGTCTCGGTGGCTTCCGTGATCCGTACGCGGTCGGCGCGGTGGTGGTCCACCTTCAGGACCGTGAGCTGCCAGCCGTCGTCGGTCTCGAAGGTGTCCCCGGCCGCCGGGATGCGCCCCAGGGCCGTGGCCAGGAGGCCCGCGACGGTTTCGTACGGGCCCTCGGGGGCGGTCAGGCCGATGCCGGTGAGCTCGTCCAGCCGTACGCCGCCGTCCGCCTCCCAGGCGCCGGGGCCGAGGGGCACCAGGCCCGGCGTCTCGTCGGGGTCGTGTTCGTCGCGGACGTCGCCGACGATCTCCTCGACGATGTCCTCCAGGGTGGCGATGCCCGCGGTGCCCCCGTACTCGTCGATGACGACGGCCATGGTGTGCGCGGTGCGCAGCCGGTCCAGCAGCCGGTCCACCGGGAGGCTGTCGGGCACCAGGAGCGGGGGCGTGGCCAGGTCGGTGACGGGGGTGGTGGCGCGGCGGGCGGCGTCCAGGGCGAGGACGTCGCGGATGTGCACGGTGCCGACCACCTCGTCCAGGGAGTCGCGGTAGATGGGGAAGCGGGACCGCCCGGTGGCCAGGGTGAGGTTGGCCGCGTCGGCGGCGGTGGCGTGGGCCTCCAGCGCCTGGACGTCCACGCGCGGAGTCATCACGTTCTCGGCGGTCAGCTCGCCCAGGTGGAGCGTACGGACGAACAGCTCGGCCGCGTCCTGCTCCAGCGCGCCCTCGGCGGCCGAGTGGCGGGCCAGCGCCACCAGCTCGTCCGGCGTACGGGCGGAGGCCAGCTCCTCGGCGGGCTCCAGGCCCATGCGGCGCACCAGGCGGTTCGCCGTGTTGTTGAGGTGGTGGATCAGCGGGGCGAAGGCGGCGGTGAAGGCGCGCTGCGGGGAGGCGACCGCCTTGGCCACGTGCAGGGGGCGGGAGATGGCCCAGTTCTTGGGCACCAGCTCCCCGGCGACCATCAGCACCACCGTGGAGAGGGCCACGCCCAGCACCACGGCGGTCGTCGACGCCGCGCCCTCGGGCAGGCCGATCGCGGTGAGCGGGGTTTCGAGCAGGGCGGCCAGCGAGGGCTCGGCGAGCATGCCGATCACCAGGGAGGTGACGGTGATGCCGAGCTGGGCCCCGGAGAGCTGGAACGTCAGCCGGCGCACCGCCGTGAGCGCGCTGTCGGCCCCGCGCTCACCGGCTTCGGCGGCGCGCTCCAGGGCGCCGCGTTCGACGGTGGTGAGGGAGAACTCGGCGGCCACGAAGAGCGCGCAGGCGAGGGTGAGGGCCAGGGCGAGGAGAAGCAGCAGGATCTCGGTCACCGTGCCACCCCCGTGTGCCCGATAACGGGTGCTCCGCCGAGGGGCGGGCGGGGTGTGGCACGGGTGGTACTGGGAGGTTCGCCCATTGCGGGTCCGGTGCTCCTTACGTCGCTGGGAAGTGCTGGGAGGGCGCTAGTAGGTCAAGTGTGCCCACACCCATAGTAAAGGGATGGTAAAGCTACGCTCCCGCCGGGCCACCGCCAGGGCCCGCACCGAAATCGGCTCCGCGTCACCTGCGGCTTTCCCGCGTCGGCTCGATTGGCCCCCGGGTTGCCTGTCGTCAGCACAGGTTTATCGGCAATACTTCCGGCCGTGGAGCAGAGCACTGGACCGATCATCCCGCCCATGCACACCGCCGGGACGGATCCGGGGTACATCCCCGGCCTGACGTCCCCGCGCCCTGCCGATGTGGAGGAGGACGCCCCGGACAAGGCAGCGGCGGAGCGGCCGCCGGAGGAAGTCACCGCCGAGGACGAGCCGGAGCCCGACGAGGACGGGGGCGTCGAGGCCGAGGCGGAGTCCGACGGCGAAACCGGCGCGTCGAAGGACGTCGTCGCGTCCGACGGGGAAGCGGACGACGAGGAGGACGCCGACGCGGACGAGGACAACGAGGAGGACGGCGGGGCCGTTTTCGAGGTGTCCGACCGGCGCGGTGCGATACGGGCCGGGCGCCGAGGGGTCACGTTCGAGCTCGACGGCGAGAAGGCCGAGTTCGGGTGGGACGAGATCGGCGCGGTGGAGGTCGACACCCCGCGGTTCGGGAAGCGCTTCGGGATCACCGTCTATACGACCAACCAGCGCTGGTACACCGCCGATGTCGAGGCACCGGCCCGCAAGCTCCTCAAGGAATGGACGGCGGAGCTGGACGCGGTGCTCGACGCGTATTTCGAGGACTCGGAGGACGGCGGGGCCGAGGCCGAGGCCAAGAGCGACGAAGCCAAGGACACTGACGCCGAGAACACCGACGCCAAGGACGCCACCTCGTAGCGGCCGCCCACGCGGGTGGCGGTTCGCCCGATCCCCGCTGCGCACAACCGTATCCGGCGCCGTGAAAACGGTCTAATGTCGGGTTTCAGCAGCGGAACGACGGGGGGCGGCTGCCGCATGACACCGGATGATCCTGTGATCGGTCGCACCGGGGTGCTGCTTCTCGGCACCCGTGGTGCCAGTGGTCCCGGCGAGGTCCTGGTGCGCGTCCGAGGCGGCTCGGAGACGTTCCTCGCCTGGTCCTCCGACCCGCTGCCACAAGGCGCGTCCGTCCTCGTGATCGACTCCCGCGGCTCCCGCCAGGTCGACGTCATCGAGTGGACCGATCCATTGAACGCGTCGTCCGGCGGGGCCGGCGGCGCCGGCTGAGGAGACGAAGGATGTTCGGTTACCGCGTGCCCGCACCCGACCAGGCGATGCTGATCTCGGGTGGCAGGCGTGGACATGGGGGTGCGCCGTTTCGCGTGGTGACCGGGCACGGCAAGTTCGTGCTCCCGGTCTTCCGCAAGGTCCGCTTCCTGACGCTGGCGATGTGTGAGGCCGAGGTCGCGGAGAAGTGCGTCAGCCGACAGGGCATCACGCTGACGGTGCGCGCGGTGATCGCGTTCAAGGTGGGCAATGACACCGAGTCCATCGTCAACGCGGGGCAGCGGTTCCTCTCCGACCAGGACCAGATGGCGGTGCTGACGGGGCGGATCTTCGCGGGTCATCTGCGGGCCATCATCGGCTCGATGACGGTCGAGGAGCTCATCACCGAGCGGCAGAAGCTGGCCACCGAGGTGCTGGACACGTCCAAGGCGGAGATGGCGAAGATCGGTTTGATCGTGGACTCGTTGCAGATCCAGTCGATCGACGACGGCGACACCGGCTATATCGACGCGATGTCCGCCCCGCACAAGGCCGCTATCCAGCGGCAGGCCCAGATCGCCCAGGCGCAGGCCAGCCAGGCGGCGGCCGAGGCGGAACAGGAGGCGGCGCGCAACCAGGCCGAGTACGCCCGGCAGACGGCGGTGGTGCAGGCCCAGTACAACGCCGAGGTGGACCGCGCCCAGGCGCAGGCCGCCCAGGCCGGACCGCTGGCGGAGGCGCACGCACAGCAGGAAGTGCTGTCCGCGCGGACGGAGTTGGCCCAGCGGGCGGCCGATCTGCGGCAACAGCAGTTGGTGGCCGAGATCGTGAAACCGGCGGAGGCGGAGGCCGAGCGGATCCGGGTGGTGGCGCTGGCCGAGGCGGAGCGGATGAAGATCCAGGCCGAGGCGGCGGCCTCACACGGCCGGGTCGCGCTCGACCGCATGCTGATCGACCAACTGCCGCAGATCGTCAAGGAGGCCGCCTCCGGGCTGTCCGGGGCGAACATCAACGTCCTCAACGGGGCGGACGGGCTGGGCGAGATCGCGGCGGGCCTGGTCGGCCAGGGGCTGACCATCCTGGACGCGGTGCGGCGCGACATGGGCGCGCCGGGCGCGGAGCGTTAGGGGGCCGGCGGAGCGTTAGGGGGCTGGCGGGGCGTTAGGGGGTGGCGGGGCGTTAGGGGGCCAAGGGATCGTGACGCCTGCGGCGGGCCACGCGGCGGAGCCGCATATCGATGCTGCCCCCTCCCCGCCCCTTCCCGAAACTGGGGCTCCGCCCCAGACCCCGGAGGAAACGGGGCCGCGCCCCAGACCCCAGGGGCCCAGGAGCAAAGCCCCCGCCACGCAGCAGCCGTAAAGCCGAATCGGCGGGCGGACGACGGCGGGCCGCGAAGGCGCTGGGCTCCGCCCCAGACCCCGGGGCCAGGGGCGAAGCCCCTGCCGTGCAGCGGTCGTGGTGGGGTCGGCTCCTCGGTCATGGCCCCGGCCCCGTCCGGGCGTTGCTACCGTGAGAAACCCCCAGCCAGCCGAGAGGGCCGAGGAACGTGACCACTGACCGCCCGCACCGCGTCAGCGTCGCCGGAGTCATCGTGGACGAGCGCGGCCGGGCGCTGCTGATCAAGCGGCGCGACGGCAGCACCTGGGAACCGCCGGGCGGTGCGCTCGACCCCGACGCCACCGTCCCCGACGCCCTCCAGCGCGAGATCCTCGAGGAGACGGGTGTCAAGATCGCGCTCCCGGCCGCGCTCACGGGGGTCTACAAGGACATGAACGACCTCACCGTCTCCCTCGTCTTCCGCTGCGCGGCCCTCGACGGCACCCCCGCCACCGGCCCCCGCACCCGGGCCTGGCGCTGGGCCACCCGCGCCGAGGTCCCCGACCTCGCCGACGAGGCGTACGCCGTGCGCGTCCTGGATGCCCTCGACACCGCCACCCCACCGGCGGTCCGCGCCCACGACGGCGTCACGCTCGTCTGACGTACGGCTCGCCGTCCGAAGCTCGTCCGACGGTCGTCCGAAGCTCGTCCGACGGTCGTTTGACGGTCGTCCGACGGTCGTTTGGCGTACGGCTCACGCCGCGAGCAGCCGCGTCAGCTCGTCCGCCACCGCCCGCGCCGCCGGGCTGGTCCAGCGTCGGCGGTGGCGGGTGAGCTGGACGGGAACCGGGGGGATGGCCGGGCCGTGGACCTCAGCGAGATAGCCCTCGGCGAGCTGCCGCTCCACCGTGGCGCGGGGGAGCAGCGTCAGGCCGAGCCCCGCCGCGACGCAGGCGCGGGCGGCCTCGATGCTGCCGAAGCGGGTCAGGCGCGGCGCCGGGCCGGGGAGGGCGAGGAGGGTGCGGACGAGGTGGTCGCTGTAGGAGCAGCCCTGTTCGTGGACGAAGAAGCTCTGCCCGGCCAGTTCGTCCCAGCCCGCCTCGCGTCCGGCCAGCGGGTGGCCGGGGGCGGCGACGTAGGCCAGGGGTTCGCGGGCGATGGTGCGGGCCACCAGGTCGGCGTCGGTCACGTCCGCTTCGAGGAGCAGGACGAGGTCGAGCCGTCCCGTACGCAGCCCCTCGACCGCCGCCGCGCTGCCCGCGGGGTGGAGGTGGACGTCGATACCGGGGTGGCTGCGGCGCAGCGAGGCGATCACGCGGGGGAGGTGCGAGGCGCACAGGGACTCGCCCGCGCCGAGGGCGACCGGGCCCTCTGCCGGGCCGTCCGCGCCGTCGCCGTTTCCGGCCGCCGCCACCGCGCGCAGCCGGGCCTCGGCGTCCAGGACCTCCTCGGCCTCCGTCAGCAGCCGGCGGCCGGCGCTGGTCGGCAGGGCGCCCGAGGGCAGCCGGTCGAAGAGGCGGGTGCCCAGCTCCCGTTCCAGGGTGCGTATCTGGACGGTCACGGTGGACTGGGCGAGATGGAGTTCGGTGGCGGTCGCGGTGAAGCTGCCGGTTCTCGCCAGGGCCGCGAACGTCTTCAGGAGTCGTGTGTCCACGACGGTCAGGATAGGCGGCCTCCGACCTGCCCTCATTGGGTTTCTCGATCGACCCGAGCGAAAGGAATCGTTGGACGCGATACCGGGGCCGGTGGAACCGTGGACGGCATGACGGCACCCATCGAACCCACAGCGTCCGCCACCGCGTCCACCACATCCCCGACGCCCACCGCGTCCACCACACCCCCGACGCCCACCGCGTCCGCCGCACTCACCACCACCACCTCCACCACCGACGTCGACGTTCTGCACTACGCCGCCTTCACCACCCGCCCCGACGGCGGCAATCCCGCCGGTGTGGTCCTGGACGCCGCCGCCCTCGCGGACGACGACGCGGCCATGACCGCCGTCGCCGCGCGGGTCGGCTACTCGGAGACCGCGTTCATCACCGAGCGCGACGAGGCCGCGCGCCGCTACCGGCTGCGGTACTTCAGCCCGCTCGCCGAGGTCGCGTTCTGCGGACACGCCACCATCGCCACGGCCGTGGCCCTCGCCGAGCGCGACGGCCCCGGTGAGCTGGTCTTCGACACGGCCTCGGGCGAGATCCGCGTCGAGACCACGGCCGACGGCGACGGTCCGCCCCGCGCCACGCTCACCAGCGTTCCCACCCGGTCGCGCCCCGCCGACCCGGGCACGGAGATCGAGCCGACGCTGGCGGCGCTGGGCTGGTCCGCGGACGACCTGGACCCGGCCCTGCCCCCGCATGTCGCCTTCGCGGGCAACGACCACCTCGTCCTCGCCGCGGCCACCCGCGAGCGGCTGGCGGACCTCGACTACGACTTCGACGCGCTCGATGCGGTGATGCGGCGGCGCGGCTGGACGACGGTGCACCTGGTGTGGCGCGAGACCGCGGATCCGTCCCCGGAGGACTCCGCCGAGAACGTGGTCTTCCACGCCCGCGATCCGTTCCCCGTCGGCGGGGTGGTCGAGGACCCGGCCACCGGCGCCGCGGCCGCCGCCTTCGGCGGCTATCTGCGGGTACTCGGCCTGGTCGACGGCCGGACCAGGGTCCGTATCCGCCAGGGAGAGGACATGGGCCGCCCCAGCGACCTCCTGCTCGACGTCACGCCCGACGACCCCCGGGCGCGGGTCAGCGGCCAGGCCGTCCCGATCCCGCGGACCGGACGATGACCGAACCCGCGGACCGCGTGAGCACCTCGTGAGCAAAGGAAGAGGAACGGTGCGATGAAGACGCGCTACTACCATCTGCCGCACCTGACCGGCGTGGACGCCCTCCGGCTGGACGAGCGCGAGGTGCCCGCCCCCGGGCCGCGCGAGGTGCTGGTCCGGATGCGGGCCTGGTCGCTCAACTACCGGGATCTGATGATCGCGTCGGACGCCTACGGACGTGCTCTGAAGCCCGATGTCGTACCGCTGTCCGACGGCGCGGGCGAGGTGGTGGACGCCGGTTCCGAGGTCACCCGGTGGCGGGAGGGCGACCGGGTCGCCGGGATCTTCATGCCCGGCTGGCTCTCCGGGCCGCCCGCCGCGCGGAAGACGGCGGGCGCGCTGGGCGGCCCGGCGGACGGGGTGCTCGCGGAGTACGTCCTCTTCGACGAGGAGGCCCTGGTCGCAGCCCCCGCCCATCTGGACTTCACCGAGACCGCGACGCTGCCCTGCGCCGCCGTGACCGCCTGGCACGCGGTGGCGGTCACCGGCGGACTCGCCCCCGGCCAGACGGTGCTGACCCTGGGCAGCGGCGGAGTGTCCCTGTTCGCCCTCCAGTTCGCCGCGCTCGGTGGGGCGAGGGTGCTCGCCACCTCCAGCGACGACGCCAAGCTGGAGCGGCTGCGCTCGCTCGGCGCCACGGACGGCGTCAACTACGCCCGCACCCCCGACTGGGGCCGCCTGGTGGCCGAGGCGACCGGCGGCGGCGTCGACCACGTGGTGGAGGTGGGCGGCGCGGGCACCCTGCCGCAGTCGCTGGAGGCCGTACGCGTCGGCGGGCGGATCAGCCTCATCGGCGTACTGGCCCGGGGCGGCGGGGCCGACCCGTCCTCCGTACTGCTCAAGGGCGTCACGCTGCAGGGGATGTTCGTGGGCAGCCGGGAGATGTTCGAGCAGATGAACCGCGCGATCGAGCACCACCGTCTGCGCCCCGTCGTCGACCGCGCCTTCCCCTTCGCCGAGGCGCCCGCCGCGTACCGGTACTTCGCGGGGCGGGGGCACTTCGGGAAGGTGGTCATCACGGACGAGTGACGACGAACGCCGCCTGACGGGCCGGCTCTTGACCTTGCCCAAAGGGGAAGGCCGACGGTGTCCGCGGCAACCAAGCCGGCGAGCTGGGCGTGCTGCGCCGCGACCGGCCTCGGACGAGAGGAAAGGTACGGACCCCGCATGGACGACGACGCTCTCCTGGCAGAGCAGAGGGCCTACTACAGCGCCGGCGCGGCCGAATACGACCGGCCCTACGGGGAGCACGAAGCCCTGCGGGAATTGCTGACTGTCGTCGATGACCTCCCGATCACCGGGGATGTGCTGGAGTTGGCCTGCGGCACGGGCCAGTGGACCGCGAGGCTTGCCGCACGGGCACGTTCGGTGACGGCCGTCGACGCGGCAACCGAAGTGCTGGCCCTCGCCCGGGCGCGCACCGCATCCCCCTCCGTCCGGTTCGTCGAGGCCGACCTGTTCGAGTGGCGGCCGCCGCGCCGCTACGACACCGTGTTCTTCGCCTTCTGGCTCTCCCATGTCCCGCCGGCGCGGTTGCCCGACTTCTGGAACACCGTCGCCGCCGCGCTCGCCCCGGGCGGCAAAGCGATCTTCATCGACGACGGCCCCGAAGCGGCCGCGTATGAGGAAGTCCTCCCGAACCAACCGGCCCCGGCGGCGCTGCGCCGACTCGATGACGGCAGCCAGTACCGCATCGTGAAGGTGTTCCACGATGCCCAGACCCTCGCGGCCGACCTCACCGCTCTGGGGTGGTCGGCCCGTATCCGGACCATGGCCGGGCACTTTGTCGGCATCGCGGAACCGCCGACCGCCACCGGCTGAGGAAACGGGCAGGCCACCGTCGGCTAACGTGGCTCCGCATGACGCACAGCGAGATCGAGATCACCGCGGAGCTGGTTCGAGATCTGCTGCACGACCAGCACCCCGACCTGGCCGATCACCCCGTGCGGCTCGGCGCGCGTGGCTGGGACAACCAATTGTGGCGGCTCGGCGGCGAACTCGCCGTCCGGCTGCCCTGGGCGACGCTGTCCGCGGACGCGCTGCTGCGCAAAGAGCACGCCTGGCTTCCCGCTCTCGCCCCGCGCCTTCCCCTGCCCGTCCCCGTACCGCAGCGCCTGGGCGAGCCCTCCGGGCGGTTTCCGCGGCCCTGGATCGTCACCACCTGGGTGCCGGGAACGCCCGCCGACCGCGCCCCCGCCACGCGCGCCGCGGAGGCGGCCGACACCCTGGCCGCGTTCCTGACCGCTCTTCACCGGCCCGCCCCCGACGGGGCGCCGACCGGCCGCGACCGTGGAGGGCCGCTGACCGACCATGCCGAGGGGTTCGCCCGGTCTTTGGCCTCGGCCACCGAGTCGGGGCTGATCCCCGACCCGGACGCCGTCCGCGCCGTCTGGGAAGACGCCCTCGCCGCGCCCCACTGGACGGGTCCGGCACTGTGGCTGCACGCCGATCTGCATCCGGCCAACGTCCTCACCGAGGACGGCACCTTCTGCGGCGTGATCGACTTCGGCGACCTCTGTGCGGGCGATCCGGCCTGCGATCTCGCCGCCGGGTGGATGCTGTTGCCGGACGGCGCCGTCGACCGCTTCTACGACGCCTATGAGCCGACCCCGGACGCGGCGACCCGGCGCCGCGCCCGCGGCTGGGCGGTGCTGAAGGCCCTCGTCTGCATCCTCATCGGAGAGGCGGGCGTCCACGGCCGTCCGGGCGGCAAGCGCACCTGGGGCCCACCCGCCCACGCCGCGCTGCGACGCCTCACGCGCTCCTGAACAGGCGGGACGGCGAGGGCGACGCTCCCGGGGAACCCGCCCCTTCCCGAATCGGGACTCCGCCCCGCCCCCCGGCCCCCGGCTTGCGCCTGCGTCCCCGACCCACGCCGGGTCTGCGCCCCGGGCCCCGGCTTGGGTCTGCGCCCGGCCCCTTTGCGGGGCGGGCGGACCCGTAGCTGTTCGGCGGGGTGTCAACGCTCCGTCTCCGCCGCCCCCGCGGAGTCGGTCGCGGCCTGGACGAGGTTGCCCTCCAGGCGCTCCAGCGTGCGTAGGGCCGCGGCACGCTCGGCGTCGGAGAGGTCCGCCGTCGACATGTCCTCCAACTGGCTCCAGATCCGCTCGACCTCGCGACGCAGGGCCTGGCTGGCCACCGTGGGTTCGATGATCGTCGCGCGCTTGTCGGTGGGCGAGGGGCTGCGGCGGACGAAACCGGCCTGCTCCAGGCGCCGGACGGTGCGGGTCATGGTGGCGGCGTCGGAGTCCAGCAGCCGCACCAGGTCGGTCTGGCGCTGCGGGCCGAGCTCCCACAGATGCATCATGACCAGCTCCTGGCCCGGATGCAGGCCGATACGGCGCAGCAGCTGACCGGCGAGCATGCGGTGCAGCCGGGCCAGGCGGAAGATCGCGTGACTGACCGGCCCGCCGCCGGCCGCGGTCGGCACCGGGACGGTGGCCTCCTGCCCGGTCACGGCAGGCCCCGTCACCGCAGGCCCCTTCCCGGCCTCCGGCGTGGAGTGCGTCATCTCATCCTCACTTTCCTGCTTGGGCAGGTTAAGTCTACCTTCTAGCCAGCATTCCCCGCCCGGCGCTTTAGGTTTCGAGCAACATAAGTGCAGCTAGACGCATGTAACCTACCTCACACCCACCTCCAGGAATGGCTCCGCGGCATTTACTTGTTCGGCTAAGTGATTTACTTGTTCAGACAGGCATCACCCACCCAAAGGCCCAAGCCCCAGGGCCCAGGGCCCAAGACCCAAGGAGGAACCATGACCACCCCCTTCGATCCGATCGTCCTCGGCGGCAAGCACCTGGCCAACCGCGTCGCGATGGCCCCGATGACCCGCAGCCGCGCCTTCGGGCCCGGCGCGGAGCCGACCGAGCTGATGGCGACGTACTACGCGCAGCGCGCCAGTGCCGGGCTGATCGTCACCGAGGGCATCCAGCCCTCGCCGGTCGGCCAGGGCTACCCCGACACCCCCGGCCTGCACACGGCCGGGCAGGTGCGGGCGTGGCGAACGGTGACCGACGCCGTGCACCGGGAGGGCGGCGTGATCTTCGCGCAGCTGATGCACACCGGGCGGGTCGGGCACCCGAGCCTGCTACCCGACGGGCTGGTGCCGGTGGGACCGTCGGCGGTGGCCGCCAAGGGCCAGGTCTTCACCCATGAGGGGCCGAAGGACTTCGTGACGCCGAGGGAGCTGAGCGAGGCGGACATCCGGCAGACGATCGCCGACTTCGCCGAGGCGGCGCGCAACGCGGTCGAGGCCGGGTTCGACGGCGTGGAGATCCACGGCGCGAACGGCTATCTGATCCACCAGTTCCTCGCGCCCAACTCCAACCTGCGCGCGGATGGCTGGGGCGGCGACACCGAGGGCCGGATCCGCTTGGCCGTCGAGGTCACCACGGCCGTGGCCGAGGCGATCGGCAGCCACCGGGTCGGCCTGCGGATCTCGCCCGGGAACCCGTACAACGACATCGCCGAGGAGGCCCCGGACGAGGTCTACCTCGCCCTGCTGGACCGGCTCGCCGGTCTGGACCTGGCCTATCTCCACCTGCTGGAGGGGCCGAACCGCGAGCTGACCGCGCGGCTGCGGAAGTCGTGGCCGGGTGCGTTCATCATCAACCCGTTCACACACCCGGACGCCACCGGGCCCGAGGCGCTGAAGCTGATCGAGGACGGAACCGCGGACATGGTCGCGTACGGGGCGCTGTTCCTGGCCAACCCCGACCTGCCGCGGCGACTGGCCGCGAGCGGCCCGTTCAACACCCCCGACCCGGCCACGTTCTACGGCGGCGACCACAGGGGTTACACCGACTACCCCGCCCTCACCGCCTGATCAACGCCCCAGCCGTCAAGCGCCGCTACGGGAGGCCGTGCAGCCTGGCGATCAGCCGCCGCAGCAGGGCCACCCGGTCGCTGCCGCGCGGCCGGCAGTCCTCCAGGCGCCGGACGACCCCCGGCGGCACGTCCTCGACCCCGACGGCGTCCACGACCTTGTCGAGCGCGTGGATGCCCCAGTACTGACTGAAGGCGAGCGGCTCCTTCACGGCGGCGTCCGTCAGGGCGGCCAGCGCGTCCGCGTCCGGCACCGCGTACAGCCGCGCGTACGCGGCCAGGCGCAGCCCGCCGTCCGGGGAGGTGAGCCAGCCGTCCAGGTCGGGGTCGGCGAGCCGCTGGGTGGCGCGCACCAGCCGGGCGAAGATGCCGTTCATGCGCTGCGTACGGGCGGACCCGCTGGCCATCGACGTACGGACCTCGAGGTATTCGGCGGCCAGTCGGCGCACGTCCCGCAGCGCCGTGGCGCCGTCGGCCTCGGGTCCGTCGTCGCCGCTCCCCACGAGGGCGGCGTCGGCGATCCGCTCGGCGGCCTCGATGCGCCGCTCGACCTCCTTCGCGTACTCCAGCCGGAACCCACCCGGCAACTCGATGCTGTCGAGCAGATCGCGCAACCAGGGCACGACGGCCACGACCAGGAGCGCCACGGTGACGCTGTCTATCTTCAGGCCCGGCGCCAGCACATGGGTGACGGCCACCGCGATGGCCACACAGCTCACCACGGAGCCGACGATGACCCGCCGCCTCGCGGCCCGCCCCGAATACCCCTCGCCCTCCCCGGGATCCCCCTGCCTCATGTGCCCCAGCATGCCCCAACCGGGCCCGGCTCAGGCCGGGTAGGCGTGTCCCGCCCGGCGGGACGCCCCGTCCGGCCAGACGACGTCGACGGGTACGCCCGCCTCACGCGCCTGCTCCACCACATCCGCCGTACCACCGCCCTTGCCGGAGGGCGGCCGCCCGTCCCACACCGCCATCAGCCGATCGGCCCGCTCCAGCAGCACGGCGTTCGCCGCCTCGTACGCCTGCCGGTTCGCCGTCTCGTGCGGCATCACCAGCACCTCGTCGGCGGCCTCCACCAGACGGTCGAAGGTCTCGGTGTGGTCCGGCTTGACCTTCGCCTGCCGGTAGTCCCGGGACGGAATCACCACAACCAGACGCCCGCCGACCGCCAGGACCGCCTCGGCGAACACGCTGTCGCTGCCCTTCGCGATGCATGACACACCGACCAGACCGGCCGGGTCGTAGCCGGCCAGGAGTTTGTCCAGCTCACCTCGGACCAGCGGCACCGACGCGTCGGTGAGGTCCATGTGCCCGGTCACAGCGATCGTCGTCATCGGGGCGTGGCCTTCCTCGTCATGTGGTCAGCAGAGTGCGGATGCTAGCGCGTACTTCGGCGACAGCCCCTGGCACGCCGTCCCCTACCGTGTACGGGTACAGCTGCGCCAGTTGTGCGCGCACGCGCCCGGAGAGGAGGTCGGACGCTACCTCTACAGCGCGACGGGAGTAGTCGGCGGCGCTGCTGATGTCGCCGAGCAGGAAGGCGCATTCAGCAAGTCCAATCCAGTCCAGAGCATGGCCGCGTCCAGCCTCCGGGCCTCGCCGGTCCAGGGCATTGCGGATGTGGTCGGCGGCTTGGTCGGCGTAGGTACGCGGGTCGGAGCGGGCCATGTCGAGGAGCCTGCCGCCGGTGACCCCGGCGAGTTCGGCATCGTCGAAGTAGCCGATCCAGTAAGGCTCGCTGTCGGGTCCTCCAGCGTCACTGAGTGCTTCGGCAGCCTGTCCAGTTGCGCGTCGGAAACCGGACGGCCGGTCCATGCGAGCCAGGGCCCACGCCTCTCGTGTGTAGAGCATCGCCCGCAGCCTTGGGCCCGCTGTTCGGCGTGCTCCGTCCTGGGCGAGGCGGACCAGTTCGAGGGCGTCATGCGGCCGGTCGTGGTAGAGCATCTGCCGAGCCATGCCAGCCAACACGTTGGCACCGAATCTGGTGTCAGCGCCCGCATGGGCTGCACGGAGCGCCAGGCGGTAGTAGTCCTGGGCGCGGCGCTGCTGACCGACATCCCAGGCCATAGAAGCCGCAGTGCCCGCGAGCTGGGCCATGACACCGTAGAGGCGCCGTTCGATGACCGGAGCCTGGTGCTCGTCGAGAGCGGCGGCTACCTCGGCGAGCTGCCCGGCGACCGCCTTCCTGCGGAGCCCTCCTCCGCCGGTGCGACCCCACTTTCGGAAGGCGCGGGCGGTGGACTCCAGTTCTTCCACTTCACGTGCGCCCAGACGGCCGGGGCGGCGCGCTCGGTCATCGGTGGCGGCCGGTGTGCGCCAGCCATCGAGGGCGTCGAGAAGTGGGGCGCCGGTGACGGCGGCGCCAGCTAGGGCACGCGTCGCGGCTCGGCGGTCCATCACAAGATCGCTCCTGGTCAGATCAGCGGCCATGCCAGTGGTGGCGTCTGGCCGCCACGGTACGGCGTCCGTACCCGGTTGCCGGGTGCCGGGGCCTGGCATCCGCTGTTCGTCCAGTACAGCGTTCCCGCTCTCCCACGGTCGGGGCGCGAGACCCAGGAGGTGCCCCGGGATGCGCAGCCCATCCGAGATCCGACGGATGACCTCTATGGAAGTGACTCTGCTGGATCCGTTCATGATCGTGGATACCTTGCCGGGCGTGAGCTGGCAGGCTGCGGCGATCCGGTTCTGGGACAGTCCACCCCACTTTTTAATCAAGGAGAAAGCTGCGGCGAAGTCATGCTCTTCCAGGGCTCGGCGCAGGTCATCCCGGTCAAGGACGTCTGGAGCGAGCAGCCCGGGTGTGGTGGCGTCCATGGTGCCAACTTCCGGTGGATCGTAGGCGCAAGCAATGTTCGTACCGAGCAGAGAACGAGCGTATTACCGCCTCGGTAACACCCGCCGGTTATCCCGTGATCACGGTCACACGGCCAATCTCGATGTGTGCCCAAGAACCTTCTTCGATGACATGGGGCGAACATGATGACAAATCCCCAAATCCTGCCATGGACTCCGCCGAACACTCAGGACGTCGAAGCGTTACTGGTCGGCGAATGGTGGGACGCCATCCGTGCTGCCCCCACGATCGGCGAGGGCGCCCTCGCCCGGCTCGGCAACACATCCGGTGCCGTCATTCAGGACACCTACGGGATCCTGTACTGGCTGGTCGAAAAGGACTCCGCGAGGAGCTGGCACCTCCGTCAGGTCCACGTCCTCACCAAGCTCGTCGACGAGGCCATCTACCTCGGCGTACCCCCCGCCTCCCGGACCGAGGGGCCCGGCACCCACTGGCGCGTGCCCCTTTCGGCCGACCGCTACCTGACCCACCCCTGGCAACTGTGGGAAGCACTGGCCGAAGCCGACCGCGCCGAATACGGACGAGCGCCTGAGGGCCGCCAACTCTGCTACCGCTGCCAATTCCCCACTGACGAGCCGATTCCCGTGCCGGTTGAGCACAGCGGCAGCGTCGCCAGCCCTACCCTCTACGTCTGCCCGAGGCACGTCAGCAGCTACCCAGGCGACGCGGTGACCCAGGCTGCCGCCATGCGCCGCGTACTCCAGCGGGGCAGGAACCGGTGACGAGCAGCCATTCAGCCGAGGACCCGTTCGCCGACGAGGCGTGGCGTACGGCCATCGAGCATGCCGCAGACTGCCTAGCCTGCCGGACGCCCGGTGCGGGATGTGAGACGGGCGAGCGGCTGTTGCGCGCCTACGAGGGGGCCATGCGGCAGGCGCGGTCAAGCGGTGCGGCATGAGGCACCGCCGACAGGCTGTGGCCGAGCGAACCGCGCTATTCGTCTTCCATGCCGCTCGCTTGTGCCTGCTGTTCAGCGCGATCGCAGCATTGCTGGCACTCGTCGTCTTCGTGTGCATCGCCGGAACCCCGGCGCCATAGACCAGGTGGGCCGCTGACGCTCCGGGACTCCCCCGCCCCGGACGGGCTTCGCCGCCGGCGGCCCGCCCTCCAAGACCCCCTGCCGGTCGGCATGCGCCGACGCGGGCGCCGGCAAGGCAGGGGTGAAGGGACCCCGGCCGAGACCGTGGACCGGAGTTCCATCCAGCAAGGCTCGCCCCGGCCTCCCGCTTGCAGGCCAGTGGCCGGGACGAGCACCGCGCCATCGCGCGGGGACACCCCTGCGCGTGAACTCAGGAGGCCCCATGCGATTACAGCATGTCGTTGTCCGCCAAGACCCGGAAGACGGCGACACGATGCCGGACACGGACGCCCCGTCACCGAGCGGTCGGACACCCGGCGACTCGGACGACGGACGCCAGTACACGAGGTAGTCGGCGGTCGGCGCCCCAGGTAACGGCGGCCCCCTCGGCTGGGTCCCCACCCGGCCGGGGTGGGCTGCTCCCACTACTCGGGAGGTACCAAGGATGACCGCACCACCCCCACCCATGCCCGCCCACTGGCACTGCTACCGCTGGACCGGAGAGCGCCGCACCTACGACGACGAGTCCGTCCGGCGGCCGCCGCACCTCGTCGTACGGGACATCTCGCCTCAGGAGTGGAAACAGGTCTCGTCGGCCAGCCCCGCCTTCATGGCGAGCGACGTGCCCCCACTGGAGGTACCGCACTGGCTGCTCCGCCCAGCCAGAATGATCAAGGCCACCTTCGAGGCACCGGACAAAGCCTCCGCCTGGTACAGAGACCAGATCAGCGAATTGAGCCCGTCCTTCCTCACCGGCCACGACAAGGACCCCTCCCGGCAGGCCGAGTGGTTCGCGGCGGCGGAGGAGCGGCTCAGGTGGGGCGGGGATGTCGTAGGCGGCTGGTATCTGCGTGGCACCGGATTCGCCTCGGTCCAGGTCGTCGCGTGCAGCCCGAACCGCATCCGCCCGACGATCCCCTGCCCGATGGGCTGATGCGCGGCTTACGCCGGGTATGCGTGGGTCTGGGTGGCCTTCAGCGTGGCCCAGACAGTGCCGCCCGGGTGGAGGGACAGTTCGGCTACCGCCGCCGTCGTGAGGTCGGCCAGGAGGGGGAGTTCGCCGGTGAGGTCGACGCGGATCTGGTCGCCGTGGGACTCCATCCCGGCCACCTCCAGCCGCCACAGGTTGCGCGCGCTGGAGTCGGGGCGGTCGCGGTGGAGGGTGACCGCGGCGGGTGGGAAGGCGACGAAGACCGGGCCGGTGAGGTCCTCGGTGGTGGTGATGGTGGTGCCGCCGTCGAGCGCCACGGTGTGGCCGTCGGCGCGGCCCTGGTAGAGGTTGAGGCCGACGAGGCTGGCGATGTAGTCGGTGCGGGGGCGGCGGGAGATGTCCGCCGGGGCGCCCTCCTGGACGATACGGCCGTCCTCGACGACCACGAGCCGGTCGGCCAGCACCATCGCGTCCAGCGGGTCATGGGTGACCAGCACGGCCACCGCCTCGAAGTCGGCCAGGTGGCGGCGGAGTCCGGCGCGTACGTCGAGGCGGGTGCGGGCGTCGAGCGCGGCCAGTGGTTCGTCCAGCAGGAGCAGCCGGGGGCGGGTGGCCAGGGCGCGGGCGAGGGCGACCCGCTGGGCCTGTCCGCCGGACAGGGCGCGGGGTTTGGCACCCGCGCGGTCGGTCAGGCCCATCCGGTCCAGCCACTCGGCCGCCTGCGCGCGGGCCTCCGCCTTGGGCACCCCCTGGCAGCGCGGGCCGAACGCCACGTTGTCCAGCGCGGTGAGGTGCGGGAAGAGCAGATAGTCCTGGAAGACGACGCCGACCGGGCGGTGTTCGGGCGGCGTCCGCAGCCGATGCGACGGCTCCTCCAGGGTCCGGCCGTCCAGCCGCAGCGCGCCCTCCGTGAGCGGGGTGAGCCCGGCCAGGGCGCGCAGCGCGGTCGTCTTGCCCGCGCCGTTCGGCCCGAGCAGGGCGACCACCTCGCCGGGCGCGGCGGTCAGCCTCAGGTCGAGCCGGAAGCCGCCCCGGTCGACGACGAGCCGGGCGTCGAGGCCGTCGGTGTGCGGCGCGGCCTCCTCGGTGGGGGAGGTGTCCGTGTTGGTCATGAGGCGGCCATCCGGATCGGTCATGAGGCGGCCATCCAGCGGTCGCGCAGCCCGGCCAGGACCGCGATCGAGACGGCGAGGAGGACGAGGCTCAGCGCGATGGCGGCGGCCGGGTCGCTCTGCAGCGCGAGATAGACCGACAGCGGCATCGTCTGCGTACGGCCTGGGAAGTTGCCCGCGAAGGTGATCGTGGCGCCGAACTCGCCCAGCGCCCGCGCCCAGGCCAGCACCGCGCCCGCGGCCACACCGGGCGCGACCATCGGCAGGGTGACGCGCCGGAACGCGGTGAAGCGCGAGGCGCCGAGGGTGGTGGCGGCCTCCTCGTAGCGCGGATCGGCGGCCCTCAGTGTGCCCTCGACGCTGATCACGAGGAATGGCATCGCCACGAACGCCTCCGCGACCACCACCCCCGCCGTGGTGAACGGCAGGGTCACGCCGAACGCCGAGTCCAGCCAGCGGCCCACGATCCCGTTACGGCCCAGCGCGAGCAGCAGCGCCACACCGCCCACCACCGGCGGCAGCACCAGCGGCAGGGTCACCAGGGCGCGCAGCAGCCGGCGGCCGGGGAAGCGGGCACGGGCCAGCAGCCAGGCCAGGGGCACGCCCAGCACCAGTGCCACGGCGGTGGCGGCGGTCGCGGTGATCAGCGAGAGCCGGAGCGCCTGCCACACCGCGACGCTGGTCAGCTGGTCGGGCAGGCTCCGCCAGGGCGCGCGGACCAGCAGCGCGACCAACGGAAGCACCAGGAAGACCAGGCCGCCGAGGGCGGGGAGCAGCAGCGGCAGCGGGACGCCCGCGCGGCGGCGGGAGGTGCCGGGGCGTCGTCGCCGTGTGGCGCTGCCCAGGACCTCCGGGGGGCTGGTTGTCCCCTCTGGCTCGGCTCCGGCGTTCGGCCCGGCTCCGGCGTCCGGCCTGGCTCCGGCGTTCGGCTCGGTCGTGGCCTTCGGCCTGGCTGCGGCGTTCGGCCTGGCTCCGGCGTTCGGCCCGGTCGTGGCCTTCGGCCTGGCTGCGGTGTCCGGCCCGGCTGCGGCGTTCGGCCCGGTCGTGGCCTTCGGCTCGGCCCCGGGCCCCGGCCCGGCCCCTGGTTCCGCCCCGGCGTTCCGCTCAGCCTCAGCGTTCCGCTCCGTCACGGCTTGAGGAAACCGGCCTGGCCGAGCACCTTCTGGCCCTGTGCGGACTTCACCAGGGCGATGAAGGCCGTGGCCGCCTCCGCGTTCTGGGCGTTCTTCAGCGGGGCGATCGGATAGTCGTTGATGGCCTGCTCCGACTCGGGGAACTCCACGCCCGCGACCTTGCCGCCCGCCGCCTTCACATCGGTCTTGTAGACGACGGAGGCGTCCACCTCCTTCAACTGCACCTTGGTCAGCGCGCCCTTGACGTCCTGCTCGTACGAGACCGGAGTGAGCTTGAGTTTGGCCGCGGTCAGCGCCTTCTGCGCCGCCGCGCCGCACGGCACCTCCTTGGCGCACAGCGCGACCTTCAGCCCGGAGCGGGTGAGGTCCTTGAGCGTCTTGATCTTCTTCGGATTGCCCGGGAGGGTCGCGATCTCGAGCTGGTTGCGGACGAAGGTGACCGGGGTGCCCTTCGCGTCCTTGGCGTCGGTGACGGTCTTCATGGTCTTCGGGCTCGCGGCGGCGAAGACGTCGGCGGGCGCGCCGGAGGTGATGCTGGCCGCGAGGGCGTCGCTGCCGCCGAAGTTGAAGGCGACCTTGGTGCCGGGGTGCTCCTTCTCGAAGGTCTTGCCCAGCGCGGTGAAGCTCTCCTTCAGCGAGGCCGCCGCGAACACGGTCACCGTGCCGGACAGCTTCTCGGAGGAGGAAGAGGAGGAACCGGAGCCGGACTTCTTGGAGGAGTCACCGGAGTCGTTGGAGTCGCCGGAGTCGCCGGAGGAGCAGGCGGTGAGCACCATGGCGGCGAGCGCGACACCGCCCACCACACGGAGTGTCCAACGGGGTCGGGGTCGGGATCCGGAACCGGATACGGAACGGGTCGTCATGGGGTCTGTCCCTCCCTCTCTGCCACTGCTGCCTGGGCCGCCCTCGGCGCGCGTGTTCACGGCGTTTCCACGACCACGTTGGTCGACTTGATCACGGCGACGGCCGGAACGCCCGGCTCCAGCTTCAGCTCCTCAGCCGACTCCCGGCTGATCATGGACACCACGCGGAACGGCCCCGCCTGGATCTCCACCTGCGCGGACACATCGCCGAGGATCACCTCGGTGACGATCCCCGAGAAGCGGTTGCGGGCCGAGGAGCCGGGGTGGTCGCGGTCCGTGCCGCTGGCGACCTCGCGGGCGAACGCGGCGAGCGCCGGGCCCGGGATGATCCGGCGCCCCTGCTCGTCCCGTTCGGCGGTCAGCCGTCCGCTGTCGACCCAGCGCCGCAGGGTGTCGACGCTGACCCCCATCAGAGCCGCGGCCTCACCGATCCGGTACGTATGCATCCGCCCATGGTAGCGCCGCATCTGCGAGCCGGTACATGCCGATCAGGTGGCATCCGTCCAACGATTTGAGTATGGGTGCTGGCATCTGCGCAAGCGACCAAAGGCGAGGGCTCGCGGGCGCTCAGCAGGTCGGAGGAAGTCCGCTACGGTTCGGGCAGCGCCCCGAAGGGGCGCGGGGCTGTGTCGATGTGCGGCTCCGCCGCGCGGGCGCGACCAGCCACGACGGCGCCGCAGTCGGCCAGCGACGCATGGCGCCACTTCCCCCGGACAGCACAGCTAGGGCTCCTCGTCCGCGTCGTGCGCCGGCTCGTCCAGCTCCGCCGGCTCGTCCAGCTCCGCCAGCTCCCCCAGCGTCACCGGCGCCGCGAACGGCCGTGCCGAGAGCGGCCGCAGCTCCTCCGCCGTCGCCGGGCGGCCGGTCAGCGACGCGGTGACGGCGGCGACCGCGAAACCGCAGATCCGGCCCTGGCACCAGCCCATCCCCGGGCGGGCCAGGAGCTTCATGGTGCGGGGGTCCTCGGCGCCGAGTTCGGTACGGGCGCGGCACAGCTCCCCGTAGGTGACCTCCTCGCAGCGGCAGACCACCGTGCGTTCGGTCAGCCGGTCGGCCCACCCGGCGGGCACGGGGTACGTGCGGTGCAGCGCGGCGGCGAAGGCCCGGCCGTGGCGGATCGCGGCGCGCAGCCGCCGTACGGCGCGCGGATCGACCGGCAGCCCGTTGGCCGCCGCCAGCGACAGGGCGGCCAGCCGTCCCTCGGCGACGGCGAGCGCGGCACCGCCCACGCCCGTGGTCTCCCCCGCGGCCAGGACGTCCGGGACGGTGGTGCGCTGGCGGGCGTCGACCACGGCGACGAGGGAGCCGTCGAGGTCGCGCCGGGTGGCGGCGCCGACCATCAGGGGCAGTTCGAGTGCGGGGGTGAACCCCCAGCCCAGCGCCACCAGATCCGCCTCGAGCACCTCGCCGCCGTCGAGCCGCACCCCGCGCACCCGGTCCTCGCCCAGGATCTCGGCCACCGCGGCCCGGGTCCGGTACGGGATGCGGTGGCGGACCATCAGCGCCGCGTACCGCACCGCCTCGGCGGACTTGGCGGGCACCCGCACCGCCCCGTCCAGGTGGCGCAGCCAGCCGTGCGCCGGGTTGGCCTCGCACACGGCGAGGACGCGCACCCCCGCCCGCGCCAGGCCCGTGGCCACCGGCAGCAGGAACGGGCCCGTACCCGCGACCACCGCCCGCCGCCCCGCCGCCGCCCGATGCCCCTTCAGCAGCGCCTGTACGCCTCCGGCCGCCATCACCCCCGGCAGCTCCCAGCCGGGGAGCGGCAGTTGGCGGTCGTACGCACCGCAGCAGAGCACCAGCGCACGGGCCCGCACCCGGTCCCGCTCGACGGGGGCCGTGTCGTACGGGCCGTTCAGGCGCAGGGTGAACGGCCCGGCGTCCGGGCGGGCGCGGTCGATCAGCCAGACCTGATGGCCGGGGAGGTAGTGGAGGCGGCCGAGGTGGCGCTGGTAGTGCAACCGGGCGCGGAGGCGGGCGAAGAGCCGACCGTGGTGGTGGGCAGGGGGCGTGGAGTGTTCGTCGTGGCGCCAGTACTGGCCGCCGGGCAACCGCCCCGCGTCGATGAGCACCACGTCCAGGCCCGCCTCGGCGGCCCCGACGGCGGCGGCGAGCCCGGCGGGACCCGCGCCCACGACGGCTACGTCGTACGTCGGCCGATCAGTCGCCATCGCTGCCATCACCCTCGCGATCGTCCTCTACGCCGCCGGCCATACCGCCACCACCGCCGCCCTCGACACCGCCACGGCCATCGCCACCGCCATCGCCACCGTCCTCCGGCGACAGCCGCATCCCGTCCCGCGCCGGGACCAGGCAGGCCCGCTGCCCAGGGCGCCCGTCCACGGTGATCAGGCAGTCGAAGCAGACCCCGATCCCGCAGAACAGCCCGCGCGGTCTGCCCTCGCGCCGCGTGGTCCGCCAGGCCACGATCCCGGCGGCCACCAGCGCCGCGCCCACGCTCTGGCCTGGCCGCGCGGTGACCGTCGTACCGTCGAAGGTCAGCCGGTAGGGCAACGACCTCGTGCGCTCCTCACTCCCCGCGTGGCTCATCCGCACCACCCTCCTCGAAGCGTTCGGGGGCGAACGGCGTCAGGTCCAGATCCGTCGCCTCCCCCGTCAGCGCCTGCGCGATCAGCTTCCCCGTCCCCGCCGCGAGGCCGATCCCCGCGCCCTCGTGGCCGCAGGCGTGCCACAGCCCGGGGGCGCGCGGGTCGGGGCCGATGACCGGCAGATGGTCGGGGCAGTACGGGCGGAAGCCCGCGTACACGCGCATCGCCCGCACCGACGCCAGCATCGGGAACAGCCCGATCGCGCCCCGGGCCAGCGCCCGTACGGCGGCGGGGGACGGCCGCCGGTCGAAGCCGACCCGCTCCCGGGTGGACCCGATCAGCACCGTGCCGCCGCCCGTGCCCTCCACGACCGGCGACGCCTGGAGCTCCGCGTCCGAACTGGCCACGGCGTCCACGTAGTCGGCCGCGTAGACCTTGTGCCGTACGGTCGCGGGCGGCAGCGGTTCGGTGACGAGGACGAAGCCCCGCCGTGGCAGCACCGGCAGCTCGACGCCCGCGAGCCCCGCCACCGCACCGGCCCAGGTGCCCGCCGCGTTCAGGACGGCGGGGGCGCTGATGGTGCCGTGGGGTGTCCGTACGCCGGTGACCGGGGCACCCGCGCCGCCTGCTCCCGGGGTGGCCCGGGCGCCCGCGCCGCCTCCCGGGGTGACCGGGACGCCCGCCCCGCCTGCTCCCGAGACGGCCGGGAAGCCCGTACGCCCACCCGAGACGGCCGAAAACCCCGCACGCCCACCCGAGGCGCCCGGAAAGCCCGCACGCCCACCCCGCCGGAGGAACCCCACCACCTCCGTCCCCGTCCGCACCACCGCTCCGCGCTGCCGCGCGAGCCGCAGCAGGTGGGCCGCCGCCAGCATGGGCTGCACCTGGGCGTCCTGCGGATACAGCGCACCCCCGGCGGCCTCGCGGGTCAGCCGTGGTTCGAGGGCGTGGAGTTCGGCCCCGGCCACCTCCCGTACGTCGACCCCGCTGGCCCGCTGCCGCTCGGCCAGCGTCCGCAGCGCGTCCAGGGCGGCGGACGTGGAGGCCACCACCAGCCCGCCCTTCCGCTCGAACTCCCACCGCTCGCCGTACGGGCCCAGGTCCTCGCCCCACACCCGCCGCGAGTACCGCGCGAGCTCCAGCTCCGGGCCCGGCTCCTTGTCCGAGACCAGGACGTTGCCCTCGCCCGCGCCCGAGGTGCCGCCCGCGATGGCGCCCCGGTCGACGACCACGACCCGCAGCCCGGCGAGGGTGGCGAACCAGGCGGCGGCCGCGCCGACGACTCCGGCGCCGACGACGACGAGGTCGGCGGTCTTCGGCAGGCCCTGGGAGGCCGATTCCCACCCGTCCCGAGTCACGGGCCACCGGCCCACAGCCCGCGCACATGGCCGATATGGCGATGTGTCATGGCCTCGGCGCCGGGCGCGTCCCCCGCCTCCACGAGGTCGAGAAGAGCGTGGTGTTCGGCCGCCGACCGGCCGAGCCGCCCGCTCTCCAGCAGCGGGGCGAGACCCAGCAGCCGGGTCTGGGAGCGGAGTTCGGAGACCACGTCCACCAGACGCCGGTTCCCGGCGTAGCCGAGCAGGGTGAGGTGGAAGACCCGGTCGGCCTCGATATAGCCGATGAGGTCGCCGCGTTCGGCCGCGTCCACGATGGCCTGGGCCAGCTCCCGCAGCGCGGGCAGGTCGCCGGGCGGAATACGGGGTACGGCCTCCCGTACGGTGGGCGGCTCGATGAGCAGGCGGATGGAGGCCAGGTCGTCCAGGTCCTGTTCGGAGACCTCGGTGACCCGGAACCCCTTGTTGGGCACCGAGACCACCAGCCCCTCCTTCACCAGGTCGAGCATCGCCTCGCGGACGGGTGTGGGGGAGACGTCGAAGCGGGCGCCGAGGGCGGGCGCCGAGTAGACGGCGCCGGGGGCGAGTTCACCGGAGATGATGCCCGCGCGCAGGGCGTTCCTGACCCGGTCGCGCAGGCTCTCGCGCTTGCCGAGCGGCTCGAGACTGGAGCCGCGGCCACGGGGAGCGGACCCGGTCATGTTCCATCCACCACCGATCTCTCCCCTCTACACCAGGAACCCGGCCGGGAACGGATCCTCGGGGTCGAGATGGAACTGCGCGGTGCCGGTGACCCACGCCCGCCCCGTGATCGAGGGCACGACGGCGGGCAGCCCCGCCACCGTGGTCTCCTCCAGCAGCCGCCCGACGAACCGCGTCCCGATGAACGACTCGTTCACGAACTCCTCGCCGAGCCCCAGCTCACCGCGTGCGTACAGCTGCGCCATCCGCGCGGAGGTGCCGGTGCCGCAGGGGGAGCGGTCGAACCAGCCCGGGTGGATGGCCATGGCGTGGCGGGAGTGGCGCGCCGTCGAGCCCGGGGCCTGGAGGTAGACATGGCGGCAGCCGGTGATGTCCGGCCGCTCGGGGTGGTGCGGCGGGTCCTGCGCGTTCACCGCGTCCATGATCTTCAGCCCGGCGGTCAGCAGCTCCTGCCCCGCCGCCCGGTCAAACGGCAGCCCGAGGGCGTCCAGCTCCACGATGGCGTAGAAGTTGCCGCCGAAGGCGATGTCGTAGCGCACCTCGCCGAAGCCGGGCACCCGCACCGTACGGTCGGTGGCCAGGCAGAACGCGGCCACGTTCCGGATCGTCACCGAGGTGGCGGCCCCGTCGCGCACGGCGACCTCCGCGACCACCAGGCCCGCCGGGGTGTCCAGGCGGATGGTGGTGACCGGCTCCCGCACCTCGACCATCCCGGTCTCGACCAGCACGGTGGCCACGCCGATGGTGCCGTGCCCGCACATGGGCAGCACACCGGACACCTCGATGAAGAGCACGCCGTGATCCGCGTCCGGCCGGGTCGGCGGCTGAAGGATGGCGCCGCTCATCGCGGAGTGGCCGCGCGGCTCGTACATCAGCAGGGTGCGCAGATCGTCGCGGTGCTCGATGAACCACTGGCGGCGCTCGGCCATGGTCGCGCCCGGGAGCGTCCCCACGCCGCCGGTGACCACCCGGGTGGGCATGCCCTCGGTGTGGGACTCCACGGTGTGGAAGACCCGCCGCGACCTCACGGGCACCCCCTCACCGACACGGCCCCCACCGGCACCGCCCCCCCCACCGACACGGCCACCCCCACCGACACGGCCCTCACCGGTACCCCAACCCGAGCACCGTCTCGGTCTCCCGGACGACGCGGGCGGCCGCCTCCCCGGCCAGCCGCGAACGCGGCGGGCGGCACGGCCCGCCACGCAGCCCGGCGAGGTCCATGGACGCCTTGATGGCCTGGACGAACTCGGTCCTGGAGTCCCACCGCAGCAGCGGATGCAGCGCGCGGTACAGCGGCAGCGCCTTCTCCAGGTCCGCGCCGACGCCCGAGGTGGCGAGCCGGTACAGCTCCACGGTGGCGTCGGGAATCGCGTTCGGATACCCGGCGATCCACCCCACGGCCCCGGCGAGCCCCAGCTCCAGCAGCACGTCATCGGCGCCGATCAGCAGATCGAGACCGGGGGCGCGCTCGGCGATCTCGTACGCCCGCCGCACATCCCCGCTGAACTCCTTGACCGCGACGATCAGCCCTTCCCCGTGCAGCTCGGCCAGGAGCTCCGGGGTGAGGTCGACCTTGGTGTCATGGGGGTTGTTGTACGCCACCACCGGCAGCCCGGCCCGCGCCACCTCGCGGTAGTGGCCGACCACGGCCTCCCGGTCGGCGCGGTAGCTGTTCGGCGGCAGCGCCAGCACCGCCCGCGCCCCGGCCTCCCCCGCCTGCTCCGCCCACCGCCGGCTCTCCAGCGCCCCGTACGCCGCCACCCCCGGCATCACCCCGAACCCCTCGGGCGCCGCCTCCACCGCCACCCGCACCACCCGCGCCCGCTCCTCGTCCGTCAGGGTCTGGTACTCCCCCAACGACCCATTGGGGCAGACCCCGTCACAGCCGTGCTCGGCGAGAAACCGCACATGGGCGGCGTAACCCTCGTAGTCGACCGACAGCTCGTCATCGTCATGGAACGGAAGCGCCGTGGCGACATGAACGCCACGCCAGGGCGTGGAGAGATCGGGCATGCGGAACCTCCAGGGGGAGGGGACCAGGCCACTGTCCTCTCGACGATAGCAGTGCAATGTCACACCGCACAGTGGCCCGATCCGCCTTCTCATCCCCTACGGCCGGCGGGCCGAGCGGCTCCCCAAGTGGGCGACCACACCGGAGTGGAAGCGGTCCACGGCGTCGTCGACACTGCGGATGAAGCCGGACTCCGCGTTGCCTCGGGCGCTGCCCATGCCCTTGAAGAGGGACAGCCGGAACCCGGTTATCCGGGCGCCCCCCTTGGGGAGCATGTCGGCCGGTTCGGGGCGGAGCCGCTCAAGGGTGCCGCGCGGGCCGCCGCCCTGCCCCTCGACAAGGGTTTCCACATGGAGGTCGGCCGGGGCCTCGGCGAGCTGCCGGACCAGGCGCTTGGCCCAGCTGAGGGGGTAGCCCTGGTCCGGGGCCGGAATCTCGATGGAGGTGCGCAGCTTGCCGGTGCGCAGATCGGCGACGATCGCGAGGATCCCCGAGGTGCCCTCGATGCGCAGCTCGGCGTAGAGACGGCCCTCCTCGCAGAGCCGGTCGGCCATGGCCGCACGACGGGAGCTCTGGTCGGTTCCCCGCCTGGCGCGCTGGACGGGCAGGACCTTCTGCCCGATTTCGCCGCCCAGCCGCAGACAGACCTGGCGGACGAGCCGGTCCCAGCTCTCGACCACGTCGATGGCGCGCTGGTCCCCCTGGCACAGGGTCTCGTTGTCGATGCCGTTGCGCACCGGCACCCAGGCCGGGCCCATGTTCTGGAAGCCGTGGCAGCCGGAGTTCTCGTGCTGGAGGTACTGGAGCAGTTCCTGGAGGAGCCAGGCGTGCGCGGTGTTGCCGACGCCCTCGTGGCGGATCAGCATCTGGGCGTGGTGGGCCACCTCGGCCCAGGACAGATGCCACAGCGCCACCTTGTGCTTACGGCGCCCGTCGACCTTGACGTCGACCAGTGGGCTGCCCTCGAGAGCGACGTCGTTGGACAGCGTGATGACGGCCTCGTAGCCCCGCCGGGCGGCGATGTCCATGTAGTCCTGGACCTGCTCGGACTTGAGCGGATTGCCGTTGGTCTTCGTCTCCACCAGGGCGGTCCAGAGTTTCCCGGCCCGTTCCACGCGGATCACGCCGTCAGGGCGCTTGGGGGCGTTGCCGCCGTGCGGCAGGGAGACCTCGGTGAAGGTCTCCATACGGCCGGCGGGCGCGCCGAAGGCCGCGGTGAGCCGACGCCCGAGCTCGGGCACCTGCGCCATCACCGACAGCAGGACGGACGTGGCGCGCATCTCCCGTTCCCGGTCGTACCTGAGCGAGGAGACCGGGAAGAGCCGAGCCACCCGCCACGACTCGTTCTCCGCCAGCGATTTCTTGGCGACCTTGGGAAGCGTGACCTTCTTCTTCGCCGTACGGGGGCGGCGGGCCGGAGCCGGTGCGGGCTCCTCGCCCGCCACCCGGGCCGTGGGCGCCGACGTCGGCGCGGGGATGCTGGGCACCCCCTCGGCCCCGGGGGCTGGCGCCTGCTCCACCGGCTCCGGCGCCGCGTTCGCCACCTCGTCGGCCGTCTCCTCATCGGCCGTCTCCTCGTCGGCCGCGTCATCGTCGATGTCGATGCCGAAGTCCGTGGCCAGACCGGCCAGTCCGGACTCGTACCCCTGCCCGACGGCCCGGAACTTCCACTCCTCGCCCCGGCGGTAGAGCTCGCCGAAGATGAACGCGCTCTCCACATCGGCGTCCTCGATCGAGAATCCCAGCAGGGTCTCGCCGACCCGGTCCGCGAGGGTCACCCGCAGGTCACTGAGATCGCCGAACCTGGCGCCGCCGTACCGGCTGGCCGCCACGACGATCCGCTCGACATCCGCGGGTGTCGCCGTCAGATCGAGGCTGATGCGGTCCTCGTTCCCCTCGGCGGTCGGCGTCTTGCCCAGCAGTTGCACACTGCCATCGGCGGCGGCCGGGTTGTTGTAGAAGTAGAAGTCCGCGTCGCCACGGACCTTGCCATCACCGTTCAGCAGCAGCACGGAGACATCGGCGTCCCCGTCTCCGGTCGCCGAGCTCCAGTTCAGGCTCAGGATCACGGACCCCGTGTCCTCGCTCAGAGCGGCCAGGCCGACATTGCCGCCCTTGGTCATCTCCCGCATGGTTGGTCCCCCCCAAAAAAAGCAGCCGCCTCGGACCCCCCGAGCGGCCTCCGCGTTGCGATGTGTGACGCGCCGCACATGTCGCGTGAGTGAAGTGAACCTTAGCGCCCGAACCAGACGTTTCGGGAGGTCATGCGCTGATTGATACGGACGACCCGCCCCGGCGGATACGCCCCACGCGCCCGCCTGCTCCCACCGACACCGACCCCGGCACCGACCCCGGCACCGATATCGGCACCGAGGCGCATCCGGCGCGGCGGGACGGCAAGCCCGCGCCTCCCGGAAGTCACCGAAAACGCACAGGAGTTCACAGCGCGAACTGTGCGGTCTATACCTTTTGCGGGTGTGGCCATTGTGTCGCACGGGACAGTGAACGTGACTACTATTCACGTTGATTCGGCTGGATCCCACGGCTTGTCAGGTAGCTCATAATCCCAAATGGGGACTGCTCTACGTCTCTTGTCAGCCAGGTCACCGGCGTGAAAGGCTCGGCGCGCCCCCGTAAGGGGAATCCCCAACTCCGAGGCACCGCTGTGCTGTTGGCTGAACACCCCGCGGCCCGTTTGTGAGAGGGTTGCCCCCGGCGGGGGCGCCGCTGTTCGTGAGTGAGGAATTGCCTCCATGCCCGACCACTCATCTCCCAGGGAATCGCCCGGGGACGGCTCCCCGACGCGCCGCGGGGTCGCCGAGGCGCCCGCCGAGGATGTCGATGGCGCGGCCTCCGCTACGGCGCTGCTGGGCGCGTACTGGGACGCGGTCGCCGATTACGCGGAGCTGTGCACCACCACCCCGGAAGACGGGATGCGGCTCGCCACCGAGGCGTTCCGGCGGGGGATCCGGGAGACCCGCAACCGCCGCACCCGGGGCTTCGGCAAGCGCCTCCCGTGGCTTCCGCTCTTTCTGACCGCCGTACGGAAGACCGCCGCCGACTGGGACGCCCACCGGCACGGGGACCGGCTCAACCCGGAGCTGCGGACCTGGCTGGCCTCCGACCTCGCCGCCCGGTTCGCCGCCCCGCCCCGCGACCAGCCGCTCGCCCTGCGCGCGCTGCGGGACCTGCCGGAGGCGGACGGGGAGCTGCTGTGGCTGGTCGAGGTGGAGGCGCGGTCCACGGAGGCGGTGGCCCGGCAGCTGGGGTACGACCCGGAGTACGCCACCGAGGAGATCGCCCGGGTCCGCGCGGCCTTCCGCGAACGGTGTCAGCGCGCCCATGTGGACACCCTCACCGACGAGGAGTGCCGCGCTTACGCCAAGCTGCTGGACGCCGCCACCCGGGCGCCCGACTCCCCCTCACCCGCCGACCTGTGGCAGCACCTCGCCCGGTGCCGCACCTGCCGGGACGCCGCCACCTGTATGTATGTGGACGGCGCCGGGCTGCCCGGCGCGCTGGCCGGCGGGGTCATCGGCTGGGGCGCGCACCTCTACCTCAAGCGGCGCCGTGCGCTCGCCGAGCGGGCCCCGGGCGCCGCGCCGAGCGCCCGCGCCGCCGCGCCCACCGCGCACGCGGTCCGCGCGCCGCTGTGGGAGCGGCTGCGCGACCGGGTCCTGGACGTGATCGGGACGCGGCGGAGCAGACGGGCCGGTGGCGTGGAGGGCAGAGCCGGTGCGGGCAGAGTTGGCTCGGGTGGCAGAGTCGGCTCGGATGGCAGAGCCGGTGCGGGCGGGGCCGATGGGGCGAGCGGGGCTCGCTCCGGGGGGCACCGGGTCGTCCGGAGCCGCGCCGCCCGCCGCCGGTTACGCAGAGCCCGTACGACGGTCATCCTGGCGGTGATAGCCGTCGTCGCCCTCGCCGCACTGGTCGCGATGACCAGAACCGCCGCCGACTCCGACAACCGCAGCGGCGGTTCCACGGGCCCCGAGGTGACCCCCGGCAGCCTGGCCCCCGCCACCTCCTCCCCGTACAGCCCCGGCGCGCCCGCCTCCGCCAGCCCCTCGAAGAGTGAGGGCGGGAAGGACGGGAAGGGCTCCGGCAAGGGGCAGCAGAAGAAGCCGGGGCGCTCTCCCGACCCATCCCCCTCGTCCTCCAAGGGCGACTCCGGCTCCGGCTCCACGTCCGGCCACGGCGGCAAACCGCCCTCCGACGACCGGAAGCCCGGCGACGACGCCGACTGCACCGCCCGTTTCCATCTGGTCAACGAGTGGCCCGACGGCTTCCAGGCCGCCGTCACCCTCACCTCCCGCGAGTCCCTCGACGGCTGGCGGGTCACCTGGACCTTCCGCGACTCCCAGCGGGTGACGCAGATGTGGAACGGGGAGTTCACCCAGCATGGCTCGAAGGTGACCGCCACCCCGGCCGACTACAACAAGCGGGTCAAGGCCGGTGACTCCCTCTCCATGGGCTTCCTCGGCACCTGGAGCGACGGCAACCGGCCGCCCGGCTCCTTCACCCTGAACGGCCGCCCCTGCGCGGACTGACGACACCACACCGCTCCGCACCACACCGCTCCGCACCGCACCGCTCCACCCGGATGGGGGAACAAGACCGCCGCCCGCGGGGGAACCCATCTCGGAATGAGCAGTGTCCTCAGTGGCATCGTGACCCTGCCCCCCGACGCCCCCGCCGGGCGGGCGGCGCGGGTGGTGGTGGAGGTGCGCAACGTGTCCCGCTCCGACACCCCCGAGTCGATCGTCGCCGCGCAGGTCCTCACCGATGTGCCGCTGAGCCCGGGCGGCCATGTCCCGTTCAGCGTCACCGTCCCCGGGGAGCTGGTCCCGGGGGACAACTACGGGCTGCGGGTCCATGTGGACGTCAGCGGCTCCGGGGTCATGGAGAACGGCGATCTGGTCAGCGCCGAGGCCAACCCCGTACCGGCCGGATCCACCGCGGGTCTGATCGCCCCGGTCACGATCGTCTGAAGGACGAGGTCCCCGGCGCGGCGGCGCGAACGGTGAGGTCGCGCGCCGGGGACCCGTCATCTCAGTTGTCGTTCGCCGCGTCGGAGTCCGCCCTGTTCGCCGCCGACTCCGCGTCGTCCACCAGCTTGTTCAGCCCGTCCAGGCCGGAGGCCGAAGGAGCCGGGGGTGCGGTGGCCGACGGGGCG
Organism: Streptomyces sp. 5-10; assembly: GCF_014712245.1. Lineage (NCBI taxonomy): Bacteria > Bacillati > Actinomycetota > Actinomycetes > Kitasatosporales > Streptomycetaceae > Streptomyces > Streptomyces sp. 5-10. The sequence continues at coordinate 77,587 of NZ_JACVYG010000023.1, forward strand.
GACGTGCCCGATGAGCCGTTCGCGTCGTCCGAGCCGCCGGAGCCCCCGTTGCCGCCGCCGCAGCCGGTGGCCAGCGCGGCGCAGAGCAGCGCCGTGGCCGCCAGGGCCCAGGGGCCGCGCTTCACTTGGCCGCTTCCTTACCGCTGCCGGATCCCTCGCCGCGCGCGGCGCACCACTTCTGGACCTTCGACAGGTCCTTCTGCCGCTGCTCGAGCGTCGGCACGAGGGACCTGCGGAAGGTGAGCTTGTGGTTGAGGAACGTCTGGACCTCGGTGTGGTCCGCCTTCTCCGCCCGCTCGACCCGCTTCGCCAGCCGGGCCACGGACCCGCGGACGGTCGCCGGGCCCTTCAGCCGCTTCAGCGCCCGGTCCAGCCGCTTGTCGATCTTCTTGGCGCGCTTGCACAGCCCCCGGGAGCCGTCCCCCGCGCCCTTCGCTCCCTTCGCGCTCGGGGCGGCGGCCGGTGTCGTGGCCGAGACGCTGCCGTCCGCCGCCGCGATGCCCACCGGACCGAGCAGGGCGGCGGTGGCGGCGCACGCCACGAGGACGCTCTTTCCACGGTGCATGGTGCGTTCCTTCCCTCGGAGCCGGGCGGCCCGGGAGGGGCCGGGCCGCCCCGGACGGGGGAAACCTAGGAGCCTTCTTTGTGGAAACCTTGTGGGCCGGAAGGGACGGAAGGGATGGAAGGGCCGGACGAGCGGGAACGGCCGGACCCGCCCACCGAAACCTCCGGACCCACCGGAAAGACCGGCGCCGCCCCCGGCTACGGCGCCTCGGCGGGCCGCAGGACGAACCCCACGCCGCGCACCGTGTGCAGCATCCGCGGGCGGCCGTCCGCCTCCAGCTTGCGCCGCAGATAGCTGACGAAGGTGTCCACGGCGTCCGTACGGACGTCGAAGTCATAGCCCCAGACGCGATCCAGCAGCTGATCGCGGGTGAGCACGATCCCGGCGTTGCGGGCGAACACGTCCAGCAGCTCGTACTCGCGCCGGGTGAGCCGCAGCTCCACCCCGTCCAGCCACGCCTCCCGGGCCTCCGGCACCATCTCCAGCGCCCCGGCCCGCACCCGGTCGGTGGCGGCGGGCGGACGGCGGCGCAGCAGGGCGTGCAGCCGCAGCACCAGCTCCTGGAGCGCGAAGGGCTTGACGAGGTAGTCGTCGCCCCCGGCCTGGAGCCCGGCCACCCGGTCGGCCACCTCGTCGAGGGCCGAGAGCATCAGGACGGGCACGTCATTGCCGTCCGCGCGCAGGGCGCGGCACACCTCGATCCCGCTCAGGTCGGGCATGGAGATGTCCAGGACCACCACATCGGGCGCCCCGTCGCGCACCGCGGCCAGCGCGGCGTGGCCACCGTCCGCGAGGGTCACGGAGAACCCGCCCAGCCGCAGCCCGCGCTCCAGGGACCGCCGGATGGCCGCGTCGTCATCCGTCACCAGGACGCGACCGCTGCCCGTACCCGCCATGTCCTTACCACCTCCGGCCGGGCATGGTACGTGCCCCGCCGTGCGCCCTGCCCGCGCCAAGGGCCCGGGCATGGCCTTTGGGCCAATTGACTCCGTACCGTCCGCGCCGTGGGATTGGCCTGGTTCACCCTTTTCCCGCCGCGCCCGCCCAGGAGCCGGTGTGTCCCGCGCCCGCGAAGGAGCCAGCGTGTCCCAGCCCGCCACCGCCGCCCCTGATGCCCTGGACGCCCTGGCCTCTCTGGACGCGCTGGGGCCCAAGGGGCCCTACCGCTCCCGCCACCGCCTCACCGTCGGCGATGTCACCGGCGCCCCGATGGCCGAACTCTCCCTGGTGCCCCGGCTGTTCGTCACCCGGGCGCTGGCCGCGCTGCGCGCCGCCGACACCCTGTCCCTGGAGGAGCGGCTGGCCGCGCTGAAGCGGGCGGGGGAGCTGTTCGCCACCGGCACCGTGGCCGGGATGTCGGCCGAGGCGTACGAGGGCGCGGTGTGCCGGATGTCGGGCACCCCGCTCGCCAATGTGCGGATCGCCGTGGAGGCGATACGGCTCAGCGCCACCGAGGCGTACCGCAGCGTCCAGGCGGCCCGCCCGGTGGGCGCGGTGGGCGATTGGCGCGATCCGTACGCCCGGAGCGGCACCGCGGTGTGGATCCGGCGCGGCGACGTCTTCGCGGTGCACGCCGCCGGCAACCACCCCGCCGTGCACGCCCTGTGGCTGGAGGCGCTGGCGCTGGGCTACCGGGTGGCCGTACGCCCCTCGCGCCGTGAGCCGCTCACCCCGTACCGGCTGGTCAGCGCCCTGCGCGAGGCGGGGTTCGGGACGGATCAGGTGGTGCTGCTGCCCACCGACCACGACGCGGCCGGGGAGATCCTGCACGGCGCGGACCTCTCCATGGTCTACGGCGGGCAGGAGGTCATCGACCGCTACGCCGCCGATCCGGCCGTCCTGCCCAACGGGCCCGGCCGCTCCAAGGTCCTGATCACCGCCGACCGGGAGTGGCGCGACCACCTCGATGTCGTGGTCGACTCCATCGCCCGCCACGGCGGCACCGCCTGCGTCAACGCCACCGCCGTCCTCGTCGAGGGCGATCCGGCGCCGGTGGCCGAGGCGCTGGCGGAGCGGCTCGCCGCCCTCCCCAGCCTGCCGCCGCAGGACGAGAAGGCCGTACTGCCGGTCCATCCGCTGGAGGTCGCGCGCGGCTTCGAACGCCTGCTGCTCGGCAAGGCCGCGGGCGCCCGGGCCTGGCTGGGCGGCGACGGCGTGGTGGACGACCTCGGCGACGGCAGCGCCGCCCTCCGCCCCGCCGTCTTCCAGCTCGACGATCCGCGGGACGCGCGGCTGGGCGTGGAGCTGTCGTTCCCCTGCGTCTGGGTGGCCCCCTGGACGCGGGAGGCGGGGGTCGCCGCGCTCCGGGACAGCCTGGTGGTCACGGCGGTCACCGGGGACGAGGCGCTGCTGGACGGGCTGCTCGCCGAGCCGTCCATCAAGAACCTCTACATCGGGGACCACCCCACCCACTGGATCGCCCCGGGCATCCCGCACGACGCGTATCTCGGCGAGTTCCTGATGCGTACGAAGGCCGTCATCCGCGGCTGACCCCATGAGTCCCCCGACCCCATGAGTCCGCACCCCTGCCGCCACCCGCGAGGAGCATCCCGTGCCGACAGCTTCCCTTTCGGTGCTCGACATCCCCTTCGACGAGCGCCCCGACCCCGACGAGTACATCCGCGCCGCCATGGAGTGGCACTTCGGCCCGGACACCGGCTCCCCGTTCTGGCTGCGGAAGGCGGAGACGCTGGACTTCGATCCGCGGCGGGACGTCAAGGGCGTCGCCGACCTCGCGCTCTTCCCCAATGTCACCGGGGAGTTGCGCGAGGTGCCGGTGCGCGATCTGATCCCCCAGGGCTACGGCGCCGACGCCCGGATCGTCGGGGTCTTCGAAAGCGGCGGCACCACCGGCGCGCCCAAGCGGATCGTGTGTCTGCGCGACTGGCTGGACCGCCTCACCCACGGGCTGAGCGCCGACCTCGACGGGCTCGGCATCCCGCGCGGGGTGGACTGGCTCGCCATCGCCCCCAGCGGCCCCCATATGGTCGGCGAGATGGTCGCGGGCACGGCCGCCCGGCACGGTGGGCTGATGTTCCGCGTCGACATGGATCCGCGGTGGGTGAAGAAGCTGATCTCCGGCGGGAAGGCCGAGGAGACCGACGCCTATGTGAACCATCTGATCGAGCAGGCGGCGTACGTCCTGCGCACCCAGGACATCGGGGTGCTGATGACCACCCCGCCGCTGCTGGAGCGGCTGGCCCGGCACGACGACCTCATCGAGCTGATCGGGGAGAAGGTCAAGGGCATCATGTGGGGCGGCGCCCATATGGACGCCGACACCCGCGATCTGCTGCGCACCGAGGTCTTCCCCGGCTGTGAGCTGTACGGCACCTACGGCAACACCATGATCCTCGGCGGTGCCACCGAGCGGCTGGGGCTCGGCCCGGACGAGCCGTGTGTCTTCGATCCGCGGACGCCGTTCGTCACCTTCTCGGTGGTGGACCCGGCGAGCGGGGCGCCGGTGGCGTACGGCGAGCGCGGGCAGGTGGTGATGAACCACGTCAGCAAGTCCGCTCTGCTGCCGGGCAACCTCGAGCGCGATCTGGCGATCCGCGTGCCGCCGCCGGAGGGCGCGGTCGGGGACTCGGTGGCCGATGTGGGGCCGGTGGCGATGTTCGACGACGAGGTCGTGATCGAGGGCGTCTACTAGGCGTCCGCTGACAGACACCTGGACGCCGGGGTGGCGCGCGGCTGACACCGGGCCGCCACCAGGCGTTTGCCGCGTTCCGGCATGGACCCATTCAGTCGCCACAGTCGCAGTGGTTACGATCTGGCGCGATGGGCAGAGGGCAGGGCGGCGGAGAGGCCCGCATACGGAGGGGCCACATAGGCCACATACGGAGGGATCCGGTGCGCGGCACCGTGCCTTCCGTCCTCTGCCGCGCCGTGCTGCTGCTCGCCGCGGCGATATGGATGGCGCCCTCGTGCGTCCAGCCCGCCGCCGGCCACACCGCCCTGTCGACGGGGTGCCGCCCGCACCGCCTGGCGGAGACCGCGGCGGTCCAGCCGCATGAGGAGCCGGTCGCGTATCCGGCTCCGGGGCACCGTCCGTTCGACGCCTCCGGCTCGGGCGCCGGAAGCGACAACTGTGTCGCGGGCCCCCGGGGAGTCGTCCAGGCCCTGGTGCCCACGCCCGTACCCCCGCCCTCCCTCGCCGAGGTTCCGCCGCCCGCCGGCCCCCGGGAGCCGGACTCCGCCCGGGCGCCGCCGGACCATCCCGTCCGCGCCCTCGGCCTTCACCAACTCCAAGTACTTCGGACCTAGGCCGACGCCGGTCACCGCGATGCACCGCTCCACCCATCCAGTGTGCGAACTGCGCTACTTGCGCGAACTGCGAGGTTGAGGACAGCCATGGGTTCCAAGGGATCGAAGACGAAGGGCGCGGCGGCCGACCGCCGCGCGAAGATAGAGGAGTTGCGCCGCGCCGAGAAGGCGCGCGAGCGCCGGTACCGGATCATCACCATCACCTCGGTCACGGTGATCGTCGCCGGGCTGGCCGTCGGGGGCTACTTCCTCGTCGACGCGAGCGACAAGAAGGAGGAGAAGGAGGCCAAGGTCACCTCCTCGGTCGTGAAGACCGGCGAGTTCAAGGGCATGAAGACCTGGAAGAACCTGGGCCGGACGCATGTCCAGGGCACGGTGAAGTACGCGATGTCGCCGCCGGTCGGCGGAAACCACAACCAGGTCTGGCAGAACTGCAACGGCGATGTCTACGCCAAGCCGCTGACCAAGGAGAACGCGGTGCACTCGCTGGAGCACGGCGCGGTGTGGGTGACGTACACCGACAAGGCGTCGAAGGAGGACATCGCCGCCCTCTCGGAGCGGGTGAAGAAGACCCCGTACTCGATGATGAGCCCCTACCAGGAGCAGGACTCCCCGATCGTCCTCAACGCCTGGGGCAACCAGCTGGACATCCGACACGCGTCCGACCCGCGGGTGGCCGACTTCTTCAAGAAGTTCGTCCAGGGCAAGCAGACGCCCGAGCCCGGCGCCTACTGCACCAACGGGAAGACTTCGTGAGCGACGGGACCGCCGTCGGCCGCGCCTCCCGCCAGCCGCTGGTGGCGGGGGTCGCCGCCGCCCTCGCGCTGCTGACGCTGGTGGCGGTGGCGGTGCTGTGGCTGACGAGCGACCGCTCGGAGGGCTCGACGGACCCGGGGACGCCGAAGGACACCTCGGCCGAGGCCGGTTTCGCCCGCGACATGTCCGTCCACCACCAGCAGGCGGTGGAGATGTCGTTCATCGTGCGCGACCGCACCGACGACGACGAGGTGCGGCGGCTGGCGTTCGACATCGCCAGCACCCAGGCCACCCAGGCCGGGATGCTCCAGGGCTGGCTGGACATGTGGGGGCTGGACAAGACGTCCGAGGACCCGCCGATGACGTGGATGAAGCACATGTCGTCGGACGACACGGACGGCATGGAGGGCATGGACCACGGCTCGATGAAGGGCATGGGCTCCACGTACAAGCCGCACGACGGCTCGCTCATGCCGGGCATGGCCACCAACAGCCAGCTCGACGAGTTGCGCAAGGCCAAGGGCAAGGCGGCCGAGGTGCTCTACCTGAAGCTGATGACCGCCCATCACAAGGGCGGCGTCGAGATGGCGAAGGGCGCGGTCGAGCTGGTCAAGGACCCGACCGAGAAGCACCTGGCCCGGACGATGGTCCAGGGCCAGCAGTCGGAGATCCAGCTGATGGCCGACATGCTCAAGGCACGCGGCGCGTCCTCCTGACGCCCCGCCGATGGCGCCCCTCGCCCTACGGGACCGCCCCACGGGGTTCTGCCCCACGGGGTCTGCCCCACGGGGTCGCGGGGCGCCATCACCCCTTCCGCACGAACACCCCGGACCGGGCCGCCTGATACGTCACCTCGACGGTGGTGCGCACCAGCCGCTCGTCGATGGCCCCGCGCAGGATGAGCACCCGGTAGTACAGCGGCGCCGCCAGTGAGGCGATGACCTCCCACGCGTCGGTGTCCTCGTGGACGTCCCCCCGCTCCACCGCGTTCCGCACGATCAGGGTCACCTCCTCGGTCCGTCGTACGAACGCGTTACGGATGATCTCCTCGACCCCGGTGTCATGCGCGGCGGCCGCGATCAGCCCCTGCATGACATTGCGGTTGCGCAGGGCGTTGTTGAAGTCCGCGATGGCCTGGGCGAGTTCCGTCAGATCCCGGTGGAAGTCACCGGTGTCCGGGGTGGGCAGCGTCGAACTGCGCTCGGCCAGCAGATCGACGACCACCCCCTCCACCGTGCGCCAGCGCCGCCGGATGGTCGACACATGCACCCCCGACCGCCGCGCGAGCCGATCGAGGGTGAGCGCGGCGAACGAGTCGCGGTCGAGTTCCTCGTACGCGGCCGCCAACACGGCGGCCCGAGTCCGGGCCGTACGCCCCCCGGGGCGAGCCGACCCATGCGGTGGTCGCTCTGTCATGACGCGCCGACTCTACGGCTCCTCCACCCTCGTGAGCACCAGATCTTCACGACCTCGGGGCTACCGAACGCCCGGTAACCCATTGCACGGCGTACACACCCCTCGCTAGTGTGACACCCGTTCTTAATGCGCGCGACAGCGCATTAGGCCACCATGGCGCAGAGTCTGCCGGACCTTCCTCACGAGGGGAAGGAAGGTCCAGCACGCTCCTCTTCTTTCTCCTGGTCTTCGGCCCCTGGACGACCGCGCTCGATCGTCGGAGAAGCCACGGGGCTCTCCATTACGGTGCTCATTGCTGCTCCCTCGGTGTCGTTGCGCTGAACCGAAATGGCCCGCCCTGGGCCGACGCTCACGCCGGTGCCGCCCGGCGCCCTCACGCCTCGATCCCACATCTCAACTCGCCCCACACCCGCTTCCCCCAGGGCAGCCGATCGGCCCCCATCGCCAGGCGCACTCCTCCACCACGGCCAGCCCCCGTCCGTGCTCGTCGTCGGGCCCAGCGGTGCGCAGGACAGGAAGGGTGCGGCACTTGTCCACCACCGCGATGCGGACCACGTCGGGCGCGGGGCGGGTGACGGTGACGCGGATGACGCGGCAGTCGGTGTGGTCCACCGCGTTGGCCACCAGCTCCGAGACGATGAGGATGGCGCCGTCAGCGCAGTGCTCTATGCCCCAGACCGCCAGCGCTGTACGGACGAGACGACGGGCCGTGGCGGCGCTCTGGGCCGTGCACGGCAGGGTCTCCGTGTAGCCGGGGTGCCCGGAGGGGCGGGCGGTGGTGGTCACAATCATGGCGGACCTCGCGGTTCGTGAACGTGAGCGCACGCTATGACCGCCGAGAGCGACCGGACAGTGACCGTACGTACCACTTTGACGCCCGTGTGGGACGTCGCGTCCTAGCCGTCCAGGTTGAGCCGGTCGGCCAGTTCGGTCACGGGGGAGGTGCGGCGGCGCTCACGGCCGCGTAGTTCGGCCACCACCCGCCGGGCCGTTCCGTGGTAGCGCATCCACTCCGGCGCATCGCCCTCCGCTGCCAGGAGCGCGCGGACGGCGCTGTCGTCCTTGCCGAGGTCGACGCAGGCCAGGGCGCGGTCGACATGGAATCGGGCGCGCCATGTCGGCGGAAGCCGGTGGAGTTCGGGGACGGCACGGGCCGCGGTCAGCGCCTTCGCGCCGCGCTCCATCTCCACCAGGAAGTTGACCTTGGCGACACCGACGTTGGTCGGGCCGAACGGTGTGGCGTAGTCGAGGCGGTCCTCTCCGATGCGGGAGGCGGCGGCTGTGGCCATGTTGAGCAGTTCGTCCACGGCGTCGTGCTTGCCGCGTCGCACGGCCGCGGTCGCCGCGCGCAGCAGCAGGATTCCCCACAGGGAGAGATCGATGGGCCGGGACCGGAATCCGGGCTCGATCCGCTCTGCGGCGGTCAGGGCGACGCGTTCGGCGTCCTCCAGCCGCCCCTGCTTGGTGAGGATCCACGACAACGTGGAGACACCCATGGTCTCGAGGTGTGGATCGTCCGACCGCCGGGCGGCCTCCATGGAGCGCTCCAGCGCCGTGAACCCGGCATCCTCCTTGCCCAGTGCGGCCAGCGTGGTGGCCGCCACCTGATACGCCTCGGCGAGCACCGCGTGGGCCGCGGCGGCGTCGGCGCCGCTGTGGGCGTGTGCCGCCGTTCTGGCGTCCCGGATGAGTTGGGGCAGCAGGACGCCGATCTCGGCCATCCGCCCCTCGCGCCGGATGCGTTCGGTGGACCGTAACGCGGCGTGCAGGGCCCCGATGGTGGGCGGCGCCTCGGGGTCGGCGTCCTCACCGAGGAGTTCGGTCAGCGGGGAGACGGCCTGCCGCAGCGCGAGCACGGACGGCGAGTCGCCCTCCTGACGAGCCTCGAAGGTGGTCGGCTGACCGATCAGGACGGACGGTTCCACATCGAGTGCGCGGGCGAGGGCATTGATCGTCGAGAGCCGCGCCGTCTGCCGCTGCCCCTGTTCCAGCTTGCGCACCACATCCACGGACAGCCCCGCCCGTTCGGCGAGCCGCTCCTGGGTGAGCTTGCGCCGGACCCGGAACCGAGCGATCCGGTCCCCGAGCCCCCGCTCGTCCTCACAGCCCATGGCCCCTGGTCCCCCACTCACCATCAGGTATCCGGCGGATGTGGCTTCCACGCTACGCCCTCGCGCGCGCCATATGGGAAACCCGTGTGCCCCTTTCGTCCCCCGGCGGTGGCAACGCACCACCGGGGGACAAGGCCAGGAACGAAACGGTCAGTGCAGATGGGCCGGGGTGAACTCGACGGGGAGGGCGGCCACGCCGCGCATCATCAGGGTGACGCGCCATGCGAGGTCGTCCGCGGGGACGGCGAGGGTGACGTCCGGGAGGCGGTCGAGCAGGACCTCGATGGCGGCGGTGGCGATGACCTCGGCGATTTCGCGGGCGGCCGGGGGGCAGCCGTGTTTGCCGTGGCTGAAGGCCATATGGGCCTGGTTGCCACCGGCGCCGGAGTGGAAGTCCGGGCGGACGTCGGGGTCGGCGTTGGCCGCGGCGAGGCCGAGCATCAGGCAGTCGCCCTTACGGATGCGGCGTCCGCCGAGCATGGTGTCCTCGGCGGCCCAGCGGCCGATCCAGAACGGGACCGGGGTGTCCTCCCACAGCACCTCGTTGAGCGCCTGGCCGACGCTGCGGCGGCCGCCGGAGAGGGTGATGGCGAACCGTTCGTCCGTCAGCATCAGCCGGAGGGCGTTGCCGATCAGGTCGCTGGTGGGCTGCTGGACGGCGTAGATGGAGCCGAGCAGATCGTTGATGATCTCGTCGTCGGTGAGCCCGGCGGGGTGGGACACCAGATGGGCGGCGACGTTGACTTGGTCGGGGTTCTCCCGGACGCGCTTGATCAGCGTCTCCATCCGGGTCTGCATGTTCTGCAGCGCGATGGGGGCGTCGTTCCCGGTGAGGTGGAGCGAATCGTCCTGGACGGCGGCGGATTCGGTCTCGTCCAGGCCGTAGAGCCGGGTCACCACCCGCAGCGGGATCTGGCTGGCGTACTCGGCCACCAGGTCGGCCCGGCCGCTGCCCGCGAAGGTGTCGATCAGCCGGTCGGCGACGCGCTCGCACTGGGCGCGCAGCTCGAACTGGTCCACCGACGCCAGGCCGTCGCAGATCGCCTCGGACCGCCGCTGGTGGTCGGCGCCCTCGCTGAACAGCATGGTCGGGCGGTAGCCGACGAAGGTCGTCAACTCCCAGTCGGGCGGCACCAGATGCCAGGAGTGCCAGCGGCGGGAGTCACGGGCGAACCGATTGGGGTCGGTGGTGACCCGGATCACCTCGCGGTAGCCGAGCACCGTCCAGACGGGGATCTTGCCGTCCAGCAGGACGGGCACGACCGGGCCGTGGTCCCGGCGCAGCTCGCGGTAGAGCTCCATCGGTTCGTCCCGGAACCGCTGGTAGTCCAGCGGCACCGACCCGGGGGGCACCACCCCGTCGGGCGGCGCGGGTGCCGACGGGAAGACGGGCTCGGGCCGGCCCTCGAGCGGGGCCGTGGGATCAGGGGTGGTCACGCGGTGCTCTCTCCGGCGGCGCCGTTGGTGGACAGGGAGTAGAGGTAGCGGGCGAGCGCGACCAGTACGGCCTTGCTGGAGTCGCGCTTGCGGGCGTCGCAGTCGATCATCGGCACCTCGGGCGGGAGGTCGAGGGCCTCCCGCACCTCATCCAGCGTGTGCTTCGGTTCGGTGAAGTTGTTGCGGGCCACGATGAACGGGGTGCCGTGGTGCTCCAGCCGGTCCAGCGCGTACCAGGAGTCGGAGAGCCGGTTGGTGTCCACCAGGACGACCGCGCCCAGCGTCCCGGCGAACAGCCGGTCCCACAGGAACCAGAACCGCTCCTGGCCCGGGGCGCCGAACAGATAGAGCACCATCTGCTCGTCCAGGCTGATCCGGCCGAAGTCGAAGGCCACCGTGGTGGTGGTCTTGTGGCGCACGAACGAGGCGTCGTCGATGCCGATGCCCGCCTGCGTCATCGTCTCCTCGGTGCTGAGCGGGCGGATCTCGCTGACGGACTGCACCATCGTCGTCTTGCCGACGCCGAACCCGCCGACGATCACGATCTTCAGACCGTGGCTCGCGCTCTCCCGCAGCGGGGCGTGCCCGGCGCCGCCGGGAAGCGTGGTGCTCACGGTGGTCTCAGAGATTCTGGAGTGCAACGAGCACCTTCTTCAGGGTTTCGGGCCCGGGCAGCCGGCCACCGGGGCGGGCCGCATGCGGATGGCGCGCGGTGATCCGGCCGGTGTCCAGCAGATCGCACAGCAGGATCTTGACCACGCTGACGGGTAGTTCCAGATACGAGGAGATCTCCACGACCGACAGGGGGCGGCGGCACATCCGCAGGATCTTGACGTGCTCGGACTGCATCCCGGGGGTGGGGTCGCTTTCGCTGACGATCAGGGTGACCATGTCGAAGCGGCTCTCGTCCGCCCGGCTGCGGCCGCCGGTGACGGTGTACAGCCGGTCCGGCCCCTCCTTGTCCAGCGGGCCTCGGATCATGCCTTCGCCCCGCCGCCGCTGCCGCCCGCTTCCACCCGCGGAGCGGCCCGCAGGTGGTCGCCGATCTGCTCGACCAGCTCGTTCATGTTGTGGCCGATGATGCCGACATCGGCGTCATCATGGGCCACCACGGCGAGATGGGCGCCTTCGCCGGCCTCGACGATGAACAGAATCCCCCCGTGGAACTCCGTCATCGACTGCCGTACGCCGCCGCTGCCGTCGCCGAACTCGATGGACGCGCCATGGGCGAGGCTCTGGATGCCCGACGCGATGGCCGCCAGCTGATCGGCCTGGTCCACGGACAACCCGGAGGAGAGGCACAGCTTGAGCCCGTCCCGTGACAGCACCAGGGCGTGGCGCGACCCCGGGGTCTTCTCCAGCAGGTTCTCCAACAGCCAGTCCAAGCTGCGGTCGGTGGTGTTCATCGGCGTTCCTTCTGTCACGGCTTGTCGTTCTCGACAGGCTCGGTGGACTCGGCAGGCTCGGCGGTCTCGGTGTGATCTGCGGATACCGACGGCTCGGTGTCACTCGGGTCACCTGCGGCGGAACCACCGCGGGCCGCCTGGCGGAAGGCGCCGAAGCGGGCTCCGGCTTCCTCGGGGCGTGGACGGCCGGCCTTGGGCCTGGGCTCCGTCTCGGCCGCCTGGGCGGCCGCGCGGGTGGCGGCGGCCAGCGTCTCGCCACGGCGCCGCTTGGGCAGTCCGTTGACCCGCGAGGGCTGCTCGGAGGGCTCCGGCGCGGTGGACGGGGACGGGGGCGGGAGCGGGGATGACGGGGCGGTCTCCGGCGGCATGGCCGGGGAAGCGGCCGGGGCGGGCGCCGTCGGTGCGGGCGCGACCGCGGCGGCGGACGCGCTCGTGGCGGTGGACGCGCTGGTGGCGGTGGACGCGCTGGTGGCGGTGGACGCGCTCGTGGCGGTGGACGCGCTGGTGGCCGTGGACGCGCTCGTGGCCGTGGACGCGGCGGACGGCGTGGCGGGCGCCTGCCGGGGGATCCCGGTGCGGACGGTGCCCGGCGTGTCGAGGACCACGGCGTCCTGGTTGATGTGCGTGATCAGCTGCTGCGGGATCAGGACGACGACACCGGTGCCGCCCCGCGCGGACGGCCGGAAGGAGACGGTGAGCCCGTGCTTACGGGCCAGACAGCCGACGACCGCGAGGCCCAGCCGGGTGCCGGACAGGCTCATCAGGTCCAGGCTCTCGGAGGAGACCGCCTTCTGGGCGCGGTCCAGGGCGGCCGGGCCCATCACCAGGCCACCGTCCTCGACGGTCACCACGACGCCCGCGTGCGTCTCCTCGACGTACACGTGCACCTCCTCGGTGGGAGGCGAGAAGCTGGCGGCGTTGTCCATCAGCTCGGCGAGGGCGTGCATGACGCCCTCGGCCGCGTAACCGGCCACCGCCGCGTTGCTGGTCGAGTGGACCCGCACCCGCTGGAAGGCGCTGATCCGGCCGATCGCGCCGCGCAGCACGGACTCCATGACGATCGGCCTGGTCCAGCGGCGCCCGGAGCGGGCACCGGTCAGGACCGCGATGCTGTCCGCGATCCGGCCCGCCTGGGCGGTGGTGTGGTCCAGCTTCAGCAGATCGCCGAGGACGGTCTCGTCGTGGCGGTTCTCCATCTCCCGGAGGTCGGCCAGCATGCTGGTGGCCAGCGCCTGGACGCGGCCCGCGGCGTTGGCGCACGCGGCCATGGCGGAGGCGCGCATCCGCTCACCGTCGCCGATCTCGCGCAGCAGGGTCCGCAGGAGGTACTGATGGGCCCGGCTGGTGGGGCGCTCCATGCGGCTGATCACGGTTTCCACCGAGCCGCCCTCGCGCAATTGCCGCACCGCGGAAGGAATCGTTTCCTCAGCGAGCCGAGTGGCCTCGATCTCCTGCGCGGCGGCCGCGCTCTCCAGCGCGGTGACCCGCTCCTGGAGACGGTCGATGGTCCGCGACCGGTTGGCGGCGACCGCGAGCGCCACCCCCAGCAGCACGGCGGCGGCTCCGCAGAAGACGGCGACGAAGGTGCGCTGGGCGGATGGCACCGCGGTGGTCACCCACAGTCCCGCTCCGGCGGCGACGACGACTGCCAGCAGGGGGACGGTCAGGGCCCCGCGCGTCACCGAGGGCCCTTTGTACGGATGGCTGGATATGTGTGCTGACATCTATCAGGTCCTCATGGGCGCGTTGAGGGGTTTTCGGCTGGACCACGCGGACATCAAGCCGTGGGCGCCACATGTTAGTAGAGTCACGTCGGTTTGACCGGGCCCTCTCAGCACATGGATCATGACGGTCCGTCAAATCGAGGCGCAGCGAAGCGTCATGTTCCGGACGCATATGACGTTGCCATTGACGCCGCCGTCGTCGGCCCTCCCCGCGACGTACCGGAATCGCCCGCGCTGCCCGGATTGGACGCTACGGAATCGCCCACTCGGTCGGGGCGGGCGCTACGGAATCGCCAGCTCGGCCCAGATGACCTTGCCGTTCGCCGTGTAGCGGGTGCCCCAGCGCTCGGCGAACTGCGCGACCAGGAACAGCCCCCGGCCGCCCTCGTCCGTCGTCGCCGCGTACCGCAGATGCGGGGAGGTGCTGCTGGTGTCGGAGACCTCGCAGATCAGCGCGCGGTCGCGGAGGACCTGCACCCGGATCGGGCCGGTGGCGTACCGGATGGCGTTGGTGATCAGCTCGCTGAGCACCAGCTCGGCGGTGAACGCGGCCTCGTCCAGCCCCCACTCCGCCAGCTTCCGCATGACCTCCGCCCGCACCCCGGACACCGCGGCGGGGTCGGACGGCACCTCCCAGGAGGCCACGCGGTCCGCGCCCACGACCCGGGTCCGGGCGGCGATCAGGGCGATGTCATCGCTCGGGTTGCTGGGCAGCAGCGCGTCCAGCACGTCGGTGCAGATCTGCTCGGGGGTCCGGCCTGGGTGGGCCAGGGCACCGCGCAGCATCTCCAGGCCGGTGTCGATCTCCCGGCGGCGGTCCTCGATGAGCCCGTCCGTATAGAGGACGAGATGGCTGCCCTCGGCCAGCTCCGCCTCGGCGGTCTCGAACGGCAGCCCGCCCAGGCCCAGCGGCGGCCCGGCGGGCAGGTCCAGGAACTCCACCGAACCGTCCGGACGCACCAGCGCGGGCGGCGGATGGCCGGCCCGCGCCATCGTGCAACGCCGCGTCACCGGATCGTAGATCGCGTACAGACACGTCGCCCCGGTGATGCCCTCGCTGCCACCTCCACCACCGCTGCCGTCGCCGTCCAGCCCACCAGGGCTCTCGTCCTGGTCGATCCGGGCGATCAGATCGTCGAGATGGGAGAGGATCTCGTCGGGCGGGAGGTCGAGCGTGGAGAAGTTGTGCACCGCCGTCCGCAGCCGCCCCATCGTCGCCGCCGCGTGCAGACCGTGCCCCACCACATCGCCCACCACCAGCGCCACCCGCGCCCCCGGCAGCGGAATGACGTCGAACCAGTCGCCCCCGACCCCCGACTCCGCCGGCAGATAGCGGAAGGCCACGTCCAGGGCGCTCTGGCTGGGCAGGGCGCGGGGCAGCAGGCTGTGCTGGAGGGTCACCGCCATCGTGTGCTCGCGGGTGTAGCGGCGGGCGTTGTCGATGCAGACCGCGGCATGCGAGGCGAGCTCCTCGGCGAGGGACACCTCTTCCTGCTCGAAGGGCTCGCGCTGCTTCATCCGCCAGAAGTTGACCACGCCCAGGAGCACGCCCCGGGCCCGCAGCGGCACGGTGACCAGCGACCGGATGCCGTACTCGATGACCTTGGCGGTCTGCTCGGGGTCCTGGGCCTGCCAGCCGGCGGCCTCGGAGAGATCGGCCTCCACGACCGGCTCGCCCTCGCTCAGCCCGAACGCCTGCGGCGAGGACGGGACGAACGAGAACACCCGGCCGACCGGATAGAAGGGGTGGCTCGGCCGGATGCCGTGGACCGCCGACCGGCGCATCTCGACACCGCCGACCGCCAGCGGCTCATCGCCGCGCGCCACGGGCTCCGCCAGGTCGACCGTGACGAAGTCGGCGAAGCGGTCCACCGCCACCTGCGCCAGCTCCTCGGCGGTACGGCCCACATCGAGCGTGGTGCCGATCTCCACACTCGCGTCGTACAGCAGCTTGAGCCGCTTCTGGGCCACTTCGGCGCGGCCGGACAGGGCGCGCAGCTCGGTGGAGTCGCGCAGGGTGGCGACGCTGCCGGGCGGTCCGCCGGCGCGGTCGGTCAGCCGGTTGTTGATGGCCAGCAGCCGGTCGCCGGCCACCAGCACCTCGTCGGTGACATCGCGCCCGGAGGCCAGGACATCGGCGACATGGGGCTCCAGGCCCAGGTCGTCGACCAGCCGCCCCTCCGGGCGCGGCGGCAGATCCAGCAGCCGGGACGCCTCGTCGTTGGCCAGCACCAGCCGCCCGTCGCCGCCGACGATCAGCACGCCCTCGCGCACCGAGTGCAGCACCGCGTCATGGTGCTCGTACATCCGCGTCATCTCGACCGGGTCCAGGCCACGGGTCTGCCGCCGCAGCCGTTTGCTCACCAGCGCGGTGCCGCCGGTGGCGAGGGCGAGCGAGGCGGAGACGGCGCCGACGAGGAGCGGCAGCTGGCGGTTGGCGAGCCCGCTCACCTTCTTGATCGTGATCCCCGCGCCGACCGCGCCGACGACCTTGTGGTGGCTGTTGAAGATGGGCGCCACCGCGTCCATCGCCTCGCCCAGTGTGCCGGGGCCGGTATGGGTGATGGTGTGCCCGTGCAGCGCCGGCTCGATGACGCCGACGTAGTGCTTGCCGATCCGGTTGAGTTTGGGATGGGTGAGCCGAATCCCCCTTGTGGTCATGACCACGACAAAATCGAGACCGGTCCTCTTCCGCGCCGCCTCGGCCCGGGGCTGGAGCACCTTGGTGGGGTTGGAGCTGTGCAGGGCCTGGACGATCCCGGGGGAGTTGGCGAAGGACTCGGCGACCGCGACGGACCGGCCGCGCGCCTCGTCGGTGGCGTCGTGCCGCACCTGGAGCACCAGGGCGACGGTGGCCGCCGCGCCGAGCAGCAGCACGATCACGAGCTGGAGGATGAAGACCTGACCGGCGACGCTGCGAACGTTCAGCCACGACCGAAAGCGCCGGCCCGCCACCTCCGGGCGCTCCCGCCGCCGACTCCGTGGGCGCCGACCGGGGAACGTGCGGGCAGCCCACGATCGACCCATAAAACGGGCCATACACATACATCTACACCGCGAATTCCTGGAAGGCGAATCTCCGCCTCCGGAGGCCCGGCGGCATCACGTTCCGCGTATGATGCGCGACTTTCCGTTCTTATAGCGAATGCGACCGGCGCGCTCACGGCGGGCGAGGTGCCGAGGGCGGGCGTCTATGCAAATCTAAGAAAAGGGCAATTCACCCTTATTGCCGCGAATCGGTGTCGTGGCGGCGCCGATCGCGCCGGACGAAGGAGCCCGACATGGCCAGTCACGCCGGTGGAGTTCAGACAGGGGCCGCTCCGGGCCATATGCACCGGGCGGTGAGCGGATGGCTCGTCTTCGCGGGGGTCATGATGATCTTCGGTGGCCTGATGAACCTGGCCCAGGGCATCTCGGCCATCCGGACCGACCGGGTCTTCCTGGTCACGCACAGCTATATCTTCCAGTACGACCTCTCCGGATGGGGCTGGGTCCACCTGGCCCTCGGGATCGCCGTGGTGGTCGCCGGTTTCGCGGTGTTCACCGGTGCGATGTGGGCCCGAGTCACGGGCGTGGTGCTGGCCGGTCTCGCGCTGATCGCCAACTTCCTGTGGCTGCCGTACTACCCGGTCTGGGCCACGGTGCTGCTCATCATCGACGCCCTCGTGATCTGGGCGCTGTGCGCCGGGCCGAGCCGTGGTGGCGCGGGGCGCGCGGAGATGGGACGCCCCGAGACGGGACGGCCCGAGACAGGGCGCCCCGAGACCGGACGCCCCGAGACGGGACACACCGCCTGAGGGACGCGATGCCTGGCTTCCCAGCGGGGCGCGGGGCAGGCTGGAGCCATGCTGCTGGCTGATGTCGCGCTGACCTCCCGCCAGGTCGCGGCCACCTCCGCCCGCTCGGAGAAGATCGCCGCGCTGGCCCGGCTGTTCCGGCGCACGGAACCGGCCGAGGCGGCCGTGGTGATCACCTACCTCGCGGGCAAGCTGCCCCAGCGCCGCACCGGAGTGGGCTGGTCCACCCTGCGCCACCGGCGGGAACCCGCCGCCGAGCCGACGCTCGCGGTGCTCGATGTGGACGAGGCCCTGAGCCGGGTCGCGGCGGTCTCCGGCACCGGTGCGACGGCGACCCGCAAGCGGCTGGTGGGCGAGTTGCTGTCCGCCGCGACCAAGGAGGAGCAGGGCTTTCTGCTCGGCCTGATCGGCGGGGAGCTGCGGCAGGGGGCACTGGAGGGGCTGGCCGTGGAGGGCGTCGCCGAGGCGGTCGGCGCACCGGCCACCGAGGTGCGGCGGGCGGTGATGGTCGGCGGGTCGCTGGGCGCGGTGGCCGAGGCGCTGCTGGCGCGCGGCCCGGAGGCGCTGGCCGACTTCCGGCTCGAGGTGGGGCGGCCGGTGCTGCCGATGCTCGCGCAGAGCGCCAAGGACCTCGACGAGGCCATGGACCGGCTGGGGCCGTGCGCGGTCGAGGAGAAGCTGGACGGGATCCGGGTGCAGGTCCACCGGGACGGCGAGGAGGTACGGATCTACACCCGCACCCTCGACGAGATCACCGAGCGGCTGCCGGAGGTCGTCACGGCGGCGCGGGAGTTGGCGGTGGACCGGGCGATCCTCGACGGCGAGGTGATCCTGCTGGACGCGGAGGGGCGGCCCCGGCCGTTCCAGGAGACCTCCGGCCGGGTCGGCTCCCGGCTCGATGTGGCCGGGGCGTCGGCCGCGCTGCCGCTGTCCCCCGTCTTCTTCGATCTGCTCGTGGTGGACGACCACGATCTGCTCGACCTCCCGACCCGTGAGCGCCACGCCGAACTGGCCCGGATCGCCCCCGGGCCCCGACGGGTGCGGCG
Organism: Streptomyces sp. 5-10; assembly: GCF_014712245.1. NCBI lineage: Bacteria > Bacillati > Actinomycetota > Actinomycetes > Kitasatosporales > Streptomycetaceae > Streptomyces > Streptomyces sp. 5-10. The sequence goes on from NZ_JACVYG010000023.1 coordinate 96,111, forward strand.
GCTGGTGGCCGACGACCCGGCGGATCCGGAAACCCGGCGGGCGGCACGGGAGTTCGCCGCGGACGTGCTGGCCCGGGGGCATGAGGGGGTGCTGGTCAAGGGTCTTGAGGCGCCGTACGGCGCGGGCCGGCGCGGGGCGTCCTGGCTGAAGGTCAAGCCGGTGCACACGCTGGACCTGGTGGTGCTGGCGGCGGAGTGGGGGCACGGCCGCCGCACCGGGAAGCTGTCCAACCTCCACCTGGGCGCGCGGGCGCCGGACGGCACGTACGTGATGCTGGGCAAGACCTTCAAGGGGCTCACCGACGTGATGCTGGAGTGGCAGACGGAGGCGCTGCTGGGGATCGCGGTCAGCGACGACGGCTGGGTGGTGCGGGTGCGGCCGGAGCTGGTGGTGGAGGTGGCCTTCGACGGGCTCCAGCGCTCGTCCCGCTATCCGGCGGGCGTCACGCTGCGGTTCGCGCGGGTGCTGCGCTACCGGGAGGACAAGCCGGCGGATCAGGCGGACACGGTCGAGACGGTGCTGGCGCTGCGCGGCGAGTGACGTGACCGGGGGCCCGGGCCCCCGGGCCCCACGGCCCCACGGCCCCACGGCCCCACGGCCCCACGGCCCCACGGCCCCACGGCCCCACGGCCCCACGGCCCGAGTCTCCCTGGGGGTGTCCGTCGGGTCTTGGCGCCTGCGGCGGGCTGCTCCCCTCCCCGCCCCTTCCCGAAACTGGGGCTCCGCCCCAGACCCCAGACCCCGGTCCCGGGGCTCCGCCCCAGACCCCAGACCCCAGTCCCGGGGCTCCGCCCCAGACCCCAGAGCCCGGTCCCGGGGCTCCGCCCCAGACCCCAGAGCCCGGTCCCGGGGCTCCGCCCCAGACCCCAGAGCCCGGTCCCGGGGCTCCGCCCCAGACCCCAGAGCCCGGTCCCGGGGCTCCGCCCCAGACCCCAGAGCCCGGTCCCGGGGCTCCGCCCCAGACCCCAGAGCCCGGTCCCGGGGCTCCGCCCCAGACCCCAGAGCCCGGTCCCGGGGCTCCGCCCCAGACCCCAGAGCCCGGTCCCGGGGCTCCGCCCCAGACCCCAGAGCCCGGTCCCGGGGCTCCGCCCCAGACCCCAGAGCCCGGTCCCGGGGCTCCGCCCCAGACCCCAGAGCCCGGTCCCGGGGCTCCGCCCCAGACCCCAGAGCCCGGTCCCGGGGCTCGGCCCCAGGCCCTGGGGGTCCAGGGGCGGAGCCCCTGCCGCGCGGCGGAGCTGCATGTCGGTGCTGCGGGAAGCGGCGGGTAGGGGGAAGCATCGGTATGCGGCTTCACCGCGCGAGGGCTCCACCGCGCGAGGGCTCCGCCGCACGAGGACTCCACCGCACGAGGACTCCACCGCACGAGGACTCCACCGCACGAGGACTCCACCGCACGAGGACTCCACCGCGCCAGGGCTCCGCCGCACGGGGGCTTCGCCCCGGGCCCTGGGGTCTGGGGCGGAGCCCCAGTTACGGGAAGGGGCGGGTAGGGGAAAGCTCCGCCGCGTGGACCGCCGGGCGCCCCAGGCCCCCGAGCCGCGCGGCGGCCCGGGGCCGGGCCGGGAGCAGGCCCGGGAGCAGGCCCGGGAGCAAGCCCCGGGGTCGGCCCGGGAGCAGGCGGGGCTCAGGAGGGGTTGTCCCCGTGGGTCAGGGTCTCCCAGCCCAGGAAGAGGCTGTTGGTGCCCGCCGGGCGCTGCCGCTCGGTGAGCTTCTGGGTGTTGGCCATGGCGATGCCGAGCCGGTTGTGCAGGGCGTTGTAGCCGACCTCGGTGATCGGGCCGAGGCCGCGCTTGACGCTGCCGCCGCACAGCCAGGACGGCGGTGCCTCGCCCAGCTCGTACTTCGACTGGAAGCCCAGCGCCTGCCGCAGCCGCTCGCCCACCTCGGGGTAGAGGTCCTGGCCCTGGATGCGGCTGGTCTCGGCGACGTGCGCGATGGAGGCGATGCCGTAACCGGTGTGGGTGAAGTCGCGGCAGGTCTCCTGGGTGAGCCCGGTGACGAAGGTCGACTGGCCCTGCCAGTACTTGATGATCTTGTCGCGGGTGTCCAGGCCGCTGCCGGGCGCGGTCTTGGGCAGGGAGCCGTCGGACTCCAGGTAGACATACGCGGGGACGCGGCCTCGGAACTTGGCGATCGCCTTGTCGTAGTCGGCCCGGTCGTCCAGGAAGACGGAGATGCCTGTGGCGGCCTCCATCATCACCAGCTCCCAGTTGCCGTTGGAGTTCGAGCCGCCGATGACCTTCGGGAGGTAGACGGTGCGCAGCATGGTCTTGAAGCGGTCGATCGAGGCGGCGGACCAGCCGTCGTAGCTGTAGCGGATGATCTCGGCCGCCCGGGGCCAGGAGGATCCGGCCCAGCCGGTCTGGAGCGGGGCGTTGCTGTTGGTGTGGTCCTTGATGGTGGCCGACCAGGCGTCCATGATCTGGATCGCCTTCTCGGCGTAGCGGCTGTCGCGGGTGATGTACCAGGCCAGCGAGAGCGAGTAGGCGGCGAGCGCGTCCTGGCGCTCATCGGTGCAGCCGATGTTGGGGTCGGAGTACGGACCGCATTCGACGACCGCGCGCGGCTTGGGGGTGCGTGACAGCGAGGCGTACGGGCTCGCCAGCATCGCGTCGTACGCGCCCTTCCAGGGCTGGGCGCCGGCGTTCACCTTGGAGCGGACGAAGTCGAGCTGGGCGCGGCTGACGAGGACGCCGGGGTGGGTGAAGGCGGCCTTGGGCGTGACCTTGGGCGCCGCTTCGGTGGCGGCCTCGGACGCGGTGGACCGTTGGGGCTGCCCGGCCGTGGCCGGGCCGCTGAGGATGCCCGCGAACAGCGCGGCCAGCGCTGTGGCGAGGGCGAGATACAAGGCTCTGGTGCGCATGGGGGCGGCTCTCCTGACGGTGAGTTCGTATGCGTGAACAACGGATGCCGACATGAACTCCTGTGGTGCTCCGGGAAGTTAGCTCATGAACACGTCAAGGTCTAGACCTGCCGTGCGTAGGAGAATGTGGGCGCCCCGCCCCGATCGAGAGGCCCAGCGTGGAGACGACAGTCGCGGAGGACCAAGCCGCAGGCCACGGCCGCCCCCTGGCACCGCGCGGCGCCCGGGGCGCCGTCGCCCGGCTGCTACGGCTCCCCGGCGGACGGGCCCGGCGGTGGGCGGCCTGGTGCGCGATGCCGCCGCTGGCCCTGGTCAGCGCGGTGGTGCTGGCCCGCGCCGCGGACACCGACGGCATCACCCCCCTACCGCAGCTGCTGGCCTTCCTGCCCTGGCTGCTGGTTCCGGCGGCACTCGGGCTGCTGCTGAGCACGGCCGCGCGCTGGCCGCTGGGGTGCGGCTGGGCGCTCGCGGCAGCGGCGGCCACCGGGTGGTTCATCCAGCCGTACGACGGCGGCTCCCCGCCCGAGCCGCGCGGACCGGTCCTCGCCCGGCTGCGGGTGATGACCGCGAACCTCGAGTTCGGTCAGGCCAGGGAGGGGCTGCTGAGCGCGCTGCGCCGGGAGCGGCCGGACCTGGTCGCGGTGCAGGAGTGCGATACGCGGTGCGCCGCGGCGCTGGACTCGGCCGCCGTCCGCGGGGCCTACCCGTACCGGAGCGTCGCCCTCGGCGACAGCGCCGCCGCGGGCTCGGCGATCCTCAGCCGCCACCCGCTGACCCGGGCGGAGGGGGTGCGCGGAACGCTGCGGATGCCGGGCGCGGTGGTCCGGGTCGCGGGACAGCGGCTGCGGGTGCAGGTCGCGCATCCCATGCCGCCGATGCCGGGGCACGTGGACCTCTGGCGCACCGAGCTGGGGCGGCTGCGGGCCTACGCGGCCGGGCGGGACGGGGAAACCACCCTGATCGCGGGCGACTTCAACGCCACCCAGGACCACGCCGCCTTCCGGGCCGTCCTGGACACCGGGCTGCGGGACGGCGCACGGGCCACCGGGGTGTCCCGCACACCCAGCTGGCCGAGCACCACGACCCCGGTCCTGGGCGCGCAGATCGACCACGTCCTGGTCAGCCGGGCGCTACGGCCGCGCACGGCCCGCTTCCTGGACCTGCCGCACACCGACCACCGGGCGCTGCTGGTGGAGCTGGACCTCTACGGACAGCAGAGCTGAGGGCAGCTCTTCGGGAGCTCAAGGGCCGACCGGGGGGCTCAAGGCTGGCCGGGCTCGAGGGCTGGCCGGGGGGCTCGAGGACCGACGGGGGCTCGAGGGCCGACCAGGGGGCTCGAGGACCGACGGGAGCTCAAGAGCCGACCAGGGGGCTCAGCTCTCGCTCGGGTCGTAGGAGTTGGCCAGCTCGAACGGATCGGGCTCCAGGCCCGCCGTGGGCCAGCGCTGCTCCCGCTGCCAGCGCGCGTTCTCCTGCGCGAGCGAGTCCCAGAGCAGATTGAGCGGATGGGCCGGGTCATAGGACGCGCGCTCCCCGCGCCGGGTGAACGCGCCCAGCAGCACCTCCAGCCGGGGCCCGGTGTCATTGACCAGCTCGACGGCGCGCAGCCCGCGTCCGTACGCCACCCTCGGATCGCCCGCCGCGTCCGCGACCCCCTTGGTGACCAGCATGCAGCCACGCAGCAGGCCGGAGCGCAGCAGCTCGAAACCGTAGTTGACGGTGTCGATCTCGGCCGCGATGCGCAGCTTGCCGCGGTAGTCGCCGCCGAACCAGGTGTGCAGCACCCCGGCCATCAGCCCGCTCGCCGAGACCACCAGCGGGAGGGTGCGCAGCGCGCTGGTCGGCGCGGTGGGGCCGGGCAGCTCGGCCTCGGAGAGATTGGTCAGCAGCGAGACACCGCTGCGCCGCCACTCCATCACATCGAAGGCGGCGAGCTCATCGTCGCCGTCGGGCCGGGTCACCACGGAGCCGCACACCAGGTCCACGTCCTTGGCGCGCAGCTTGGCCAGCACGTCCCGGGTGCGCACATGGCCGACCTTGAGCTCGATACCGCGCTGCCGGAAGTCCTCGGCCACCCGCTCGCCGGCACCCGCCAGATAGCTGAGGGTAAATCGGGTGGTGCCCACCATCAGCGTTTTTCCCAGGCGGCGCCGTGACTCATGGATGCCGTCCAGCCAGTCGCCGAGAGTTCCGCGCGCCAATTCGACCAGGGCTTCTCCGGTGCCGGTGAACAGCACGTCCTTGCCCCGCCCCTGCTTGAGTACGAGGGGTTCGCCGCAAAGCTCGCGAAAGTTCCGGTTCATGGTGTCGATCTGCTTTTGCACACTGGACTGTTCGCGGCCCAGAATCCGCGCGGCGCCCAGCGCCGTACCGGCCTCATGGACCATGATCAGGGTGCGCAACTGGTCCATCGTGGTGTCCATCAGCGCGAGCGGGCTCTGCGCCCAGCGGCCGCGCCGATCCGTCGTCGGCGGGCCGAGCGAACCGGGTCTCACCATGATTTCCCCCGCTTTTCCACTTCTCCCGTTTTCCGGACTCCAGAGTTTAGTCAGCGATCCATGGGGTTACCCGAGTCCGATATGAGCGAGAAGCGGACCGATGCGCGGAACGTCAGGACCGGCAGCCACACCGTACGAGTCAGCCGGCCGGAAAAGGAGCTCTTCCCCGACGACGGGATCACGAAGTGGGACCTCGTCGCGTACTACCGCTCGGTCTCCCGGCGCATCATTCCGCAGTTGCGCGGCCGCCCTTTGATGATGGAACGCCATCCGGACGGAATCGGCGGCAAGCCGCTGATGCAGAAGAACGCACCCGACTACTTTCCGGACTGGGTGCGGCGGGCCGTGCTCCCCAAGGAGGGCGGCGAGGTCACCCATGTGGTCTGCGACGACACCGCGACCCTCCTCTATCTCGCCGACCAGGCGTGCGTCACCCCGCACCGCTGGCTCTCCCGGGCCGACCGGCCCGACCACCCCGACCGGCTGGTCTTCGACCTCGATCCGCCCTCATCGGAGTCGGAGGAGTTCGGCTTCGAGGAGGTGCGCTGGACGGCCCGCCGCTGCTGCGGGCTGCTCGGCGAGCTCGGGCTGCCGGGGCTGCTGATGACCACCGGCTCGCGCGGGCTGCACGTCATCGTCCCGCTGGACCGCCGCGCCGACTTCGACACCGTACGGGCCTTCGCCCGCGACGCCGCCGATCTGCTGGCCGCCCGCCACCCGGACCGGCTCACCACCGAGCCCCGCAAGGCCAAGCGGGGCGGCCGGCTCTACCTGGACACCCAGCGCAACGCCTACGCCCAGACCGCCGTCAGCCCGTACGGGGTGCGGGCCCGGCCCGGGGCCCCCGTGGCCACGCCCATCGACGCGCGGGAGCTGGACGACCCGGAGCTGCGGGCCGACCGCTGGACGCTGCGGACGGTCGGCGAGCGGATCGCGGACGACCCCTGGGCCCGTACGGACACCAGGGGCCGTTCGCTGCGCGGCCCCCGCGAGCGGCTGAAGCGGCTCGCGGCGGGCGAGGGCTGACCCCGCCGGAGCGGGTTCGGGTCACCGCCGGGGCGGGCTACCGCCGAGCGGGGCAGGCGCCGGAGCGGATCAGGCGCCTATGTCGCCGCCGTCGCGCCGCCAGACGCTGATCACGGACGGCCGGGTCAGCTTGCCCGGGCCGTCGGGCCAGGTGGACGCGGGCTTCTCCACGCTCGCGCCGTCGATCTCGCCCGGATGCTGCACGGCCACCAGCACCCGCCGGTCCTGCACGATCGGCCCGCAGGTCTCGGCGCCGTTCGGCACGGTCAGGAACTGCTTGACCTCACCGCGGCGGCTGCCCGCCGTGGCCACGCCGAACAGCCCGTCGTGGTTGCCGAGCGCGTTGCCGTCGGTGGAGATCCACAGGTTGCCGTACGCGTCGAAGGTGATGTTGTCCGGGCAGGAGATCGGGCTGACCTGGTCCTTGGGGAAGCCGCCGAAGTAGGTGCTCGGGTCCTCGGGGTCGCCGCAGACCAGGAACAGCCGCCAGTTGAAGCGGGTGGAGCCCGCGTTGTTCCAGCGCTCGGTCAGCTCCAGGATCTGGCCGTGCTTGTTGCCGTTGCGCGGGTTGGCCTCGTCGGCCGGGGCCTTGCCCGCCTTGCCGCGGTCGCTGTTGTTGGTCAACGCGATGTAGACCCGGCCGGTGCGGGGGCTCGGCTCGACGTCCTCGGGGCGGTCCATCTTCGTCGCGCCCGCCTTGTCGGCGGCGATGCGGGTGAAGACGTAGACCTCCTCGGCGGTCATGCCCTCCACGAAGGAGCGGTCGCCGCAGGCCAGCGGGATCCACTCACCGGCGCCGTCGAACTCGCCGTCCTTGGGCAGCTTTCCGGAGCCGTCGATCTCGGCGGACGGGCTGTCACCGGTGAACTTGGCGACGTACAGCGTGCCCTCGTCCAGCAGCGTGCGGTTGTGCTCGCGGGCGGTGCGGCTGTTGCCCTTCATCATCCGCTTGGCGGAGACGAACTTGTAGAAGTAGTCGAACTTCTCGTCGTCGCCCATGTAGAGGACCGGACGGCCGTCGGTGGTCAGCCGGGGCTCGGCGGCCTCGTGCTTGAAGCGGCCCAGCGCGGTGAGCTTGCGCGGGGTGGACTCGGGGTCGAACGGGTCGATCTCGATCACCCAGCCGAAGCGGTTGGTCTCGTTCGGCTCCTTGGTCACGTCGAAACGGTCGTCGAACCGTTCCCACTTGCGCTCGGAGGCGGCGCCGGTGATGCCGTAGCGCTTGAGGCGGGCCGCGGTGGTCGGGTCGGTGACCGAACCTCCGTTGGCGAAGTACTGGTTGAAGTTCTCCTCGCCGGAGAGCACCGTGCCCCACGGCGTGATGCCGCCGCCGCAGTTGTTCAGCGTGCCGAGGATCCGCTTGCCGGTCGGGTCGGCGGAGGTGCGCAGCAGCTCGCTGCCCGCCGCCGGGCCGGTGACCTCGAACGGAGTGGTCGCGGTGATACGGCGGTTGAGGCGGTGGCGGGACAGCGCGGTGAGCCGGCCGAGAGCGCGCTCCTCGGCCGTCACGACCACGGACAGCCCGTGCGCGGCCCAGCCGATCTCGGCCTGCTCGCGGGTGGGGTTCTCCGGGTCGTAACCCGAGAACATCAGCACCTCGTCGGTGTACTCGTGGTTGACCACGAGCAGCTGGTGGTCGCGCTCGCCGGGGACGTCCAGCACCGCCATGTAGTCGTTGTTGTAACCGAACTGGCCCGCCTGGGCCTTGGCGCTCTGCCGGTCCGGATCGAACGCGGGCGCGCTGCGCAGGATCGGGTCGCCCCAGCGGATCACCACGTTCTGGTCGTGGCCTTCGGCGACGACCACGGTGTCCTCGGTGTTGGGGGCGACGGGCGCGAAGCGGAGGCCGCGGGCGGCCTTGCTCGCCGCGGCGGCCTCGCGCTCCGCGGCGGCGGCGCCGCCCGTCGCGGCGGACGCCCGCGGCGCCCGCTCCACCGCCACCGCACCGGTCGCGGCCGCCACGGTCACCACGGCACCGGCCCGCAGCAGGGCACGGCGCGAGGCGGCACCGGCGATGACATCGCCCACGTAGGCGTTGTCGCTCGTGTTCGGCGTCTCGTGAAGGCAGGCGTCGCCACAGCGGTACCGGCACGTCAGCGCGGAACGACCGCCCGGGTGTGAGCTGATGAGCGGCAGGAGGTTGCGCACGTCTTCCCCTCCGTAAGGGTGTTCACATATGGGCTTCGCCGGGCCCCGCATGGGCAGTACGCCGACGCGGTCCGGGCCGACATGACGTCGGGATCCTTTGGCGGCGAAGCTATGGGCGTAGAACCGCATGGTGGCGACGAACGGCTGAACCAGAGGTGAACGAAGCGCGAGCGGAATCGGCGGAAGAGGGCCGCCGAACGGCCCGCTAGCCTTTCGGCACCACGGACATGCACCGCCATGCACCGCACTCGACACGTGAGAGGTATCTCCCATGGGCATACGGGACCTACTGCGCAAAGTTTTCGGCCGCTCCCGAACCACGGGGGTGGACGATTCTTCTGCTGCGCCGGAGGCGGCGGTTGTCCCGGACCCCCAGCCGACGTCGGCGGAGCGTAAGTCGGCGGAGCCGACGGTGGACCAGGCGACCGAGCGGAAGGCCGAGTCGGACGCCAAGCCGGAGCCTGCGCCTGAGCCGGTGCCTGCGCCTGAGCCGAAGGCTGAGCCGACCGCGGCCCCTGCGGCCTCGGCCCCGGAATCCGCGGACTCCCCGGACTCCCCGGACACCCCGGACGACGAATCCGCGCACGACCCGGCCCTGTCCGCCCCGCTGAAGTCCCTCGACGAGATCCTGAAGTCCCCCGCGTCCGAGGACACGACAACCTCCGGAACCTCCGGCGGCGAGACCCCGGTTGAGGCAGCGGCAGCGACCGACGAGAAGGAAGCGCCCGCCACCGAGGCGAAGCCGAAGACGGACGAGCCCCAGCCCGCAGCCGAGCCGGAGGCCACGGCCGAGCCTGACGCTGACGCCCAGCCGTCGTCATCGGCCGATGACGACGCCACGGCCACCACCGACGCCGATGTCGAACCCGAGCTGACGCCCGAACCGGCGACCGAGGCGAAGGCGGAGCCCGCCACCGCGCCCGAGGCGGCCGCAGCCGCCGATGCCCCGGCGGCAGACGCGACGAGTGGCGAGGCCACCTCCGCGACCACGACCGACGCCAAGCCCGCCGAGGCCGTGGCAGCCCAGGCGAGTGCCGACGCCGAGCCCAGGTCCGCCGAGGCCGAGGCAGAGATCGGCGACGAGGCCGCCCCCACGGCCAAGACCGGCGACGACACCGCCAAGACCGTGGCGGCAGAGGCGAGTGCCCCCGAGACCGAGGCCGCGGCGCCGGTGACGGAGGCCGACACCACGCCCCAAGCCGAGGCTGATGAGGACCCCGCGCCGGAGCCCACCAAGGCGGAGACGGAAGCCGCCGCGACGACCGGGGCGGCAGCAGAGACCGCCGCGCCCGAGGATGAGGCAGCGGCAGAGGCTGCCGACGAGGCCACGCCCGCCGCCAAGAGTGACGACAAGCCCGCCAAGGCGGAGGCCAAGCCCGCAGCCGCGAGTGCCCCCGAGACCGAGGCCGCGGCGCCAGTGGCGGAGGCCGACACCACGCCCCAAGCCGAGGTTGCGGAGGACCCCGAGCCGGAGCCCGCCGAGGCGCCCGAGTCCACGGCCAAGGCCGAGCCCGAAACCGAGGCAGCAGCAGAAGCCGCCGAGCCCAAGGTTGAGGCAGCCGCACAGGCTGACGCCGACGCCGAGCCGAAGGCCGACGCCGGGGCGGAGGCAGAGGCGGAGGCGGAGGCAGAGGCTGGCGACGACGCCCCCGCAGCCGACGAGCCCGCCAAGGCAGACGCCGAGCCCGCAGCCGCGAGCGAGCCCGAGACCAAGCCCAAGGCCAAGGCCAAGACCGCGGCCGGGGCGGAGCCCGGGGCGGCCGCAGACAACGCCACCGCCGCCGAGGCCGACGCGCCCGCCACCGCGGCCAAGACCGCGGCCGCGGCCGAGAGCGAAGGGGCCGCCATTTCTCTCGCCGAGCTCACGTCGCGGGCGCCTGGTCTTGTCGGGGCGTACGGCGCGGCCGGGGAGGCCGTTCGGGAGAGTGGGCTGGGTGGTCAGCGGGCCGTCGTCTACCTCGTGCTGGACCGGTCCGGCTCGATGCGCGGCTACTTCAAGGACGGCACCGTGTCGCACCTCGCCGAGCAGGCGCTCGCCCTGTCCGCGCAGCTCGACACCAGCGGCACCGTGCCCGTCGTGTTCTTCTCCACCGACATCGACGGCACCGCCGACCTCGAGCTGGACCAGCACACCGGCCGGATCGAGGAGCTGCACGGCTCGCTCGGGCACATGGGGCGGACGAACTACCACACCGCCATCAACGCCGTCATCGAGCACTACAAGGCGTCCGGCGCCACCGACCCCGCGTTCGTGATCTTCCAGACGGACGGCGCGCCCACCACCAAGACCGCTGCCGAGAAGGCGCTGTGCGAGGCGGCGGGGCTGCCGCTGTTCTGGCAGTTCCTGGCGTTCGGGGACCCGGAGGCGAAGGGGTTCGACTTCCTGCGGAAGCTGGACACCTCGCCCGCCCTCGCCGTCCCCGAGAAGCGGGTGGTCGACAACACCGGCTTCTTCCACGCCGGGCTCGACCCCCGTACGGTCGCCGACGCCGAGCTGTACCGGGAGCTGCTGAAGAAGTTCCCGGGCTGGCTGGCCGCCCGCGCGCAGGGCTGACAGCAGGACTGACACAGCAGGACTGACACAGCAGGGCTGGCAGCAGGGCAGACAGCAGGGCTGACTAGGGACCCCGTCCGACCGGGCACACCACCGGGCGCCGCACCGGCGCCACCCCGGGGGCCATCCGCCGCGGAAAAACGCCGCGCGGGTGGCCCCCGTCGCTCGGATACGATATGGGCGGCTCAGCAGAACGAATTGTCACTTACCGTATCGACTCGGGAGCAGCCTGCAATGGCTCGACACCTCATCACCAGCGCCCTTCCCTACATCAACGGGATCAAGCACCTGGGCAACATGGTGGGGTCCATGCTCCCGGCCGACGTCTACTCCCGCTATATGCGCCAGCGCGGGCATGACGTCCTCTACATCTGCGCCACCGACGAGCACGGCACCCCCGCCGAGCTGGCCGCCAAGGAGGCCGGGCTGCCGGTCGACGAGTTCTGCGCCCAGCAGCACGACGCGCAGAAGGCGATCTACGACGGCTTCGGGCTCGCCTTCGACTACTTCGGCCGCAGCTCCTCCGCGCAGAACGTGCAGATCACCCAGACGATCGCGCGTGAGCTCAAGGCGAACGGCTTCATCGAGGAGCGCTCGATCCGCCAGGTGTACTCCAACGCCGACGGCCGCTTCCTCCCCGACCGCTACATCGAGGGCACCTGCCCGCACTGCGGCTACGACCGCGCCCGCGGCGACCAGTGCGAGAACTGCACCCGCGTGCTCGACCCGACCGATCTGATCGACGCCCGCTCGGCGATCAGCGGCAGCAGTGACCTGGAGGTCCGGGAGACCAAGCACCTCTTCCTCCTCCAGTCCAAGCTGGCGGACGAGGTCGCGGCCTGGGTCGACGAGCACGGCAAGGACTGGCCGACGCTCGCCTCCTCGATCGCCCGCAAGTGGCTGAACGAGGGGCTCCAGGACCGGGCGATCACCCGTGACCTGGACTGGGGCGTGCCGGTGCCGGCCGACACCTGGCCGGACCTGGCCGCCGAGGGCAAGGTCTTCTACGTCTGGTTCGACGCCCCGATCGAGTACATCGGCGCCACGAAGGAGTGGGCGGACCTGGACCCGGAGCACCGCGACTGGAAGTCGTGGTGGTACGACGTGGACCAGACGGTCCGCTACACCGAGTTCATGGCCAAGGACAACGTCCCGTTCCACACGGTGATGTTCCCGGCCACCCTCCTCGGCACCCGGGACGTCTGGAAGAAGGTCGACTACGTCAAGGCGTTCAACTGGCTGACGTACTACGGCGGGAAGTTCTCCACCTCCGCCAAGCGCGGGGTGTTCACCGACGCCGCGCTCGAGGTGCTGCCCGCCGACTACTGGCGCTACTTCCTGATGGCGAACGCCCCGGAGTCCGACGACGCATCCTTCACCTGGGAGCACTTCACCGCCACCGTCAACAAGGACCTGGCCGACACCCTCGGCAACTTCGTCAACCGCGTGCTGTCCTTCTCCCGCAAGCGGTTCGGCGACGAGGTCCCGGCCGGGAAGGCCGCCGGGGAGGCGGAGGAGCGCCTGGGCGAGGAGATCGCGCGGCTGCTGGCGGAGTACGAGGAGCACATGGACGCGCTCCAGTTCCGCAAGGCCGCGGCGGCGCTGCGTGCCCTGTGGAGCGCGGGCAACTCCTACTTGGAGGAGAAGGCCCCCTGGCTGGAGATCAAGACCGACCAGGAGGCCGCGGCCCTCACCCTCCGTACGGCGATGAACCTCATCCACCTCTACGCGATCGTCTCCGAGCCGTTCATCCCGGCCTCGGCGCGGGCCATGCGGTCGGCGTTCGCGCTGGGCGAGGACACCGCGGCCTGGGTCGGCCAGGAGGAGGCGAAGGCGCTGGCGTCGGTCCCGGCGGGCACGGCCTTCACGGTTCCTCCGGTGCTCTTCGCGAAGATCACCGAGGAGGACCTGGAGTCCTTCCGGCAGCGCTTCGGCGGCGAGGAGCAGAACGGGAACGGCGTGGCGTAGGGGTGTCCGGCGGTTGGTGACGCCTGCGGCGGGCTGTTCCCCTCCCCGCCCCTTCCCACAACTGGGGCTCCGCCCCAGACCCGGCGGCGGCTGAGCATCGATACACGGCTCCGCCGCATGACGGGGCTCCGGGGTCCAGGGGCGAAGCCCCTGGTAACGGTGCGGGGAGGCCTCCCGCACCGGCCGCGGGGGCCAAGCGGCGGGGGTCCCGCCCCAGAACCCGGGGTCCAGGGGCGGAGCCCTTGGTTACGGGAAGGGGCGGGGAGGGGAAAGATCCTCGGCGCAGCCGGGAACGGCGCCGCGCGGGCCCCTCATGCGCCCCCTCTCGTACGTGTTGATCGCGCGGCAACCGTTCGTTTAGCCCCCTCGAAGACCCTGTGGAGTCCATAGCCACCGGGAAATCGAGGAACACAGTGCCGGACGCGCGTGTCACGGTGACGGTCCACGGCCCCGACCCGCTCAGCCGGGCCGGGGTCGTGCGTCATCTGCAGCATCAGCCCAGCGTCGAGCTGGTCGACCGGCCATGCCCGCTCGGCGACGAACCCCGCGGCGCCGTCGCCGTCATGCTCGCCGAGCGCCTCGACGACCGCGCCGGGGCGGAGCTGCGCCGCCTGGTGCGGGGCGGCCGGCAGCGGGTGGTACTGATCGCAGGCGAGCTCCGGGAGACGGAGCTGATGGCGGTGATGGAGTACGGCGTCCGAGCCGTCTTATGGCAGCACCGGACCACGCCGAAGCGGCTGTTGCGCGCCGTGCACCGGGCCGCCCGCGCGGACCGGGGCACACCGTGCGGCGTGGACCGGAGGCTGTGACCCCAGGCTTCAGACGACCCCAGGCTTCAGACGGCCCCAGGGCGTCGGACGACCAAAAGGCTTCAGGGGCCTCAGGGCCTCAGACGACCCCAGTTGCGTCAGAGGTCCGTGCCGTCGTGGGTCGCGTCGGGATCGACCCCCAGCGTGAGGCTGCCGACGACGCCCTTCTCGATCTTCCCCTTGCGGTACTTCAGGTGCAGCAGCCCGCCCTGCGCGCCGTTGCCGGGGTAGATCCCGTCCTCGTCGAGGGTGGTGCGCTCCGTGGTGCTGGTGTTGTACGGGGCCACCTTCGCCGAGTCGAGCACCGCCTCCTCGGCGAAGAAGAGCTGACCGGTGTGGCAGGCGTGGCCGCCCTCGTAACCGGCGTCCGTGAGCTTGCCGCCGACGTGCACCTTGGTGTGGATGTGCACACAGCGGCCCCGGTACCAGCCGGGGAAGACCGTGGTGAACTCGACGAAGCCGTGCCGGTCGGTCAGCTGGGTGCCGCGCAGATACCGCTTGTCGTCGGTCGGCTCCTGGTGGCCGCCACCGGGCGGGGCACCGGTCGGCGCGCCCGTCGGGGCGCCCGTGGGCGGGGTCCCGGTGGGCGGGGCACCGCCGCCACCGCCGCTGGAGCTCTCGTAGCCCGAGTAGAGGCCCAGCGCGTCGCAGTGCCAGATGTCGACGGCGGCCTTCGCCACGGGTTCGCAGCTTTCGGAGTCGATCACTTTGAGGCGGAGGGTCATCGGAATGCCCTCCCGGTCCTCGGTGATGTCCTTTCTGATCTTGTCGGCGTCGATGTAGTACGGCCCCTCGGTGGTCTCCGAGGTGAGCCGGTAACAGACCTCGCCGGACGGGGAGGACGCGGAGGACGGGGAGGACGCGGAGGACGGGGAGGACGCGGAGGCCGAGGGCGTGGCCGAGGAGGCGGACGCGGAGGTCTCGCCCGCCGAGGCGGTGGTGGCGACGGCCGCTCCCAGGCCCGCCACCGCGACCGCCGCGCCGCCCGCCACCACGACCCGTCGCCTCGTCATGTCCCGCCGGGGCCGCGGCTCGAGGCCGTTGCTGCTCTGCTGTTCGGTCATGGGCCGGGACAGTAGGGAGGCAACCTGGCAGCCCCATGGGTGCCGGCTGTGAATGGCTGTGCGAAGAGCGGCATTCGGCCATCCCCCTCCGCGCGCACACGCAGGGCGGGGGCGCGCCGTTCGGCACGCCCCCGCCCCGTGGGTCTCGTCCGGCCCCCGCCTACTCGGCGGGCTTCTCGGCCTTCTCGCCCGTCTTCTCGGCCTCCCCGGCCTTATCGGCCTTCCCGGCCTGCTTGACCTGCGGCGGCTTGCGCAGCGACAGGTGCAGCTCGCGCAGCCGGGCCTCGTCCACCTCGCTCGGCGCGCCCATCAGCAGGTCCTGGGCGTTGCCGTTGAGCGGGAAGGCGATGGTCTCGCGGATGTTGGGCTCATCGGCCAGCAGCATCACGATGCGGTCCACGCCGGGGGCGATACCGCCGTGCGGCGGGGCGCCGAAGTGGAACGCGCGCAGCATGCCGCCGAACTCGCGCTCGACCTCTTCCCGGGAGTAGCCCGCGATCTCGAACGCCTTGTACATGACGTCCGGCTCATGGTTCCGGATGGCGCCGGAGGACAGCTCCACACCGTTGCAGACGATGTCGTACTGCCACGCCAGGATGTCCAGCGGGTCCTTCGTCTCCAGCGCCTCCAGGCCACCCTGCGGCATGGAGAAGGGGTTGTGGGAGAACTCGATCTGCCCGGTGTCCTCGTTCCGCTCGAACATCGGGAAGTCCACGATCCAGCAGAAGCGGAAGACGTTCTCCTCGAAGTGGCCGGCCCGCTTGGCTGCCTCGACCCGCACCGCGCCCATGATCTTGGAGACCTCGTCGAAGTCGCCCGCGCCGAAGAAGATCGACGTACCGGGCTTGCCCTCGACCTCGGCGATCAGCTTCTCGACGTCCTCGTCGGTGAGGAACTTCGCGATCGGGCCGGTCAGCTTGGAGTCCTCGCCGATCCGGACCCAGGCCAGCCCCTTGGCGCCCTGCTCAACGGCGAACTCACCGAGCTGGTCGAAGAACTTCCGGGGCTGCTCGGCGGTGTCCGGCACGGCCAGCGCGCGCACGTGCTTGTCCGCGAACGCCTTGAAGCCGGAGCCCTCGAAGATGTGGCTGACGTCCCGCAGCTCCAGCTGGGCCCGCAGATCCGGCTTGTCCGAGCCGTACTTCAGCATGGCCTCGCGGAACGGGATCCGCGGGAACGGCGAGGTCACGTGGCGGCCGCCGCCGAACTCCTCGAAGAGCTCGGTCATGACCTTCTCGATGACGCCGAAGACGTCCTCCTGCTCGACGAAGCTCATCTCGACGTCGAGCTGGTAGAACTCGCCCGGCGAGCGGTCGGCGCGGGCGTCCTCGTCGCGGAAGCAGGGCGCGATCTGGAAGTAGCGGTCGAAGCCCGCGATCATCAGCAGCTGCTTGAACTGCTGCGGGGCCTGCGGCAGCGCGTAGAACTTGCCCGCGTGCAGCCGGGAGGGGACCAGGAAGTCCCGGGCGCCCTCCGGCGAGGTGGCGGACAGGATCGGGGTCGCCAGCTCGTTGAACCCCTGCGCGGTCATCTTCTGCCGGATGGCGGAGATGACGGCGGAGCGCAGCATGATGTTGCGGTGCATGCGCTCGCGGCGGAGGTCCAGGAAGCGGTACTCCAGCCGCCGCTCCTCGCCGACCCCGTCCTCGGGGAAGACGGTGAAGGGCAGCGGGTCGGCGGCGCCGAGCACCTCGACGTCGGTGACCTCGACCTCGATCTCGCCGGTCGGCAGCTCGGGGTTGACGTTGTCCGCGCCGCGCTCGATGACCCGGCCGTCCACGCGGACGACGGTCTCCTTGCTGATGGAGCTCAGGGCCTCGTTGGCGGGGGTGTCGGGGCGCACCACCAGCTGGACCAGGCCATAGTGGTCGCGGAGATCGATGAAGAGGATGCCGCCCAGGTTCCGTCGATTGTGGAGCCAGCCGGAGAGCCGGACGTCGGTGCCGACGTCAGCGGCGCGGAGCTGACCACAGGTGTGGGACCGGTACCGATGCATCATTCATCCAAGTCGTGTCGATCGGGAGGCGTACGTACGCTCGGGAAGCTTCCGGCCAAGCCTACCGGCGCCGCGACCCTCACTGGTAAGCGGTTTGCAAATCCCCATAAGGTAGTGCAATGCGCACCGAGGACCTGCTGGCCGCCATAGCGACCGGCCTATGGCGCTGGGACAGTGTCTCGGGCGCCGTCACCTACGACGCGGAGGCCGCCCGGCTGGTGGGCCTCCCCGCCGAGGCCGTCACCCTCCCCGAGGCCGCCGCCCGCGCCTGCTTCCACCCCGCGGACTGGCTGGAGGTCAAGGCGATCGTCGAGCTCGCGGTGGCCGAGGGCACCCTGGCCGAGGCCCGGCTGCGCATCGTGGACGAGAAGGGCACCGTACTGCGGACCGTGCGCACCCGCTCCCGGCCGATAGCGCGGGGCGGCGACGACGGCTACTACCTGCTGGGCACCCTCCAGGAGGTCCCCGACCCGCTGCCGGGCACCTCGGCGGGCGGCCCGCCGATCACCGGCGACTGGCGGCGCAACCGCGAGGCGTTCCTGCTGGACGCGGGGCGGGCGCTGGCGGAGGCGATGTCCACCGCCGAGGTGCTGCGGGTGGCGGCGGGGCTGTCCATGCCGGGCTTCTCCCCGGACGGGCTCGCGGTCTTCGGCGTCGAGGGCGAGCGGATCTCGGTGATCGGCCACCACGGGCCCCGGGCGGGCCACGACCGCCCCCTCCACGACATCGCGCTGAGCACCGACCATCCGGCGGCGGAGGTGGTGCGCACCGGCCGGGCGGTCTATCTGCCCACACCGGAGGAGTACCGCGGCCGGTTTCCGGCCGCGTGGTCGCCGGGCCGCCCCCGTACCCGCCGGTCCTGGGCGTTTCTGCCGCTGATCGTCGCGGGCCGCACCATCGGCGCGTGGATGGCCGGATTCGCCCATCCGGTGTCGTTCTCGCCCGATGAGCGCTCGGTGCTGACCACGATCGCCCGGATGCTGGCCCAGGCGCTGTCCCGCACCGCGCTCCAGGAGACCGAGCGGGAGCTGGCGGACGGGCTCCAGCGCTCGATGCTGCCCGCCGGCAAGCCCGACATCCCGGGCCTGACGGTGGCCGCGCGCTATGTGCCGACCGGCGGCGGACTCCAGGTCGGCGGCGACTGGTACGACGTGATCGGGCTGCCGTCGGGGCGTACCGCGCTGGTGATCGGCGATGTGCAGGGCCACGATGTGCGCGCCGCGGGGATCATGGGGCAGCTGCGGATCGCGGTCCGGGCGTACGCCTCCGAGGGCCACCACCCCGACGCGGTGCTCTCCCGCGCCTCCCGCTTCCTGGCCGGTCTCACCGAGCCCGAGGGCCCGGACGGCCGCTACGACCCGAGGTTCGCCACCTGCCTCTACATGGAGGTGGACCCGGTGGCGGGCACCCTGGACATCGCCCGGGCGGGCCACCCCGACCCGGCGGTCCGGCTGGCCGACGGCACGATGATGCTCCGGCCCACGGCGGGCGGGCTGCCGCTGGGCATCGACCCGGACACCGACTATCCGACCACCCGGGTGGTGCTGGAGCCCGGCGATACGCTGCTGATGTGCACCGACGGGCTGATCGAGACCGGCGGGCACGATCTGGAGACCGGCTGGGACCGGATCCGGAAGGTCTTCGAGCGGCCCGTCCCCCAGGCCGCCGGCTCCGGCGGGCTCGACTCGGACCACCTCGACTCGGACGACCTCGAGGTCCTGGCCGACTCCCTGGTGCAGGCCGTGCACGGGCCGCCCTCCCACCACACCACCGGTCCGCTCGCGGACCGGCGCGAGGACGACATAGCGCTGCTGCTGATCCGCCGGGAGGCGGAGGTGTGCCTGGTCGGGCCCGGTTCGGCGCCGGTGCGGCGTACGGCGGTCACGGTCGCCCAGGCCGAGCCGGAGCGGATAGCGGGCGCCCGGCAGCAACTGCGTGACCTGCTGCACGACTGGGCGGACCCGGACCAGGTGGAGTCGGCGGTGCTGATGCTCTCCGAGATGGTCACCAACGTGCTGGTGCACACCGACGGGGACGCCCTGCTGGTGGCCGAGGTCAGCGGGCGGCCCGGGGCGCGGCGGCTGCGGCTGGACGTCGCCGACGGCAGCGACGAGCTGCCGCACCGCCGCCGCCCGGGCGAGCTGGCCTCCTCCGGGCGCGGCCTGCTGCTGATGGAGATGCTGTCCGACAACTGGGGCGTGGATCCGCGCGGCGACGGCAAATGCATCTGGTACGAGCTGTACGAGGCCGCGCCGGAGGACGGGGCCCTCTCCTCGCCTGACGGGGTCTAGGGGCGTCCGACGGATCTTTCCCCTCCCCGCCCCTTCCCGATACCAGGGGCTTCGCCCCTGGACCCCGGGGTCTGGGGCGGAGCTCCAGTTTCGGGAAGGGGCGGGGAGGGGAGCAGCCCGCCGCAGGCGTACGCGTACCGCCGGACACCTCGTAGCCCTCGGCCGGGGTGATGCCGGGGCGGCCGGGCCGTTCAGCGGAAGAGCCGGGAACCGAGCGGGCGTTGTGCGTCGAAACCGGGAAGGATCAGGAAGGTCGCACTGGCGGTCGTGGTCGTGAATTCCAGCAGGGCGTCGGAATTGTCCATGCGGGTGAGGGTGTTGGTGAAGGTCCGTATGTCGTTCTGGAAGCTCATGAAGAGCAGGCCGGGGGCGGGTGCGTCGATGCTGTAGGAGCGGCGGAGCATGAGGCCGACGCCGACCGCGGCGGAGTGCGCCCTGCGGGCGTGGGCGTCCGCCGGGACGAGGTAGCGCCCGTCCGGGGTTTTGGCGCCGAGGTCCGGGCCCGAGGCGATGGTGCCACCGGAGAGGGGCACGCCGGTGTCCCGGCGCCGGCCGAAGACCGCTTCCTGTTCGGCGACGGACAGCTTGGCGAACCGCGGCAGGTCGAGTTCCATGCGTCGCAGGACGGCGATGGTGCCGTGGGCGACCGGACCCGGTCCGGCCAGCCACAGATGGCGTTGTTGTTCGGCCCTCGTGTGGGGGCCCACGATGCCGTCGACGAAACCGAAGAGGTTCCGTGGCGCGGCGAGACCCCGAGCCACCGGCACGTTCGGACCGCGGCCCGCGGACTGCCGCCAGCGTTCGTGTATCCGGTCACCGGCCTGCTCCAGAAGCGCGGCAGCCACGACCGGTAACACCAAGGCGTCGCCGGCGCAGATCTGTATCAGCAGGTCACCGCCGCGCGCCCGGGGGGCGATCTGTTCGCGGGAGAACCGTGGCAGGTCCTTCGCGCCGGGCAGGGCGGGATCGACCTCGCGCACCAGCCGGGGGCCCACCCCGATCGTCACGGTCAGATCGCCCGGCTCCAGGCCCATCAGCCGTGCGTCGGTGCCCGCGGTGAGGGTGCGGATGGCCTCGCCGAGTTCGGCCAGCAAGGGACGGACGGACCCGGCATCGACGATGTCGGCCACCACGACGAGGAGGTTCCGCTGGGCCGGTCGCGGAAGCGTGATGCCCGCCTGGTACCGGCCCGTTGGTGACACCGGCGGGGTCGGCGCGGGGCCGTCGGACCGGTCCGGCGGGGCGGAACGCGCTTGGCATCCGGTGGAGAGGCCGACGGCGGTCACGGTGCCGGTGGCACCGAGAAACGCGCGGCGTGACGGGCGGGAGTCGGCTTGGCGCACAGCGTGAACTGTGCCATATCCGGGCCATATCCGTATCAGCGCCTGCGACTCCGTCGGCGTCCGTGCCAGGATGAGCCCATGCCTCGTCTCCGTCTTCGCGTGCTGGCCACGGTGCTCGGCACACTGGCACCCGTACTGGTCGGCTGCGGCGGGGGCGATGACGGGCCGGACGACGGCCGACGCCCGTCCGGTGAGCATGTGACGATCAAGGTGCCGGCCGACGCCCCGACGATCTCGGCCGCTGTGTCCCTGGCCCGGCCCGGCGATCTCGTGCTGGTCGCGCCGGGCACGTACCACGAGTCGGTGAAGATCTCCAAGGCTCGCGTCACGCTTCGCGGCGAGTCCCGGGACAAGGTCGTCATCGACGGGCGGTTACGGCAGCCGAACGGCGTCGTCGTCACCGCTCCCGGCGTGGCCGTGGAGAACCTGACCGTGCGGAACAACACCCAGAACGGGGTCCTGGTCACCGGTTCGGCGAAGGCGGCCGCCGGAATGCCGGGGCAGTCCGGCGGCTACGACACCGGCGACGAACCCGTCACCTTCCTGAAGTCATTCCTGGTCTCCCACGTGACCGCGACCCGCAACGGGCTGTACGGCATCTACGCGTTCTCCGCGCAAAACGGCGTCATCGAGCACTCGTACACGTCAGGCTCGGCCGACTCGGGGATCTACGTCGGACAGTGCAAGCCCTGTCGCGTCGTGGTGCGGGACAACATCGCCGAGCTCAACGCGGTCGGTTACGAAGGCACCAACGCCAGCGGCGACATGTACGTGGTCGGCAACCGCCTGGTCGGCAACCGGGTCGGACTCACCACCAACTCCGACCACCAGGAGAAGCTGCTCCCGCAGAAGGACGCCGTCATCGCGGGCAATCTGATCGCGGCCAACCAGCAGGCGGCCACCCCCGAACAGGCCGACGGCGGGTGGGGCATCGGCATCGGCGTCGACGGCGGCACCGACAACCAGTTCATGCGCAACCGGATCGCCGGCAACAGCTACGCCGGGCTGGTGATCACCGCGACCGCCGACATCACGCCGGACGGCAACCGGATCCTGGACAACACCTTCGCCGCCAACAAGGTTGACGTCGGCTGGACGTTCCCCACCGCCACGAAGGGACGGGGCAACTGCCTGCGCGGCAACGATCTGCGAACGACGGTGCCCGCCCGGCTCGCGACCACCGCGTCCTGCCCCCGTCCCGCCCGGTCGCCCTCGCCGTCCGGCACGTGGGCGAAGCCGACGGCACCTGGCGGTATCCCGTTCACGGAGGTGGCGGCGCCCAAGCCACAGCCGCGGTTCCCGAACGCCACGACCGCGGGCGCCACCGCCGTTCCGGCCGTTCCGGCGCTGCCGGACACGGCGGACTTCCGGCTGCCGCCGGAGTCACTGCTCGCCGCGGGCGCGCGGGTGCGGACGTCCTGAGCGGCGGCTACCGCGTCGGGGTGGCTCCGGGCACCGGCCGGACCGGAACGTAACTGTGGGTGTCGAAA
Organism: Streptomyces sp. 5-10; assembly: GCF_014712245.1. Classification (NCBI taxonomy): domain Bacteria; kingdom Bacillati; phylum Actinomycetota; class Actinomycetes; order Kitasatosporales; family Streptomycetaceae; genus Streptomyces; species Streptomyces sp. 5-10. Next base: position 118,162 of record NZ_JACVYG010000023.1, read on the forward strand.
TCGATGGCCACCGGCTCCGACGCGGACGCCACGCCGACGCGAACCCGGTACATGGTGCCGTCCGAGCCGATCCAGTAGCGCACGGCACCCGCACCCGCCGGAGCTCCCGCCGGAGCGGACGAGGCCCGGGCGGCGCTCGGCCCGGTCATGATGTCCACCTGGTGGTCGTCCACCCGGTCCCGCCCCACCCAGGCGGCACCGTTCTGCGGCAGCAGTTCGGCGTTGTCCGGCCGGTCGCTGCCGAGCTTCAGCGCGATGGCCAGCGAACTGTCCAGCGAACTGCCGTACCTTTGCAGCGGACGGCGGTACCAGCCCGACTCCGGCGGCCGTGCCGGTGCCTTGGCCGGGGCGTTCGCCATCGGGTGGACGAACACGGTGGTGGCCGTCCACTGGATCAGCCCATCGCTGGACGTATCGCGCCCGGTGCCGCGCACCACGCCGTAACCGACCTTGCGGCGGTAGTCGATGGATCCGGTGACGGTCAGCCCGCCTGCGGTGCCCGGCACGTCGATCGTCACGGCGCGCCCGCCCGCCTGGTAGTTGAGGAACCGCGTGACCGCCAGACGGCTCGCCTGATCCGAGGTCAAGGTCTTCGGACCGGTAGGGTCGGAGTCGCTGTCGACGACCAGGAACGTGGCCACCGCGACGACCACACCGCCGATCACGGCCACCACCCAGCGTTTCCGCGGCCATCTGCTCCGGCCGGCCGCGCGCCGCGAGAGAACGGGTCTGATTTTCAGACTCCGTACACGGCGCATTGCTAACACGTTCCGCTTATTCATTCCCTACTCTCCCCCCGATCTTGGCGTCCACCCGCTACAGTATCGCTGCTGATGGGACGGTTCAGGATGACAATTCAGACTCTTGTGCTGTTTCCGCGTGGGAAGGCGAGGACGAGTGCGACTGGCCTGGGAAAGGCACTCCCGAGTCCCTGAATTCGCTCCATCCGCCAGGACGGCCAAGAACGACCAGGCCCACCGAAACAGCGGTGGGCCCTTTTCATGACCGAGGTGTCACCCGGGGCCGAGAAGCGGATGCGCGACCGGAAGCGGGTGTTCGGTTCACATCACGAGGGGAGAGTGATGGCTGTGCGAAGAGTATGTAAAGGGTTACGCCGGACAGCCGGAAAGCGTACGGGTCCACTGGCACGAGCGGGCCTCTGCTCTTTCGTACTGTTGGGCAGCGCCATGGGCGCGACGGCCGGGACGGCCACCGCATCGACCGGCGACGGCACCCTGACGGTTCAGGTGCTGCGGGACTTCTTCGGCACCGGCGTGATCAACACGACCATGGACGTGCCGCAGCGGGGCATGAAGGTTCGGGTAACCGACCCTGACGGCCATCGGGTCACCGGCACCACGGATGCCACCGGAAAGGTGGTGGTCTCGAAATCGACCGAACTGACCGGCGGCCAGTACCGCGTCGACGTCACCATCCCGGCGCCGTACAACAAGTACCTTCAGGCGGCACCGGCCTCGACGGCGGAAAACCACTTCGACAGCTTCACGACGTTCGTGAACGTGTCGGACGGCAAGGACGACTCGGTGATTACCGGGGTCTGGAACCCGGCCGACTACGCGCTGCCGGACACGCGGTATTTCGTACCGGTCCAGAATGGTGCCGGCGGGCAAGACACCCGGGCACTGGTGGCGTTCGGGACGGACAAACGCGGTACGTGTCCTGGCGACACGGCGTGCCCGACCGTGCTCAACACACAGGCCCAGGTGGGCACCACGTTCGCACTGGCCTACGACAAGGACCGGCAGCGGATCTTCCAGGGCGCGTTCGCCCGGCGGTACACCTCGTACGGGCCGGAGGGCGGTGACGCGATCTACACCACGCCGACCGACGGCGGGAGCGCGCCGACCCTGTTCGCGAAGGTGCCGGGCGCCACGGTGACGCCGCACGACACCAACAACCTGATCAAGGACGCCGGGTTCACCAACGCGCCGGGCAAGGAGAGCATCGGCGGCCTGGCCCTGTCCGAGGACGGCTCGACGCTGTACGCGGTGAACCTGCGGACCCGGCGCCTGGTCAGCTTCGACGCGACCGGGGCCACGGCATCCGCGCCCGAGGCGACGGTGCGCATCCCGGACCCGGGCTGCGCGAGCCCCGGCGACTGGCGGCCGTTCGGACTCCAGGCCCACGACAACAAGCTCTACGTCGGTGGCGTGTGCAGCGCGGAGAGCACACAGAAGCGCGAGGACCTGAAGGCCGTCGTCTACACCTACGACGGTGAGCGGTTCACCGAGGTGCTGAGCCACCAGCTCACGGACAAGCGCGGCAGCGTCTTCGGTTCCGGCGACAAGGCCACCCACTGGAACCCGTGGAACACCAGCCTGGACACGTGGGAGGACCGGAAGGCGGGCAACGTCTTCATCGATCCGCAGCCGGAGCTGGCCTCCCTCGCCTTCGCCCGCGACGGCTCGATGATCCTGGGTTTCCGCGACCGGTTCATGGACGTGCTCAGTTGGGGAGGGCTGGACCCCCGCCAGGGGAACGACACGGCGGAAAACGGCATGTCCGGTGGTGACATCACCATGGTCTGCGCCACTCCCACCGGTGAATACCAGTGGGAAGGCACCGGGAGCTGCCCCAACCACGCCACCCCCGCCAACAGTGGCGGCCAGCCCGCCGATGTCGTCGAATACTTCCCGGGCGACACCTACGCCAACGCGCACCAGGAGACCGCGCTGGGGTCGGTGGCCTATATCCCGCAGCAGCAGTGGGTCGTCAGCACGGAGTTCGACCCGGTCGCCGACGTCGCGACCTCAGGGACCGGGTACCACAACATCACCACCGGCGAGGGCCCGGGCAACAACCCGACCGCCAACGGGTTCCAGTTCGTCAGCCGGGAACAAGGCGGGTTCGGTAAGGCCGGTGGGCTCGGCGATATCGCCTACGAGGCGGCGAACGCGCCGATCCAGATCGGCAACCGGGTGTGGTTCGACGGCGACCACAATGGGATCCAGGATCCCGAGGGTCGCAACGAAGTGCCGCTGCCGGACGCGACGATCAACCTGTTGGACGCCGACGGCAAGCAGGTCGCCACGACCAAGACCGATGCCGCGGGCGAGTACTACTTCGGTGGAGTCGGCGCCGCATACGAGCTCAAGCCGGGTGCGAAGTACACGGTGCAGTTCGATGTGTGCACCGCGGACACCAGCGAGGTGCCGACCGAGCCGGCGGCCACCAGGCTGCGGTTCACGCTCCCGCGGGCCGGTGACAACCGGGCGCATGACTCGAATGTGACCCCGCCGAGGACCGGGCGGCTGTGTAACGGACAGGCACCTGTCACGGCGCCGGACAAGCCGGGAGAAGTTGATCACACGATCGACGCCGGTGTGTACATCCCCAAGAAGACACCGCCGAACCCCAAGCCGACGCCGACTCCGTCGTCGTCCGAGCCGCCCAACAATCCGGGCCCCCAGAGTGGCGGAGGCTCAGGCACTGGCGGAGGCTCCGGGACAGGCGGAGGCTCGGGGACCAGCGGAGGCTCGGGGACCGGTGGAGGCTCGGGGACCGGTGGAGGCGGCGGTTCGCTGGCCAACACGGGTACGTCCGGCCTGCTGAAGATCGCCTCCCTCAGTGCCCTGCTGGCCGGTGCGGGCGCGGCAGCCGCGTTCGTGACCCGGAAGCGTCGGGCCAGGCAACTCTGAGACACCGCTGAAAGACGGGTGATCCGCCCGTAAGCGCTGACGAGCCCCGTCCATGTCCGGACGGGGCTCGTTCGCGTTTCGTTCGTCCCGGCGAGCCTTACATCCCGCCCTCGGACATCCCGTGCACCGCGGGGATCGTGCCGAGCCGGCCGTTCTGGAAGTCCTCGAAGGCCTGCTGGAGCTCCGCGCGGGTGTTCATCACGAACGGCCCGTAATGCGCCATCGGCTCTCGGATCGGCCGGCCGCCGAGGAGGACGACCTCCAGGTCCGGCGTGTGGGAGTCCTGCTTCTCGTCCGCGCGCACGGTCAGCGAGGACCCGGCTCCGAAGACGGCGGTCTGGCCCAGGTGGATCGGGCGCCGCTCGGCGCCGACCGCACCGCGGCCCGCGAGCACATACGCGAGGCCGTTGAAGTCCTCGCGCCACGGCAGGGTGATCTCCGCGCCCGGGGCGAGCGTGGCGTGCACCATCGTGATCGGGGTGTGCGTGATCCCGGGACCGGCGTGACCGTCCAGCTCACCTGCGATGACCCGCAGCAGCGCGCCGCCGTCCGGGGAGGTCAGCAGCTGGACCTGGCCACCGCGTATGTCCTGGTAGCGCGGGGGCATCATCTTGTCCTTCTTCGGCAGGTTCACCCACAGCTGGAGGCCGTGGAAGAGGCCGCCCGAGATGACCAGGGACTCCGGCGGGGCCTCTATGTGGAGGAGGCCGGAGCCGGCCGTCATCCACTGGGTGTCACCGTTGGTGATCGTGCCGCCACCGCCCTGCGAGTCCTGGTGGTCGAAGACGCCGTCGATGATGTAGGTGACGGTCTCGAAGCCGCGGTGGGGATGCCAGGGGGTGCCCTTGGGCTCGCCCGGCGCGTACTCCACCTCGCCCATCTGGTCCATCATGATGAACGGGTCGAGGTGCTTGTAGTCGATACCGGCGAAGGCCCGGCGCACCGGGAAGCCCTCGCCCTCGAGACCGCCGGGAGCGGTCGTGACGGCGAGCACGGGGCGCTGTCGTGCCTCGGCGGGTGCCGCGACGCGCGGCAGGGTCAGCGGGTTCTCTACGGTCACTGCGGGCATGACGGCCTCCTCGGTCGTTCACCATTCAACTTAATTGAACGGTGAACGACTCGCAAGAGGGCCTTTATTTCCACCCGAGCGCCCGTTGAGGCAACCGGCGATATCCGGACGTATGCCGATCTAGCCGTACATACGACGCATGGCGAAGTCGACCATCTGCTCCACCGCCTTCGCGTCGAAGACGATCCGGTGCTCGCCCTCCATGTCGAGGACGAAGCCATAGCCGGTGGGCAGCAGGTCGATCACCTCGGCGCCGGTGATCACGAAGTACTTGGACTCCTTGCCCGCGTACCTCCGCAACTCCTTGAGCGAGGTGAACATGGGGATCACCGGCTGCTGGGTGTTGTGCAGCGCCAGGAAGCCGGGATTGTCACCGCGCGGGCAGTAGACCTTCGAGCCGGCGAAGATCTGCTGGAAGTCCTCGGCCGACATCGATCCGGTGGTGAAGGCCCGCACCGCGTCGGCGAGCGACGGCGGCGAGGGCTCCGGGTAGAGCGGCTGCTGGCCGTACCCCGCACCCGCCGCGTGATGTGACGCATGCGGCTGCTGTTGCGGCGGAGGTGGCGGGGCGGCGTAGCCCTGCCCTGCGCTCGCGTTCTGGTCGTAGCCGTACATGCCCAGAAGCGTACTGAGTCACAGTTACCCGGTTGAGGGTTGCCCTTTATTACCCACGGGTAGCATCATGGCGACAGCTGATCCGATACGCGTCAACGCAGAGGTCCTGGCCTCCCGATCCTTACGGAGCCGTCGCCATGGGGCACTACAAGTCGAATCTCCGCGACATCGAGTTCAACCTCTTCGAGGTGCTCGGGCGCGACACGGTGTACGGCACCGGCCCGTTCACGGAGATGGACGTCGACACCGCCAAGAGCGTGCTCGCCGAGATATCCCGGCTCTCCGAGCAAGAGCTGGCCGAAAGCTACGCCGACTCCGACCGGAACCCGCCCGTCTACGACCCCAAGACCCACACGGCGCCGCTCCCCGAGTCGTTCAAGAAGAGCTACCGGGCCTACATGGAGGCCGAGTGGTGGCGGCTGGGCGTCCCGGAGTCGCTCGGCGGCACCGTCTGCCCCCGCTCGCTGCTGTGGGGCTCGGCCGAGACCATCCTGGGCTCGAACGCCCCGATCTGGATGTACGCCTCGGGCCCGTCCTTCGCGGGGGTGCTCCATGACGAGGGCACCGAGGAGCAGCTGAAGATCGCCCGGCTGATGGTGGACAAGCAGTGGGGCTCCACCATGGTGCTGACCGAGCCGGACGCCGGCTCCGACGTCGGCGCGGGCCGCACCAAGGCCACCCAGCAGGAGGACGGCAGCTGGCACATCGAGGGTGTGAAGCGGTTCATCACCTCCGGTGAACACGACCTCTCGGACAACATCATCCACTTCGTGCTGGCCCGCCCCGAGGGCGCGGGGCCCGGCACCAAGGGCCTGTCGCTGTTCATCGTCCCCAAGTACGACTTCGACTGGGAGACCGGCGAGCTGGGGGCGCGCAACGGCGTGTACGCCACCAACGTCGAGCACAAGATGGGTCTGCGGGTCTCCAACACCTGCGAGATGACCTTCGGCGCCGACCACCCGGCCAAGGGCTGGCTGCTGGGCGAGAAGCACGACGGCATCCGCCAGATGTTCAAGATCATCGAGTTCGCCCGGATGATGGTCGGCACCAAGGCCATGGCCACCCTCTCCACCGGCTACCTCAACGCGCTGGAGTACGCCAAGGAGCGGGTGCAGGGCCCGGACCTGGCGGCCTTCACCGACAAGACCGCGCCGCGGGTGACCATCACCCACCACCCGGATGTGCGCCGCTCACTGATGACGCAGAAGGCGTACGCGGAGGGTCTGCGCGCGCTGGTGCTCTACACCGCCTCGGTCCAGGACGAGATCCTGATCAAGGAGGCCGCGGGCGAGGACGCCTCGGCCGTCAACCGCCTCAACGACCTGCTGCTGCCCATCGTCAAGGGCTACGGCTCGGAGAAGGCGTACGAGCAGCTGGCGCAGTCCCTGCAGACCATCGGCGGCTCCGGCTACCTCCAGGAGTACCCGCTGGAGCAGTACATCCGGGACGCCAAGATCGACACCCTGTACGAGGGCACCACCGCCATCCAGGGCCAGGACTACTTCTTCCGCAAGATCGTCCGGGACCAGGGGCAGGCGCTGACCGCCGTCTCGGAGGAGATCAAGAAGTTCCTGGCCGAGGCCGCCGGGGGCGAGGACCTGGAGGCCGCCCGCGACCAGCTGGCCCAGGCCGCGGTGGACCTGGAGGCGATCGTCGGCGCGATGCTCACCGACCTGGCCGCCACCGAGCAGGACGTCAGCTCGATCTACAAGGTCGGTCTCAACTCGACCCGGCTGCTGCTGGCCTCCGGTGACGTGATCATCGGCTATCTGCTGCTCAAGGGCGCGGCCGTGGCCGCCGAGAAGCTGAGCACCGCCTCGACCAAGGACCGCTCCTTCTACGAGGGCAAGATCGCCGTCGCGAAGTTCTTCGCCCACGAGGTGCTGCCGGGCGTCTCGGTGCAGCGTTCGCTGGCCGAGTCGGTCGACAAGGGGCTGATGGACCTGGACGAGGCCGCGTTCTGAGCCGCGTTCCAAGAGGTACCCACGGATCGTGACGCCTGCGGCGGGCTGGTCCCCTCCCCGCCCCTTCCCACAACTGGGGCTCCGCCCCAGACCCCGGAGTCCAGGGGCGGAGCCGCGGGGCGGGGAAGGGGAGGGCTTCGCTCACAGCGTCCAGGGGGCCGGCCGTCCCATCCTCCAGCGGGGCGGCCGGCCCCCTGGGCTGTGCGCGCTCACGTCGTCATCGCTCGTCCTCGTCACCGCTCGTCGTCCTCGTCACCGCTCTCGTCCTCGGACCGCCGCTCCCGCAGCGCCCGTTCGACCTCCTCGCGGGCCCACCGCCTGAGCTCCTCGCCCTGTGCGAGGAGCTCGTCGATCGACTCGCCGCCGCCCTCCGGCGGGCGCGGGCGGGCCCTCAGCTTCTCCAGCAGGTCCCGGCACGCCTCGTCCTCCGTGGCGAACCGGCTGGTGTCCCGGTCCAGGGACCGCTCCCTGAGGCCGGTCTCCCAGCCGCCGTCCGGAGCGGGCCGCAGGTAGTAGTACGCGTCCGGCTGCACCGGGATGTCCTGCACGCCCGGGATGTCGTACAGCGCGTCCGGCACCTGCTCGTCGCGGAGGGTCCGGACGAGTTCCGTTCTGTCCACCGGTCCAGGATCCGCCCTCAGTTGAGCGGGCGGAGATTACCGGCCGCGACGAGTTGGGGGATCGAAGGACCGGTCAGATACTGCAGTCCGAAACCGGGTTGGCCGAACCAGGGCCGGATGGGACCGCCCTCGACCAGGAAGGGTTCGGTGACCTCATAGAGGTGATAGCCGTACGGATACGCCGGGTCGAGGGTGTTGAGGTTGCTGGGCGGCAGCGCGCGCTCCGCGTAGGGCGTGCCCGCCGGGGCGAGGAAGTGGCCGAAACCGCTTCCGAACAAATCGACCTTCTGACCGGCCTTCAGCCGGACCGTGGTGTGCAGGGGCGACCCGTTGAGCAGGACCCAGCCGTCGGGGTACGGGTACCACCAGCCGTTCGTCTGCTCGTTCCAATAACAGTTGAGGAACGAGGAGGCGGTGGAGAAGTTGTCGAGTCGTTCATAGCCTTCGAGCATCTGCCCGATCGCGCCGTAGCGGGGGAGCTGAGCGGGTCCGAGCCGCCAGTCGCCCTTGTAGTAGCGGTCGAGCGGAGGATTCGGTGCGGTGTTGGTCCCCCCGATGCGGTCCGTGGTGGGACAGGGAGGGTGACCCTTGCCCTCGCCGTCCCCGCCGTCCACCGGCCGCGGGCCGGGTGAGGGCGCCGCCGCGGGCTCCGGGGAGGCCACGGGGGCCGGCCCCGCGGTGAAGTCCGTGACGGGCTTGGCCATGGCCGGTCCGCCGGCGCACAGCAGCAGCAGCGACCCCAGGACGACAAGCAGGTGTCGAAGAACGCGCATCCGGTATCCCCTCGAGTTGCGACTCAGCGCGACGTTGCTCAGTCACGGGGAATATCGACCGATTCGCCCGACTTCTCGCCTTAGCTGACGTCCTTTCATCAGATTGGATCAACGTGGCCCCACGGATGGATGCCGGTCCCGCACCAGGGCGAGCCGCCCCCCGGCGAATCTATGCTGAGCACATGAGCGCACAACCCGGCATCGACCGCGGCCACACCGATGACCTGATGTCCTTCCTCCGCGCCAGCCCCTCGCCGTACCACGCCGTGGCGAGCGCCGCGGAGCGGCTGGAGAAGGCCGGGTTCCGCCGGATCGAGGAGACCGCCCCCTGGGACGGGGCGGCCGGTGGGCGGTTCGTGCTGCGCGGTGGCGCGATCATCGCCTGGTACGTCCCCGAGGGGGCGGGCCCCGCCACTCCGTACCGGATTGTGGGCGCTCACACCGACTCTCCCAATTTGCGCGTGAAGCCCATTCCCGACACCGGTGCGCACGGCTGGCGGCAGATCGCCGTCGAGATCTACGGCGGGGCGCTGCTCAACACCTGGCTCGACCGCGACCTCGGGCTCTCCGGCCGGATCACCCTCAGGGACGGCTCCCACCATCTCGTCACCGTCGACCGGCCGTTGATGCGGGTGCCCCAGCTCGCCGTGCACCTCGACAGATCGGTCAACACCGAGGGCCTGAAGCTCGACAAGCAGCGCCATATGACGCCCGTCTGGGGACTCGGCGGCGTCGAGGAGGGCGACCTGATGCGCTTCGTCGCCGAGGAGACCGGGGTCGCGGCCGAGGAGATCGCCGGCTGGGACCTGATGACCCACAGCGTCGAGCCGCCCGCCTACCTCGGCCGGGACCGCGAGCTGGTCGCCGGGCCCCGGATGGACAACCTTGTCTCCGTGCACGCCGGTACGGCCGCGCTCATCGCCGCCGCCCAGCAGGAGCCGCCGTACATCCCCGTGCTGGCCGCCTTCGACCACGAGGAGAACGGCAGCCAGTCCGACACCGGCGCCGACGGCCCGCTGCTCGGCACGGTGCTGGAGCGCTCGGTCTTCGCCCGCGGCGGGGCGTACGAGGAGCGGGCGCGCGCCTTCGCGGGCACCGTCTGTCTGTCCTCCGACACCGGCCACGCCGTCCACCCCAACTACGCCGAGCGCCATGAGCCGGGCCACCACCCGCGGCCCAACGGCGGCCCGATCCTGAAGGTGAACGTCAACCAGAGATACGCCACCGACGGCGCCGGGAGAGCCGTCTTCGCCGCCGCCTGCGAGCGCGCCGGCGTCCCCTGGCAGAGCTTCGTCTCCCACAACTCCATGCCGTGCGGCACCACGATCGGCCCGATCACCGCCGCCCGGCACGGCATCGCCACCGTCGACATCGGCATCGCGATCCTGTCCATGCACTCGGCCCGGGAGCTGTGCGGAGCGCAGGACCCGCGGCTGCTGGCCAAGGCACTGCACGCCTTTCTGGGGGCTTGAGTTGGACTTCTCCCTGCTGGGCCCGGTGACCGTCACCGCGGGGCCGCAAGCAGCGCCCGTCGAGCTTCCGCTGGGGCCCGCCAAACGGCGCAGCGTGCTGGCGATGCTGCTGCTGCGGCCCAACGCGACGGTGTCCGTGGAGCAGTTGATATCCAGCCTGTGGGAGGACGAGCCGCCCGCCCACGCACGGACCGTCATCCAGGGCCATGTCTCGCGGCTCCGCGCGGCCCTGGCCGAGGGCGGCGCCGAGGACCACGGCGTCGAGCTGACCACCCACAGCTCCGCCTATCTGCTGCGCATCCCCGAATCCCTGATCGACACCCAGCGCTTCGACCAGCTGACCGCCCAGGCCAGCCCGGAGTCCGCCCCCGGCGAGGCCGTCCAGCTGCTCCGGCAGGCGCTCGGCCTGTGGCGCGGCCCGGCGCTCACCGGGACCGTGGCCAGCCCGCCGTTCGCGGCGGCCGCGCACGCCCTGGAGGAGCGGCGGCTGAGCGCCGTGGAGGCCCTGGCGCGGGCCCACGAGGGCCTGGGCGAGCATGAGCAGGCGGTGCGCGCCCTGCACCCCGCCGCCGTCGCCAACCCGCTGCGCGAGGGGTTGATCGCCGCCCTGATGCTGGCGCTGTACCGCTCCGGGCGGCAGTCCGACGCGATCGCCTGGTTCCACCGCACCCGGCAGCTGCTCGACGACGACCTGGGGGTCGATCCGGGCCAGCGGCTGAGCGCCGCGTACCAGGAGATCCTGCGGGCGGCCCCCGCGGCGGACGGGCCGCGGGGCGGCGCCGAGGCCGCCGGGCAGCCGGGCGCCGCGGGGCAGCAGGGCGCACAGGCGGCGGCCACCCCGCAGCATCCGCTGTCCGCGGCCGCCGCGGCCCCCGCGCCCGTGCCCGAGCTGCTCCCCCGGCCCCCGGCGGGCTTCCACGGCCGGGGCGCGGAGCTGGCCGAGCTGACCCGGCTGACCCTGGGCACCGCCGAACCGGCCCAGGGCGGCGCCGCAGGCGGTCCCGGCGGCTACCCCCAGGCAGGCGGTATCGCGCTGCTCACCGGGCCGGCCGGGGTCGGCAAGACCGGTCTGGCGGTCCACTGGGGCCATGTCCACGCCGCCGCCTTCCCCGACGGACGGCTCTTCGCGGACCTGCGGGGCTTCAGCGGCGGCGAGGCGGTGCTGCCCGCCGAGGTGCTGCGGGAGTTCCTGCTGGCCCTCGGCACCCCGGCCGAGCAGATCCCCACCTCGCCCGAGGCCGCGGCCGCGCTGTACCGCTCGCTGGCCGCCCGCCGCAGGCTGCTGGTGGTGCTGGACAACGCGGGCAGCTCCGCCCAGGTGCGCCCGCTGCTGCCCGGCGGACCCCACTGCGCCACGCTGGTCACCAGCCGCAGCAGGCTGGACGGGCTGATCGCCACCGACGCCGCCCGCCCGGTGCGGCTGCACGCCCTCGGCCCCGAGGACGGGGTGGGCCTGCTGGGCGCGCTGCTGGGGCCCGCGCGGGTCGCCGAGGACCCGGAGGCCGCGCGGGAGCTGGTGGCCCTGTGCGACGGGCTGCCGCTGGCGCTGCGCGCCGCCTCCGCCCAGCTGATGGCCCGGCCCCGCTGGCGGCTGGCCCGGCTGGCCACCGCGCTGCGCGACGAGCGCCGCCGGCTCGCGCTGCTGTCGGCGGAGGACACCGGAGTGGCCGCCGCGCTGCGCAACTCGGTGGCCCGGCTCTCGGCGGACGACGCACAGCTGCTGCGGGCCCTGGGCGCCGGTTTCGCGCGGGAGGTCAACACCGCCGAGGCGGCCGCGCTGTCGGGCGCGGACCCCGAGCTGATCCAGGACTCCCTGGAGCGGCTGGCGGAGATGCACCTGCTGGACGAGGAGGCCACCAACCGCTACGTGATGAGCGACCTGGTGAAGCTCTTCGCCCAGGGCGACGGCAGCGACCGCGGCTCCCCGGGCGAGGCATCCGGCGGAGGCGCCGGCGCCCCTGGCGGGCCGTCGCAGGGGGCGTAGGGGCCGTCGTCCCGTCGTGGAGGGGGCGCCCGGCCGCGAGCAGGGGCGCCTCCCAGGCGGTGGGCGACGCCCTGGTGGGCGACGCGCGAAGCGCGGCGGGCGGCCGTGCCAGGCGCCGGGGGCGAAGGGCTCCCCTGTGACGTGAGGCCCTGGCGGACGACAGGCCCTGGCGCAGGTCCTGGCGGACGACAGGTCCTGACAGGGCGGAGCCTGACAGACGGCTGGGCCGTCCCCACCTCGCCGTCGCCGCGGTAGCCGACGGCGGCACAGGCCCTGACGAGGGCGACGGCAGCGACCGCGGCGACACTCCGGGCGAGACGCCCGGCGGAGCCGCTGGCGGACCGTCACCAGGGGCCTGAGGGCCGCCGTCACCAAGGGCCTGGGGGCTGCCCTCACCGGGGCCCAGGGTCCGGCGTCTTCGGAGGGGCTGAGGTCCGGCGTCGCAGGGGCGCCCGGCCGCGAGCAGGGGCGCCTCCCAGGCGGTGGCGGGGGCGGCCCGACGGCGGCGGCGCCCGGGGCCCCGNGGGCGGCCCGACGGCGGCGGCGCCCGGGGCCCCGAGGGCTCCACCGCCACCCCACCGCGACCGGGCCCGCCCCCACGGCGAGGGCAGCCGACCACCGGATGACGTCAACGGCGACGGTTGCCCCGGTCCGCGCCTCCCGGCCCGTCCGGCGGAGGCGGTGGCCGACGGCGGCACCGGTCCTGACGAGGGCGAACAGCGGGGCGTTAGCGAGGCGTTAGCGGGCGGCAGCGGTTCACCAGCCGAACGGCAGCGGGTCCGGACAGGCTTGAGCCGTACCGGAAAACGCCCGAACGCCCGCTGAGGGGAGACCCGCCATGCCGCTCACCACCGCTCGCCTCGCCCACCGCACCGGCACCCTGCGCTCGGTCGCGGCCGGACTGACGGTCGTCGCCGCGGGCATCACCCTCGCGGCGTGCGGCACCGCCGACGCGTCGGGCGTGCGGACGGCCGGCGCGGCGGAGAGCATCGCCCCGGCCGTCCCCGCCGCCCACGAGGACGGCCTCCAGGACGGCGCCCAGCGGGCCGCGCGGGACGCCGTGGCGGGCGGCGGGGCCGACGCCGGGGCCCAGGGCGGTCTGCGGGCCGACAGCGGCGTCGAGGGGGAGGCCGGGGTCTGCCGTCTCGACACGATGTCGGTGGGCGTCACCTCCGTCCCCCGCCCGGCCGGCCACCTCCTGCTGGAGATCACCAACCAGTCCGGCGCGCCCTGCCGTCTCACCGGCTTCCCCGCGGTGCGGTTCGACGAGGCGAGAACGGCCGTGCCGGAGGCCGTGGGCACCCGGCCCCAGACGGTCGTCACGCTGGCCCCCGGGGAGAGCGGCTACGCGGGACTGACCACCTCCGCGGCGGACGACCCGGCCGACGGCGTCGAGGCCACCGGGCTGACCGTCTCCCTCCCCGGCGAGGACGCCCGCCGCTCCGTCGACCTCCCCGGCGACTCGGTGGAGGTCGGCCGCGGGGCGGAGGTCGGCTACTGGCAGAGCGACGCCTCCGACGCCCTGCTCTGGTGACCGCCCCCATCCGGTGCCCCCATCCCGTGACCGCCCCCATCGGATGACCGCCCCCCAACCTTCCGCTCCGGTGACCGCTCGACTCCGAGCCACCCAGCCGGACAGGTAGCCGCCTCCCCCCGGCTACCTGCCCCGGACGGCCCCCGCTCCGGCGGGGGCCGTCTCGTCATGTCCCACGGCGCGGCCTTCCCCGTCCCGCACCTGGCCGTCTCCGTGGGCGTTTTGGCAGGTCGTCAGGGGTGGGCCGGGATGGGACGTCCCAAAGCACGGCTCGGCCCCCGGAACACCCCGCCGCGCGGCCCAGAGTGGTTCCCGTCGCCGCGGCGGACGGCCGCCGCGGCCCGGACCGAGCGGGGCCGACATCCCGCCGCCACGCTCACCTAGGGGGAATCCAGGCATGACGCACTCCATCGGCCGCGACCGGCGGACCCTCCTGCGCAAGGTGCTCCCCGCGATCGCCGCGGCGGGCATCGGCGCCACCGGGCTCGTGGGCTGCTCGAGCGGGGACGGCACCGCGGGCCATGACACCAACAAGGCGGAGAAGGCCGGGAAGGTCGCCGAGAAGGGCGCGACGAGCCGCGACACCTCGGCCAAGAGCGCGGACAAGGGCGGGGGCGCCGCGCTCAAGCTGAAGACGACCACGGGCGAGTTCGGCACCAAGGCCGCGGCCACCGCCGACTTCCCCACCTGGGGCACCCGCTGGGTGGTCCACCAGACCGCCGACACCAGCTCCCCGTCCGTGGGCATGCTCAACAAGAACGCCCCGGGCCAGGACCGCATCACCGCCGACTACCAGGTCGACACCGGCAAGAAGGTCTGCGAGGACGGGGCCTGCTCGACCTACATGGCCCACATCACCGGACCGGTCAACGGCTTCGTGACCGTCGTCGCGGTGGACATCCCGCAGGACTCGCTCCCCGGCGTCCCGGTGCAGAACGGCGGCGGTGAGCCGCCGCGGCCGCCGCAGCCCGGCGGCAGCCGCGCCGAGGCGCTCCAGCGGGCCGCCACCTGGCTGACCGCCAACGACGGCGGCCGGGTGCCCTACAGCCAGGCCAAGGTCTGGAAGGACGGCTACCGCCAGGACTGCTCGGGCTACGTCTCCATGGCGCTGGGCCTCCAGGCGCCCGGCACCAACACCGTGGGCCTCACCGGCTCCAGCGTCACCAAGCCGATCGCCCTCAACGACCTCCGGCCCGGGGACCTGCTGATCGACGCCTCGGGGAACAACAACACCCGCCACGTCGTGATGTTCGAGAAGTGGAACGACGCCGCCCACACCTCGTACACCTCCTACGAGCAGCGCGGCGACTTCGGGACGGATCACGCGACCCGTCGCTATGGACTGGAGCCGGGCAGCGAGTACAAGCCCTACCGGCCGCTGAAGTTCACGGACTGACGCGTTCGGCGATCCGGTTCCGGTGACGAGCGGCACGTCCACCTCGGGGGTGTGGACGTGTCGTTCGGCATGTTCATGATCCCCGTGCTGCAATGGTGTACGTGCCAGCGCATCCGAATCGCCCAGAGAACCCACGACGAAAGCCACTCGCCCCGCTCCCCGAGGAACTCTCCGGCCCGGTACGGGAATTCGTGACCGCACTGCGCCGGATGCACGGCGAACTGGGTCTCAGTCTGAAGGAACTGGAGGGGCGGCTGCCCGCGAGCCGGTCGTCCCTCTCCCGCTATCTGCGCGGCCAGAGCCTGCCCGACGAGCGGCTCCTGGTCCAGTGGGGCAAGCTCTCCTTCACCGCCGAGGACCGGCTGCCCGAGCTGGTGACCCTGCTGCACCGGGCCACCGAGGCCGAGGCCGCCATCGCGGCCGCCGACGGGCCGATGGCGTCCGGCGCCGCCTCACCGGCCCCGGAGGGGGCCCAGGAGGAGGCCCGGGAGGGGTCCTCGGAGGACCGGCCGTCCCGGCGCCGACTGCGGCTGGCGCTCGCGGCGGTGGGCACGGTCGCCGTCATCGGCGGGGCCACGGCCGGCGTGATCGCCTTACGGTCGTCCGACGACGACTCCTCCCCGGGCGGCGCGGCGGGCTCCTCACCCCTGGGCAACGCCCGGATCACCGTCTACAACGCCGAGAAGACCTGCCAGCACAAGCGCGTCCGCGAGTGCTCCCTGGGCCTGGCCGAGGATCCGTACCAGGCCTACCGCCCGTCCAACATCGTGGGCCGGGCCTGGCACGGCGATGCGCTGCGCGCCGACTGCCGCATCGCCAACGGCGTCACGGTGACCGACGAGGCGGGCGGGCACAGCAGCATGTGGTTCCGCGTCGCCAAGGACGGCAAGCGGATGTGGGTGCCGGGCATCCGGATCCGCCAGGACCAGGTGCAGTACTCCACGCTGCCCAACTGCCCCGACTGACCGCCGGTCAGGACATCGGCCGGGCAGTCGCGGCGCGTCGGGTCTCAGTCGTCCATCCCGGCCAGCACCAGCGGCAGCCGGGTCGCGCCGCCCTCGGCGATCCGCACCGGGACGCCCCAGTCCTGCTGGTGCACATGGCAGGCCGGGTACTCGTTCGCAGGGTCATCGTCACAAGAGGCGGCCATCGCCGAGACGTGCAGCACGCCCTCGGTCACGCCCTCCGTAAGGACGAGCTCACGGCTCAGATCCGTCCCCGCGCCGTCGCCCCCGGCCAGCAGCTCCGGCGGCGTGGAGCTGACCAGCAGCCGGGTGGAGGGGCCGTAGCGGGTGTCCAGCTTCTGCCCCTCGGGCGCCTGGAAGACCACGTCCAGCCGGAGCGTCCCCGGGGCGATGTCGGTCGCGGCGCGCTGGGTGCGGTGGGCCACCGCCTCGACCCGTACGGCCTCCTCCGGCAGCCGCAGCCGGGTCAGCCGGTGCCGGGCGGACTCCACCACGACGATGTCCCCGTCGGCCAGGACCGCGCCGGAGGGCTCGCGCAGATCCGTGGCGAGCGTGGAGACCTCGCCGGTGGCCGGGTCGTAGCGGCGCAGCGCGTGGTTGTAGGTGTCCGAGATCGCCACCGAGCCGTCGGGCAGCGCGGTGACGCCCAGCGGATGCTGGAGCAGCGCCTGATCGGCGGCGCCGTCCCGGTGGCCGAAGTCGAAGAGCCCGGTGCCGACGGCCGTACGGACCGTGAAGCCCTTACCGTCGCGCTCGACGTAGCGCACCGCGGAGGTCTCGGAGTCCGCGACCCACAGCCGGTCCCCGGTGGCGGCGAGCCCGGAGGGCTGGGCGAACCACGCCTCCTCGGCGGGGCCGTCGACCAGGCCCTCGTTGGTGGTCCCGGCCGCGGCCCGTACGGTCCCGGCCTCCGGGTCGTAGGTCCACAGCTGGTGGACGCCCGCCATGGCGATCCACAGCCGGCCGGCGAACCAGGCCACGTCCCAGGGGGAGGACAGGTCGACCTCGCGGGCGGGCCCCTCGGTGGGCGACCCCTGCCACCACTGGCGGCCGGTCCCGGCGAGCGTGGTGACCTCACCGGTGGCCGGGTCGTAGCGGCGCAGCGCGTGGTTCACGGTGTCGGCGACGGCCACGGTGCCGTCGGGGAGCAGGGCGAGCCCCTGGGGCTCGCTGAAGCGCGCCCGCTCGCTCGTGCCATCGGTAAGGCCGCGTTCGCCCGCGCCGATCCGTCGCACCACGCTCTCGCCGTCCGCCGCGAGTTCCACCAGCTGATGGCGAGTGGTGTCCGAGACGAGGAAGGTGCCGCCGGGCAGCGGCAGCGCCTTACCGGGGAAGCGCAGCTCGGTGGCAACCGGCTCCGGCGGCACGTACGGACCGTCGCCGCGCCGCAGCGTGCCCTTGGCGCCGTGCTCGGCCTCCAGCTCGGCCACCAGCGTCTCGAGCGCATGCGCATGCCCCTCGCCCGCGTGCTGGGCGACCACGTACCCCTCGGGGTCGATCACGACCAGCGTCGGCCAGGCCCGTACGGCGTACTGCTTCCAGGTGGCCAGCTCGGGGTCGTCGAGGACCGGGTGGTGCACCTCGTAGCGCTCGACCGCGTCCACGACCGCCTGGTGCTCGGCCTCGTGGACGAACTTGGGCGAGTGCACCCCGACGATCACCACGGTGTCGCGGTGCTTCTCCTCCAGCTCGCGCAGCTCGTCCAGGACATGCAGGCAGTTCACACAGCAGAACGTCCAGAAGTCGAGGATGACGATGCGTCCTCGCAGGTCGGTGAGGGTGAGGTCGGTACCGCCGGTGTTGAGCCAGCCGCCCCGGCCGATCAGCTCGGGGGCGCGGACGCGTGCACGTGAAGCCATGTCCCCATGAAACAGCAGTCCCGGTCGTGCCATTCCCCCGCCCCCTGGCGGATTTCGACCGGTGCGTACCGGTCTGTCCGGAGATAAGGCCGGGGCGGGCGCAGACTACCATCGCGGGCAGGCCGCGAGCCGCCGATCCGGGCCTACGATCAGACCGGAAAGCACTGCCCGTGCGCTCGTGGGCAGCGTAACTTGAACGCACACACCAGCACCCAGCCCGCGCACCAACCGCCCGAGGGGTCCCGTGACCGTCCATCCCAGCCTTCAGACCTCCATCGACGCCTGGACCCACTCCATCGACGCGATATCGGAGTTGGTCAACCCGCTAGCGGAGAGCGAGTGGAACCGCGCCACCGAGTGCCCGGGATGGTCGGTTCGGGACGTCGTCTCGCATGTGATCGGACTCGAATGCGAGATGCTCGGCGATCCCCGCCCCATCCACACCCTGCCGCGCGACCTCTACCACGTCACCAACGAGCTGTCGCGGTACATGGAGGTCCAGGTCGACGTCCGGCGCTGCCACACCGCGCCCGAGATGACCTCCGAGTTGGAGTACACCGTCATCCGGCGGGGCCGCCAGCTGCGGAACGAGAAGCGCGAGCCGGACGCCATGGTGCGCTGGCCCGGGGGCACCGAGGTGACGCTGGGGGAGGCCCTGACGCGGCGGGCCTTCGACGTCTGGGTGCACGAACAGGATCTGCGCCGGGCCCTGAACAAGCCGGGCAACCTCGACTCGCCGGGCGCCTCGATCACCCGTGACCTGCTGCTGTCGGCGCTGCCGAAGGTGGTCGCCAAGGACGCGGGCGCGGCGCCCCAGTCGGCCGTCGTCTTCGATGTGCACGGCCCGATGGAGTTCATGCGGACGGTCCGGGTGGACGCGGACGGCCGAGGCACCATCGACGGCAGCGTCTCGCTGGGGCCGACGGTCACCCTCACCGTGGACTGGGAGACCTACGTCCGGCTGGCCTGTGGGCGGGTGCGGCCCGAGGCGGTTCCGGGGCGGCTGAAGATCGAGGGCGACCAGCAGTTGGCGGACGCGATCCTCCAGCACTTCGTGGTCACGCCGTAGCGCTCCGGGGACCGGAGGGCCACGGCGTCACGCCGGTACGTGCACCGCCTCGACGCGGCTCGCGACCACGCGCTCGCGCTCGCGGCGGTGCGCCCGTCCGCGCAGCCGCAGGATCTGGGTGATGCCGAGCGCCTGGAGCACGAACACCGAGGCGAACGCGATCCGGAAGTTCTCGCCGCTCAGGTCCAGCAGAACGCCGACGGCCAGCAGAGTGGTCATCGAGGCCGTGAAGCCGCCCATGTTGACGATGCCCGAGGCGGTGCCGATCCGCTCGGGCGGATTGGCGGGCCGGGCGAAGTCGAAGCCGATCATCGACGCGGGCCCGCAGGCGCCGAGCACGACGCAGAGGACGATCAGCAGCCACATGGGCGCGTGGGCGGACGGCCAGAGCAGCACGGTGCCCCACAGCAGCGCGGTGGCGGCGACCGTGCCGAGGGCCAGCGGGGCGCGGGCGGCGTGGTGCCGGGCGATGACCTGCCCGTAGACCAGGCCGACCGCCATGTTGGACAGCACCACCAGGGTCAGCAGCTGGCCCGCGGTCGCCCGGGACAGCCCCTCGGCCTCGACCAGGAACGGCATCCCCCACAGCAGCAGGAAGACCATCGCCGGGAACTGGGTGGTGAAGTGCACCCACATGCCCAGCCGGGTGCCGGGCTCGCGCCAGGCGTCCGCGATCTGCCGGCGGACGTAGTCGGCGCCCATATGGGAGGCGGGCGCGGGCTCGAAGCCCTTCGGGTGGTCCTTGAGGAAGAACAGCACCAGGACGAAGACGGCCACCCCGCCCAGCGCGCTGCCCGCGAAGGTCGTGGTCCATCCGGCACCGTGCAGCGCCCGGGCGATCACCAGCGTGGAGACCAGGTTGCCCGCCATGCCGAAGAGCGCGGCGACCTGGGCGATCATCGGCCCCCGGCGGGCCGGGAACCAGCGGGAGCCGAGCCGCAGCACGCTGATGAAGGTCATCGCGTCACCGCAGCCGAGCAGCGCCCGGGAGGCCAGCGCCATCGCGTACGAGTGGGAGAGCGCGAAGCCGAACTGCCCCAGGGTGAAGAGCACCACGCCGAGCATGAGCACCTTACGGGTGCCGAGACGGTCGACCATGAGCCCGACCGGTATCTGCATCCCGGCGTAGACCAGCACCTGGAGGATGGAGAAGGTCGACAGCGCCGAGGCGTTGATGTGGAAGCGCTCGGCGGCGTCGATACCGGCGACGCCAAGGCTGGTGCGAAAGGTGATGGCGACGAAGTAGACGGCGACGCCCAGGCCCCATACGGCGACGGCACGACGTCCGCCGGGTGGATCTCCGGGCAACTGGGCCGAGGTCATCGCACCTCACCCCGGGCGAGGTTGTTCACCCAGCTGATGTGGCGCTGCACAAGACCGGACGCGAAACCGGCGTCCCCGGCGCGCAGGGCCTGGAGGATCTCCGTGTGCTCGGTGATGTTCTTGGCGATGCGGTCGGGCTCGGCGTGCATGGTGGCCACGCCCATCCGCAGCTGGCGGTCCCTCAACTGGTCGTACAGCTGCGCCAGGATGGCGTTCCCCGCCGCCCGGACGATCGCCGCGTGGAAGCAGCGGTCGGCGGCGGCGAAGGCGGCCAGGTCCCCGGCCGCGGCGTGCACCCTCTGCTCCTCCAGCAGCTCCTCGAGCCGGGCCAGCAGCTGCCCACCGGCCGGGACGACCTTGGCGACCGCGTGCTGCTCCACCAGCAGCCGGGTCTCGACCACGTCCGCGATCTCCTGGGAGGAGACGGGCAGCACCAGGGCGCCCTTCTTCGGATAGAGCTTGAGCAACCCCTCGGCCTCCAGGCGCAGCAGCGCCTCCCGGACGGGGGTGCGGGAGACCCCGACGGCGTCCGCGAGTTCGCCCTCGCTCAGCAGTGTGCCGCCCTCGTAGCGGCGGTCGAGGACGGCTTGTTTGACGTGGTGGTAGACGCGTTCGGCGGCAGGGGGCGGCTTGGTGGCCGTATCGGCGGGACTCATGATGCGCACATCATAGATACAAGATGCATGCGCACTCATCCCCCGTCCGCGATGCGGACGGGGGAGGGTGTCTACGGCTGCGTCAAGCCCACGTGATCAGGCCCATGTAATGAGCCGCTTGGGGCGCTCCAGGACGGCCGCAACGTCCGCGAGCACCTTGGAGCCCAGCTCGCCGTCGACCAGCCGGTGGTCGAAGGAGAGCGCCAGCGTGGTGACCTGGCGCGGCTTGACCTCGCCCTTGTGGACCCACGGCTGGAGCTTGACCGCGCCGAAGGCGAGGATCGCGGACTCCCCGGGGTTGATGATCGGGGTGCCCGCGTCGATGCCGAAGACGCCGACGTTGGTGATGGTGATCGTGCCGCCGGACATCGCGGCCGGGGTGGTCTTGCCCTCACGGGCGGTGGTGACCAGCTCGCCCAGGGCGGACGCCAGTTCGGGCAGGGTCTTGGCGTGGGCGTCCTTGATGTTGGGGACGATCAGCCCGCGCGGTGTCGCCGCCGCGATGCCCAGATTGACGTAGTCCTTGTAGACGATCTCCTGGTTGTCCTCGTCCCAGGTGGCGTTGATGTCCGGGTTGCGCCGGATGGCCACCAGCAGGGCCTTGGCGACCAGCAGCAGCGGGTTGACCCGCAGCCCGGCCAGCTCCGGGTCCTGCTTGAGGTCGGCCACGAGCTTCATCGTGCGGGTCACGTCGACCGTCACGAACTCGGTCACGTGCGGGGCGGTGAAGGCGCTGTGGACCATCGCCTGCGCGGTGGCCTTCCGCACGCCCTTCACGGGCACCCGGCGCTCCCGGCCCTGGACGGCCGTGACGGCCGCGGACGGGGCCGCCACGGGCGTCTCCCGGGCCGCCTGGACGGCCTCGGCGGCCGCGTGGACGTCCTCGCGGGTGATGATCCCGTCCGCCCCGCTCGGGGTGACCGTCTCCAGGTCGATGCCCAGGTCCTTGGCCAGCTTGCGGACCGGCGGCTTGGCCAGCGGCCGCGCGGTCCGACCGCTGCCGTTCAGCTCGGGCGAGGGCGAGGGGGAAGGCGAGGGGGAGGGCGAGGGTGCCTGGGGCGCGGGCGCGGGAGCGGCCTCGGGGCGCGCCGGCGCGGGAGCGGGAGCGGGCGCCTGGGGCGCGGGCGCCGCGGCGGAGGGGGCGGGCGCGGACC
>NZ_JACVYG010000227.1:0-630 GCF_014712245.1 Streptomyces sp. 5-10
AGCGGCCCCGACGGCGGACACCACGTCCCCGCCCACCCCCACGGAGGGCGTGCTGCCGTGGGTGATCTCGGCACGCTCCGAACCCGCGCTACGGGCGCAGGCAGCGCAGTTGCGTGCGTTCGTGGCCACGAACGACCGGCATCTCGCCGACATCGGCTCGACGCTGGCACGGCACCGGGCCGCGCTGGAGCACCGCGCGGTGGTCGTGGCCGCCGACCGGGACACCTTCCTGTCCGGGCTGGACGCCATCGCCACCGGCGACCCCGCCCCCCACGTGGTCAGCGGAGTGGTCCCGGGCGAGCCACCGTCCGGTGCGGTNCTCGACGCCTCACCCGTGTTCACCGAGACGATCGACGGGTGCGCCCAAGCCCTCGCTCCGCATGTCGACTGGGATCTGCTCGATGTGCTGCGGGCGACCGGGGACGATGCGCTGGAACGGGTGGACGTGGTCCAGCCCGCGCTCTGGGCCGTCATGGTGTCCTTGGCCCAGGTGTGGCGTTCGCTCGGCATCGAGCCCTCGGCCGTCATCGGCCACTCGCAAGGTGAGATCGCCGCCGCATGCGTAGCCGGTGTGCTCACGCTCGACGACGGCGCACGGCTCGTGGCCCTGCGCAGCCGCCTCATCGCCCA
>NZ_JACVYG010000228.1:0-595 GCF_014712245.1 Streptomyces sp. 5-10
AACGCTTTGTTCGTAGCCGCACTAGCCTGCTTGGCCGTAACTGCCTACGCTGCACCTTCTGGACATGGATTCGGTGCTGTAGTAGCCGGACCTGCAGGAGTTGTAACCGGTCTTGGCCCAATTGGACCAGTCGGACACGGCTGGGGTGTCGGTGTAGGAGCCGTAGCCCATGGCGCAGTTGCCCCCGCTGCTGTGGTTGCTGGTCCCGTTGCTAGTTCTGCCGTTGTGGCCGGTCCCGTAGCTGGACCTGCCGTCGTTGCTGGCCCAGTAGCTGCTGGTGCTGTTGTTGCTGGACCCGGAGTAGGACACGGTGTTGGTTGGGGAGTAGGACACGGAGTTGGTTGGGGAGTAGGACACGGACTTGGTTGGGGAGTAGGTCACGGACTCGGTTGGGGAGTCGGACATGGCGCTATTGTTGGAGCACCTCTTGGTGTAGCTGTTGGACACGGTGTTGGCGCTGTTACCGCTGGAGGTGGTTCAATCTCTGCAACTGGACACGGAGCTGCCATCAGAGGACATGAGCATAAGGTTGACACCTTTGCATCAGTTTACAAGAAATTAACTGGAAGGGAAGTAACATTTGAATTTCCTGAAC
>NZ_JACVYG010000229.1:0-595 GCF_014712245.1 Streptomyces sp. 5-10
CGAAGAAATCGTCGTCCGCGCCGATCCGCGGTACGTCCAGCACGTGCGCGAAGATTCCGCACAGGATCTCCTCACGCACCGAGGCCGGTCCCCGCGCCGCATCCGCCCTCGCCGTGGCGGTGTAGTCGGGTGCGGGCAACGCGGCCCGGTCCAGCTTCCCGTTCACCGTCAACGGCAACCCGTCCAGCACCACCACAGCCGACGGCACCATGTAGTCCGGCAACCGCTGCCCAGCCCATCCCCGCAGCTCCGGCACGAGGTCACCGGCTGCGGACCTTTCATCGGGCACCACATAAGCCACCAACCGCTGATCACCAGGAGCATCCTCACGCACCACGACCGCCACCCGCGCGACACGCTCGTGCCTGGACAGGGTGGCCTCCACCTCACCCGGCTCGATCCGGAACCCACGCACCTTCACCTGGTCATCTGCCCGGCCGACGAACTCCAGCACACCGTCCGCCGTCCACCGCACCACATCCCCGGTGCGGTACATCCGCTCACCGGGCGTGGTGGCGAATGGGCAGGCCACAAATCGCTGCCCCGTCAGACCCCTGCGGCCGAGGTAGCCACGGGCGAGTCCGGCACCGGCCAC
>NZ_JACVYG010000230.1:0-581 GCF_014712245.1 Streptomyces sp. 5-10
CAGACCCCACGCCTCCGAAACCAGCCGGAAGAGCGCCACCTCGATGGCGAACAGCGCGGGCTGGGTGTACCCGGTCTGGTCCAGCACCTCGGCGTCGTCCCCGAACACCACGGTCTTCAGCGGCCGCATCAGGTGCGCGTCCAGCTCATCGCAGACCGCGTCGAACGCCTCCGCGAACGCCGGGTAGGCGTCGTACAGCTCACGGCCCATGCCGAGGCGCTGGCTGCCCTGGCCGGTGAACAGGAAGGCCACCTTGCCATCCGCCACCGCCCCCTGGACCAGCCCCGCGGCCGACTCGCCGCCCGCCAGCGCCTCCAGACCCGCGACCAGCGCCGCGCGGTCCCCGCCGACCACGACCGCACGGTGGTCCAGCGCGGCACGGGAGGTCGCGAGCGAGTACGCCAGGTCGGTCGGGGAGACGTCCGGCCGCCGCTCCAGGTCGGCGAGCAGCCGCTCGGCCTGCGCCCGCAGCGCGTCGGCGTTCTTCCCGGACACGGTCCACGGCAGCACGGACGGCTGAACCGCCGGAAGCGCGGAGACCTCGGCCGGTTCGGGCTCCGGCGCCTGCTCGATGATGGCGT
>NZ_JACVYG010000231.1:0-576 GCF_014712245.1 Streptomyces sp. 5-10
CCAGCGGCACCATATCCGGCGTAATCACCGCCGGTGGGCTCCACCATTCTGTCGGGCTCAGATCGATGTGCTCGAGGAGCGCTTCCTTGTGCCTGCGAAGCGATTCCACTAATTCGGCGTCCATGACTTTCTCATCCGAACGGACGACGATTTTGTCCCCATTACGGCGAAGCTTGATGGACCTGGCGTTAAGTTCGGAAAAAACCTCTTCGAGGTTCACAGCTCGATCTCCACTTCGCCGCTGTCGCCGTCTGGGTCTTCTGTAGGGGTGCTTGGTATCAAATTCGGTGGAACCTCGACCACGGCGGCACTGGTTCCGAATGCGGCTGCGAATTGCGCCACCGTGGGCGCCTCGAACAGTGTGCGCACATCGGTCTCGAACCCGAGCGTCCGCAGCCGCTCCACGAGCGTCACCGCGAGCAGTGAATGCCCGCCCAGCTCGAAGAAATTGTCATGGCGACCGACCTGCTCAACGCCAAGGGCCCGCGCCCAGACCTCGGCCAGCAGCGTCTCCGTCTCACCGACCGGGGGTTCGTAAGCGCGGGACGCGTAGGCCGCGCCCTCGGGCTCCGGCAG
>NZ_JACVYG010000232.1:0-567 GCF_014712245.1 Streptomyces sp. 5-10
AACCCGTGGCATGGCGAACCCACACGGCATCGGCCACTTCAAGGCGGGATTGCACATAGACGCTGCGCACACCGTCTTGCCCCGCCTCGCCGACCACAACCTGAAGCTGGACACCGCCCCGCTCCGGAAGGGACAACGGATCCCCGAGAGTGAGCTCCTGGATTGCCTCGCATCCCGCACGGTTCGCAGCGGTCAGCGCCAACTCGACCACCGCAGCCGATGGCACCAGCACCGACCCCAGGACCCGGTGGTCCGCCAACCACGGATGGGTCTCCAACGAGATACGCCCGGTGAGGACATGTCCTTGGTCCGCAAGGGGGACTGCCGCTCCGAGGAAGGAGTGTTCAAGGGCTTCCAGGCCCAAGCCGGTGGCATCGGTTGCCGCGGGCGGGGCGTCAAGCCAGTAGCGCTGCCGCTGGAAGGCATACGTGGGCAGGTCCAGCATCGGTGCGCGACTGTCGGCCGCAGTGCTGTCGTCCGTGGCCACCGCGCCGAGAGCAGGTTTCCAGTCGACGGTGACCCCGTTGACATGCAGTTGGGCCAGGGAAGTCAGGACCTGCCTGAGTG
>NZ_JACVYG010000233.1:0-549 GCF_014712245.1 Streptomyces sp. 5-10
TAGTTGTGGCCTTTTTACAGGTCGCAGCATCGCTGACTCTTGATGTTCCTAACTATGCAATATTAAGACAAATAATAGATTTGCGTCAAAGATCATTAGGAAAGAAGTTTGCCTTCAGCAATGCGCAGTTTGGAAACAGTGTTTTAATGGTGAAAAACAATATCGCCATCGAGACATCGAACATCGCCGACCTCCTTGTGCAATTGAGCAATGTCGTAGATACAGCAGTAGCCGAAGCCAACGCAGCAGGAAAAAGTATCGATTCGTGTGTCTCAGCTGTGGGCACTCGTACGTCTGCATTGAACCAAACAGAAATCCAATCTTGTGGAGAACTTCCGCAATTCATACAAGCTAGAGTTAAACTGAACCAACTCGCCTTGGTTCAAGAAACCCTAAAAAGTGTTATTTCCAGATGCACATCATTGAACCTATTGGAAGTTCTCCAAGTCCGCGAATGCGTTGATAAAGAAATTATCAATATCGACAACACAATCACTCAAGATGTCACCGGAATCTCGTCTCTTGTGAATGATGCGGTGGTAACTAGCA
>NZ_JACVYG010000234.1:0-536 GCF_014712245.1 Streptomyces sp. 5-10
CCACCGGCACCAAACCCAACCCACCATCCAGCACATACGCCCGTGTACCGGCGATCGGCCCACCGATCGGTGCGGCGCCCTCGGTCTCGCCGTCGTACCACCCGGCCGTCGCGTAGACCGTGGCCTCCGTCGGGCCGTAGGCGTTGAGCACCCGGCAGCCGGGCAGGGCGTCACCGATGGTGCGGGCCGCCGGGCCCGACAGGGCCTCCCCGGCGCAGACCACGACGCCCGGGAAGTCCCGCGGCCCGACCGCCTTCGCGACCTGGACCAGGGCCGAGGGGACGCCGCTCACCAGGCTGGCTTCCGGCCGGTGGGGTAACCGCCCCACCAGGGCCACGGCGTCGTCCACGATCTCGACACGTCCACCGCAGGCGAGCGGCGCGAACAGTTCGAAGGTGGACACGTCGAAACTCACCGAGGTGGACATCATCACGTGGGAGAGGGCTCGCGTCCCCAGGGTCTCGACGGCCCACCCGATCGTATTGACCAGGCTCTGGTGGGTCACCACCACGCCCTTGGGGGTGCCGGTCGAGCCG
>NZ_JACVYG010000235.1:0-527 GCF_014712245.1 Streptomyces sp. 5-10
CCTCCTATTCTCTATCCTAGTACTAATATTAGTGCCAATGCTTCACACCTCTAAGCAACGAGGAAATACATTTCGGCCCCTTTCTCAAATCCTATTCTGGACCCTGGTGGCCGACATACTAGTACTCACATGAATTGGAGGCCAGCCAGTCGAACACCCATTCGTCTTAATTGGACAGGTGGCCTCCACAGTCTATTTTGCCCTATTCCTGATCGCCCTCCCTCTGACNCTATTTTGCCCTATTCCTGATCGCCCTCCCTCTGACTGGCTTACTAGAAAACAAAGCCCTAAACTGAAACTGCCCTAGTAGCTTAGACATTAAAGCACCGGTCTTGTAAACCGAAGATCGAAGGTTAAAATCCTTCCTAGCGCCACCTCAGAGAAAAGAGAATTCAACTCTCACCCTTAACTCCCAAAGCTAAGATTCTACATTAAACTATTCTCTGACCATACTATGTTTAATCCACATTAATTTCTAGCCACCATAACATAATGTTTGCATATACATTAAATTGTTCAAGTACATA
>NZ_JACVYG010000236.1:0-527 GCF_014712245.1 Streptomyces sp. 5-10
CGACGAACACGCCGTATCCACCGTCACCGCAGGACCCTCAAGACCAAACACATACGCCACACGCCCCGACGCCACACTCCCAGCACTCCCCGACCCCACATACCCCTCAAGATCCGCCGGAAGAACCGCCAACCTCGACGCATAGTCGTTGTACATCACCCCCATGAACACACCCGTAGCCGACCCACGCAGCTCAGCCGGATCCACCCCCGCCCGCTCCA
The DNA here is from genome assembly GCF_014712245.1 of Streptomyces sp. 5-10. NCBI lineage: Bacteria > Bacillati > Actinomycetota > Actinomycetes > Kitasatosporales > Streptomycetaceae > Streptomyces > Streptomyces sp. 5-10. The sequence continues at coordinate 222 of NZ_JACVYG010000236.1, forward strand.
TCGCCTCCCACGACGCCTCCAACAACAACCGCTGCTGCGGATCCACCGCCAACGCCTCACGCGGCGACATCCCAAAAAACTCCGCATCAAAATCCGCCGCATCATGCAAAAACCCACCCGCCCGCACATACGACGTCCCCGCATGCCCCGGATCCGGGTCATACAACCCCTCCAGATCCCAACCACGATCCACCGGAAAACCCGAAACCGCATCCACCCCACCGGCCACCAAATCCCACAACCCCTCCGGCGAGGCCACCCCACCCGGATACCGACACCCCACCCCCACAATCGCAATCGGCTCCC
>NZ_JACVYG010000024.1:0-139555 GCF_014712245.1 Streptomyces sp. 5-10
CGGAGAAGAGGGGTGTCCGTCTCGCCGGGGAAGACCGCGTTGACCCGGATCCGGTGCTCGGCCAGCTCGAGCGCGGCCGCCTTGGTCATGCCGCGCACCGCCCACTTCGACGCGACATACGCGAAGTTGTCGGTGAAGCCGACCAGGCCCGAGGTCGAGCAGATGCTCACGATCGATCCTCCACCGGCCGCCTTCATCGACGCCACGACCGACCGCATTCCGAGGAACGGGCCGACCTGGTTCACGTCGATCACCCGGCGGTACTCGCTCTCCTCCACCGTCTCGACCCGGTTGGCTCGTGCGATCCCGGCGTTGTTGACGAGCACGGTCGGGTGCCCGAACGCCGCCACACACTCCGCCACGACACGCTGCCAGTCGGCGATCGAGGTGACATCTCCCAGTAGCCAGTGGAAGCGATCCGGCCCGAGTTCGTCGGCCAGCGCCGGTCCGGAACCGGGGGTGATGTCGAACCCGATGACCCGTGCCCCCGCGTGTACGAGGGCCCGAGCATGCTCCTCGCCCATGCCGCTGCCCGCGCCGCTCACGACGGCGACCTTCCCGTCCAGCCGATCCATGGCGCTCCTTGGCGGTGGCGATGCGGTGTCGTGTCGGTTCACTGGGCGGTGAAGGCTCCGTCGACGACCACCTCGGTGCCGCTCATGTACGACGACTCGTCCGAGGCGAGGAACACAACCGCCGCCGAGATCTCCCCGGGACGCGCCCATCGTCCGAAGGGCAGGTCCTCGGCCGGTGGCATCGACGCGGAGGGGGTCTTGGCGTTCTCGCGGATCATGGGCGTATCGGTGTCGCCGGGGCAGACGGCGTTGACGCGGATGCCGTACCCGACGAGTTCGAGCGCGGCGGCCTTCGTCATGCCGCGCACCGCCCACTTCGACGCGACGTAGGGGAAGATGTCGGCGAAGCCGACGAGCGCCGCACTGGACGCGATGTTCACGATCGAGCCGCCACCGGATTCCCGCATGGCCGGGATCACCGCCTGCATGCCGAGGAACGTCCCGACCTGATTGATGTCGATCACTCGTCGATAGTCCGCCTCGGTCACGCTTTCGAGACGCTGCAGCGGCGATACGCCGGCGTTGTTGACGAGCACGTCGATCGTGCCGAACCGCTCGACACCGACCCGGACGACATGGCTCCAGTCCGCCGCGGTGCGCACGTCGCCGCGCAGGAAGACGACATGATCCGCGCCGTACTCCTCGACCAGCGTCCGGCCCGCGTCCTCGTTCAGGTCGAAGGCGACCACACGCGCCCCCTGGTCCAGGAACGCACGGGTATGGGAAAGGCCCATCCCCCGCGACGCTCCGCTGATGACGGCGACCTTCCCGGCCAGGCGGGTCCCCTGTGACGTCATGAGCTCTTCCTCTTTCTCGGCGACGGAGTGGGCTGATTTCTCAGCGACGGAGTGGGCTGATGGCGGATCGAGGCGCTCACTGCCGCCCGATCCTGGTGAAGACGTCGGGCTTGGCACGGGCCAGGTGGCTCGCATAGGCGATTCCGGCGATGAGCACGACCGGCAGAAGCAGGGTCATCAGGAGCGATGCCGTCTCCCCCGCCCCGATCAGGGCGTCGACGTGCACGACGCTCAGCACGAGGATGGACAGGAGTCCGATCAGCCCCAGGATCGGCGCGACGACCGTCTTCCAGACGCGCGCCGGGGTGTCGACGCGGTTCTTGGCGAAGTAGGCGATGATCGCGATCGACACCAGGCACATGAGGAAGATCACGACGATCGCCCCGAGGCCGTTCGTCCGGATGTAGATCGTGAACGCGTTCGTGCCGTCGTTCTCGAAACCGGTCACCGCGGCCAGCGCGACGACCGTGATCAGGGTGAGCACCGTGACGACCACCGAGGCGATGTGCGGCGAATGGTGGCGTGGGTGCGCGGCGCCGAACCGGCTGGGGAAGACCCCGTCCTTGCCGAGCGAGAAGCCGTAGCGCGAGATCGTGTTGTGCTGCGCGAGCAGACACGCGAACGTCGAGGTGATCACCAGCACCTTGATGACGTCGGGGAGAACGGTGCCGAGGTAGCGCGCCGCTGTTTCGCCGAAGAGGCTCGCGGGGTCGGCCTTCGCGGCGCCCGCGACGCCGTCCGGACCGAGCGCCGTGAGGAACGCCCACGCGGCGACGACGTAGAAGACCCCGATGAGGATCACCGCGAGATACGTCGCACGAGGCACCGTCTTCTCGGGGTCCTTGGCCTCCTCGCGGTAGATCGCCGCCGACTCGAAGCCGATGAAGCAGAGCATGCCGAAGAGCAGAGCGAGGCCGAAGCCGCCATCGGTGAGGGCGCCCGCCGTGAGCGGCCGCACGGGGATGCCGTCCGGTCCGCCGTCGATGAAGACGACCGTGTCGAAGGCGATCACGAGCAGTACCTCGAGTCCGAGGGCGACGCCGAGCACCTTCGCCGAGAACTCGATGTGACGGTAGGAGAAGATGCCGGTGAGGGCGGCGCCGACGAGAGCCCAGACGTACCAGGGAATGTCCGGGCCGTGGAAGGTGCCGCTCACGAGCTGCCGCACATACACGCCGAAAGCGATCCAGGTCGGCAAGGCGAGCAGCAGATAGCCGAACAGCGCGATGAACGCCCCACCGAGTCCGACCCTCCGGCCGAGCCCAGCCGTGATGTACGCGTAGAAGGCACCGGGCCGGCTGACGTAGCGCGTCATGGTGGCGTAGCCGAACGCGAACAGCAGCACGATGAGCATGATCATCGCGTATGCGGGCACGATCGCGTACCCGGCGAAGCCGATCACCGAGGGCATCAGCCCGACTACCACGAGAAGCGGTGCGGCGAAGGCGACGACCGAGAACACGATCGAGCCGACGCCGAGTCGGCCTTTCAGGCCTTGTGCCGGCGCGTCCTCATCGACTTCGACGGTTGGCGGAGCGGCTTCGGAATTTCTCTGTGCAGCCACCATCGGCTCCATTCATCGTTAAATTCATCGGAAATCCGAGGATCATGATGGCGAACACTGAAGCAGTGTACATGTCCCGTTCCGGGACACTTTTGGTGCGTCTCGCCTTGCTTATCGTCACGCGACGGCGCGCAGGAGACGGGGAGACCCGAAGCTTCGATTCCGGGGCTCCCCGTCGGGAAAAGAGAGCGTCGCGCCTACTTCGCGAAGCGGTAGAGCTTTTTGTTGGCGAACTCGAGCATGCCGACCTTGCCCATTTCGCGGCCGTAGCCCGACTTCTTGACGCCGCCGAAGGGCACATCCGGACCGCCGAGGCCGGCGGCGTTGACGAACACCATGCCGACGTCGAGCCGGTCGCCGACGCGCTCGGCGCGCTCCAGGTCGTCGCAGATGACGACCGAGCCAAGGCCGTAGGGCGTGGAGTTGGCGAGCTCGATCGCCTCCTCGTCGCTGGAGACGCGGTAGAGCTGCGCCACCGGGCCGAACAGTTCCTCGCTGTAGACGTCCATGCTCGGGGTGATGTCGCTGATGACGCTCGGCGTGTAGACGTTGCCCCGCGGCTGGTTGTCACCGACGAGGAGCGTCGCGCCCTGCTCGATGGCTCCCCGCACCTGGGCCGTCAGCGTCTTGGTCGCGGAGTCGGACGAGAGCGGCCCGAAATCGCCGTTCTCGTACGACTGGGCTCCGATAGCGGCGGTGAATTTCGCCGCGAACTCGTCGAAGTAGCGGTCGATGACGACGATGCGCTTGGAGCCGATACAGCTCTGCCCCGTGTTGTCCATGCGGCCGTTCACCGCATGCTCGACCACGCTGTCGATGTCAGCGGTGTCGAGCACCAGGAACACGTCGGAGCCGCCGAGTTCGAGCACACACTTCTTCAGCGCACGACCCGCCTGCTCGGCGACGATCGCACCGGCGCGCTCGGAGCCGGTGAGCGAGACGCCCTGCACGCGATCGTCGGCGATCATGTCGGCGATCTGCTGGTGGGTCGAGAACACATTCACGTACGCGCCATGGGGGAAGCCGGCATCGAGGAACAACTGCTGCAGCGCGAGTGCCGACTCCGGACACTGGGCGGCGTGACGAAGAATGACCGTGTTGCCGAGGATCAGATTCGGCACCGCGAATCGCACGACCTGGTAGTACGGGTAGTTCCACGGCATGACCCCGAGGATCACGCCGATGCCTTGGTAGCGGAAGAAGGTCCGCAGTCCGTCGGCGACCTCCAGCTGCTCATCGGCGAGCCACCGCTCAGCGTTGTCGGCGAAGGCGGCGGTGATCTTGGCAGCGAACTGGATCTCGCCGATTCCCTGCGGAATCGGCTTGCCCATCTCGCGGTTGATGATCTTCGCGAGTTCGTCTTGCCGCTCGATGAAGAGCTCGGAGAGACGCTGAGCGTGAGCGGCACGCTCGCGCACCGTGGTGCGGTGGGACCACCCCTGGTATGTCCTGTGGGTAGCGGTGAGGGCGGCCTCGATCTCCTCCGCGGTCGCCGCGGGGTATTCGGCGACGGTCTCGCCGGTGGACGGGTCGGTAACGGCGAACGTACCCATCTGTCCTCCTCCTTGATTTCTTGGGGCGCTTTCGGATGCTGTGCCGGAAGAGACGGCTGCCCCCCGATGGGATGCCGTGGGGCAGCCGTGGTGGTCTTCGCGCTGGGATTCCGATCAGACCTCGCTGCCCGGAGCGATCGTCGGGCCGTAGTAACGCTGGCGCTCACGGCCCTCGCGGTGCTTCTCGCCGCCCTCCAAGGTCTCGGGTCGCTCCGAGGTCATCGCGGCGCCGACATCCCAGAAGGCACCGTTGCCCGTGAGGTAGCGCCAGGGCTCCACGTGGGCCACCACGACGGCCGGGCGGCCCTGGACTCCACGGGCCTCCTCGAGTGCCGCCTTGAACTCCTCGATCGTCGTGGTCGACCACGAGACCGCGCCCATGCTGGCCGCGTTCGCGGCGATGTCGACGGGCACGACGGCCCCGTCGAGGCGACCGGTCTCCGCGTTCCGCTCACGCAGCTGAGTGCCGAACTCACGGCCCGGGCCGCCCTTGGCGACCTGCAACGGCCAGATGCACTGATGCCCGCTGTTGTCGATGATCACGACGGTGATCTTCTTGTGCTCCTGAACCGCGGTGATGAGCTCGGTCGGCTGCATGTAATACGTGCCGTCGCCGATCAGGACGAAGACATCACCCGCCGCCTCCGGGCGGGCCAACCGATAGCCGAGACCGGCCGGCAGCTCGTGCCCCATGCAGGAGTTCGCGTACTCGGAGAGGACCTTCGTGCCGTTCGAGGTGTCCCAGGCCTTGTGGACGCCGCCGACCACACCACCGGAGCCGAGCACGAGTGCGTCGTCGGCGCCCGTGTGCTTGTTGAGCACGTCGATCACCTGCGCCTGGCTCATGTTCTCGCCGGGGATGTATTCCAGGTCGTGTTCGAGCGTGTCGGCCGTGGCCTGGCGCGCGCTCGCGATCTCGTCGCGGTATCCCTCGGCGCTCTGGTACGCGGCCGCGGTCAGCCCCTCATGCAGGGCGGTGAGCGACAACTTCGCGTCGCCGACAACGGGGTAGGAGCCCATCTTGTGCGCGTCGAAGGAGCTGACGTTGAAGTGCACCAACTGGACGTCGGGGTTCTCGAACAGCGAGTGCGACGCGGTGATGAAGTCCTGCAAGCGGGAGCCGACGCTGATCACGCAGTCCGCCCGCCCGGCGATCCGGTTGGCGCCGATCGTGCCGTCGACCCCGAGCCCGCCGAGGTTGAGGTCCGAGATCGGGCCCATCCCCTTGCCCGCGTAGGTCTCCGTGACGGGGATACCGAAGTCTGCGCTGAGCCTCGCGAGTTCGTCGGCCGCATCCGAGTAGCGCACGCCGCCGCCGGCGATGAAGACCGGTCGCTGCGCGCGGCGGATGATCTCGATCGCGTCGCGGATCTCCTCCTGTGCCGCCGGTCGACGGCGGATGGGCCAGACGCGCGGGCTGAAGAACTCCTCGGGGAAGTCGTACGCCTCACCTTGGATGTCCTGCGGCAGACAGACGACGACCGCACCGGTGTCGACCGGGTCGGTCAGCACCCGCATGGCCTCGGGCAGGGTCACCAGCAGCTGAGAGGGAGTGGTGATGCGGTCGAAGTACCGGCTCACCGGGCGAAAGGCGTCGTTGGCCGACACATCGCGCTCCACCGGGTGCTCGATCTGCTGGAGGACCGGGTCCCCCTTGCGGTTGTTGATGATGTCGGCGGGGAGCAGCAGGACCGGGAGGCGGTTCGTGGTCGCGGTGGCGGCGCCGCTGATCATGTTGGTCGAGCCCGGCCCTGCGGAGGCGGTGCAGGCGAGGGTCGCGGCACGATTGGCCGCCTTGGCGTACCCGATCGCCGCGTGCACCATCGACTGCTCGTTCTTGCCGGCGAAGTGGGGGAAGTCGACGCCGTACTCGTCGATGCCCTGGGCCACGCCGACCGAGTTGCCGTGACCGAAGATTCCGTACATCCCCGGGATCAAGCGACGGCGCTCGCCGTCACGTTCGCTGTACTGAACCTGCAAGTACTCGACGATCGCCTGCGCGACAGTGCGCCGACGCACCTTCTTGCTGGGGGCGCCGACTGCGGTATCGACGGCCGCGGTGGTGGTCATGCCTTCTCCTAGGTCTGTGAATGAAACGTCGGCGTGATCGTCCGGAGTGATCGTCCGGATCAGTCGAATCGGTAGGGCTCGTGCGGCCCGACCGACGGAAGGGGACGGGGGCGTTCGCAGGTGCTCTCGATCTCGATGTGACGACCGAGCTCCGACGACTTCTCGAAGGCCAGAAGCACTTCGAGCACGTGGTAGGCGAAGGCGCCGCCGGTGCGGGGCTCGAGTCCGTTCCGGATCGCGTGCCCGAACTCGGCCAGGCCGATCCCGCGGTATGCGTCGTCACGGTGTGTGATGGGCGTCTCGCGCCAGTCGCCGCCACCAGGAGGCGTCATGTCGAGGGCGAGGTCGCCGGGCTCACCACGGCGGAGGATCGGCGCGCCGGAGAAATGGTCCGGGTTGGGCGCGGCGATCGATCCGCTCGTGCCGTAGATCTCGAGGTGGGGAAGATGGTGGTTCCACACGTCCCAGCTCACGATCACCGTGGCGGTCGCACCGGACTCGAAGTCGATCGAGCCCGTGACGTGGGTCGGGGTCTTGATATCGATGACGCCGTCGTAGCCGCCCGCCGCGGCGGGACGGGGGCGGGTCTCCGAGGACCTCGGAGCACTGGCCGAGACCCGCTTCGCCGGGCCGAGGAAGTTCACCAGATTGGTGACGAGGTAGGGGCCGATGTCGAGCATGGGGCCGGCGCCGGGGCTGTAGAAGGGATCGATGTTCGGGTGCCAGTGCTCGTAGCCGCGGTTCGCGAACGAGGCGAAGACGGCGACGGGCCGGCCGATCCAGCCGTCGTCGATGAGCTTGCGGCTGGTCTGCATGCCCGACCCCAGGAACGTCGTGGGCGCGGACCCGACCCTCACGCCCGCGGCCCGGGCGGCGTCGAGGATCTGCCGCGCCTCCTCGAGCGAGGTCGCGAACGGCTTCTCCGACAGCACGTGCTTCCCGGCGGAGATCGCCTGAAGAGTGACCGGAACGTGCAGCTTCGGCGGGGTCAGGTTGAGCACCAGCTCCACCTCGGGGTCGGCGAGCAACTCGTCGGGAGTGAGTGCCTTCGGCACCGCATACTCCGCCGCGCGCTTGGCGAGTGCCTCGGCGTTGACGTCGGCAAGTGCGACGATCTTGACGTCGGGATGGACCCCGATCTTGTCGAGGTACTGGTTGAGCACGTTTCCGACGCCGATGATGCCGACTCGAATGGGATCCATTTCTCTCACTTCGTTTCTGGGTTCCGAACGCTCCCGGCCGGAAGCCCTGTCGAGGGCCGGAGTATCACGGGTAGCGACGCATTATGTTCACTCCGTAATCGCCCTGGTCGGTGTCGGGACACGAGACGGATGACGGGTGCGCGGGGACGTCGCCGAGCCTTACGAGCGGGCCGACACCCGCTCGCGGCGGAGCTTCGCCGTCGCGGCGTCGTCGACGACGCCGTCCGTGATCACGACGCCGTAGACATCCAACGCCGACTTCGGCGTGATGCGGCTCTCCCGCAGGTCGTTGAGCACTGCGGCCGCCTCACGCTCGAGGGGGTCACCATAGCCGCCACCGCCGGGCGTGATCGACACGACCTTCTCGCCACGGAGCATGTCGTACCGGCCGACGACCGGGATCTCCTTACGACTGCCGTCGACACCTTCGACCCAAGCCTGCGGAACGGCGCCTCCGGCACCGCCGCGAACGCCCTTCGGCGGGTTGAACTTGCCCTCGAGCCCGTACGTGATGGTCACGTCATCGTCGCGGGCCTCCATCGTGACGCGCGTCGCGAGCCCACCGCGCTGACGACCGGCGCCGCCCGAGTCGGCGACGAGCACACGCTCGTGGATGAGGATCGGGTAGCGCTGCTCGTCGACCTCGACACTGTCGTGGTAGAGCAGGGCGCCGCACACGGGGCGCTGGTAGGTCGGCCAGCCGTCGACGTACGGTGTCGCCGGGCCGCCGACGCCGCCGACCAGGATCTGGTTCACATAGGCGTTGCCGTTGCGCTCATCGATACCCGAGACCACGGACTTCGCCGGGGCCTGTCCGGTCGCTCCTTCGGCGGTGCCATACCCGTCCTCAATCTGCGAGAACGCGGCCTGAACGATGTTGACGACCCGGTCCGCCAGGTTGGTCGTGCCCGACGAGCACGAGTAGGGATGCTTCGGCACGCCGACGGCGCAACCCTCACGCAGCAGCACCTCGAAGCGCCGGAAGGTGCCGGCGTTGCTCGGCAGGGACTCCGGAAGGCCCGACAGGATGCCCGCCAGCGCGGCTCCGGTCGCCGTAGCGCGTGTGAGGTTGAGTCCGTTCGGCAGGTTGTCGGGGTTGTCACGCAGGTCGATCGTGACCCGGCCGTCGGCCGGCTTGACCGAGATCGTGGCCTGGAGGGGAACCCCGTCGGGACCGGTGCCGGGGAAGGGGTCGTGTGACGTCGAGCCGGTGAGAACCCGCTCCGGCAGCGTCTCGACCGTGCTCGTCGCGAGGCGCTCCGAGTAGTCGAACCAGGCGTCGACGAACTCGAGGAGCGTGTCGGCGCCGAACTTCCCGGCGAGTTCCCGCACCCGACGCTCGGCGATGCGAGAGGCCCCGACCGAGGCGAGGTAGTCGCCGTACCACTGGTCGGGCACGCGGATGCGCGCGCGGCACATGCGGACGATGTCGTCGAGGTCGGTGTAGTCGCGCTGAATCCGCACACACGGGAAGATCAGCGCGCCTTCCTCATAGACGTCGCGCGCGGTCGCGTAGAACGTCGTCGGGAGCGAGTTGCCGCAGTCGGCCTGGTGGGCCTTGGTGACGGCGGTGAACAGGTGGCGCCCCTCGACGAAGATCGGCACGAGGATGCAGTGGTCGGCCGCGTGGGAGTTGCCCAGGTAGGGGTCGTTGTGCAGGAACGCGTCACCCTCGCGGAGGTCGTCGTGCAGCGCGACCATGTCCTCGCCGAGGGGACCGGCGCCGAAGACGTGCACCGGCACCCCCTCGGCCGCGGCGAGCAGCTGGTTGTCGGCAGTCAGCACGGCGCAGGAGAAGTCGCGCGCCGTGTTGATCACCGAGGAGCGTGCGGACCGGAGCAGCCCGCTGGTCATCTCGCGGACGATCCCGTCGAAGGCGTTCGCCAGCACCGAGAGTTTGACCGGGTCGAATTCACGTGACACGTCACGCCTCCTTACGCGTCAGGTAGATGTTGGAGCGGTCGTCGAGCGTCGCGTCCCACTCCGGCGGCACGACGATGGTTGTCGTGGGCTGGTCGATGACGGCCGGGCCGACGATCTTGTCGCCGGGTCCGAGGGTCACGCCGCGGTAGCGGGTCGTGTCGAAGCTCTCGCCTCCGAAGGTGATCGGATCGGTGCGGTGCGACTCGGGCGATCCACCCGCGGCGACCGTGTCCTTCAGCTGCTCCGGCCGGGGCACCTCGACGCGCACGCCCCAGGTGATGATCTCGACGCGGCTCCGCGCGTCGTGGGTGCCATTGCGGCGGTCGTGCTCCGCGTGGAACGCGCGCTCGATGACATCGGCGGCGTCGCCGTGGGTGTTCGGCGCCTCACCGAGATGTACGCGCAGATCCCACGCCTGACCGGGGTAGCGCGCGTCGACGAAGTAGGTGACCTCGGCCTCGGCTCCGACACCGTCGAAGCGGGCCGCGAACTCGGCCGCCTTCACCCCGATCTCCTCGATGGCCCGCGTCGCCGACTCGGCATCGAACGCGTGGGTGTCGTTGTGCAGTGGCGAGAGGAACTCGGTGGCGATGGGCGCACGATGGGCACCGTAGGCCGCGAGCACTCCCGCGGTCGCCGGGATGAGAACCGTGTCGGCTTCCAGCAGCACGCCGATCGCCGCCGCGACCATGGCTCCGGCGCCGCCGCCTGCGACAATGAGCGCGCCGCGCGGATCGACGCCCTGCTCGAGTGAGGCCTGTCGGATCGCCGTCGCCATGTGGCTGGCCGAGACGTCGAGGATCGCCTGCGCCGCCTGCTGGATGGTCATGCCGAGCGGGCCGGCGATGCGTGACTCGATCGCACGCACGGCGGCGTCGCGGTCGAGGGTGAATCCGCCCTCGAAGCCGCTGGCGTCGAGGTAGCCGAGCGCGACGCACGCGTCGGTGACGGTCGGCTCCTCGCCGCCGCGGCCGTACGCCGCCGGGCCGGGGGTGCTGCGGGCGCTCTGCGGGCCGACGCGAAGCAGCCCGCCGCCGTCGATCCAGGCGATGCTGCCGCCGCCGGCCCCGATGCTCGAGACCGCGACCGATGACAGACCGGTCAGGTGGCCGACGAAGGGCTCGCCGAGCCACGCCTCGCGGGTGTGGCGCACCACGCCCTTCTCGACGAGCGACACGTCGAAGGTGGTGCCGCCCATGTCACAGACGACGACGGTCTCACGGTCGGGTGCCGCCGCCGCACCGACGAGCGGGGCCATCGACGGACCCGAGTTGAGCAGCAGTACGGGCCGGTCCAGCACGTCGGCGACGTCGAGCACGGCGCCCTCCGAGGTGACGACCAGCAGGTCGCCCGTGAACCCGTACGTCACCAGGTCGGAGCGCAAGTTGCCGAGGTGATCGGCCATGAGGGGCTTCAGCGAGGCGTCGATGGAGGCAGCCGACGAACGCCGGTACTCGCGGATGGTCGGGTTCGCCTGGTTCGAGAGCGTGTAGGGGACGCCCGGGAGGGTCTCCTCGATCAGCTCCGCGAGGCGGGCCTCGTGGGAGTCGTTCATGATCGACCACAGGAACGACACGGCGATCGCCTCGACGCCCTCGGCGACGAGGGCCTTGAGGACGCCCCGCACCTGCTCCTCGTCCAGGGGCACGAGCACGTCGCCCTCGGAGTTGATGCGCTCACGGATCTCATAGGTAAGTCGGCGCGGGATGTACGGGCCGGGGTAGGCGGCCTTCGAGTCGAAGGCGTCGCGGCGGCCGCCCTCCCGCAGCAGCAGGGTGTCGGCGAAACCGTCGGTGACCAGCAGCGCGGTCTTGGCGATCTTGCCGGTGAGCACGGCGTTGGTGGCGTGCGTGGTGCCGTAGACGATCACGTCGGCATCGCGCAGCACTTCGTCGCCGTTCCAGCCGACGGACTCGGCCGCACGGCGAACCGCGGCCTCGAAGCCGGTGAACACGCGGTCGTACGTGGTGAGCGCCTTGCCGACGGCCATGTCGCCGCTGTCGGAGCCGACGACCACGTCGGTGAACGTGCCACCGGTATCGACGGCGATGCGATATCGCGCGTCGCGGCCGCTTGGATTCGTCTGGGCCTCGGTCATCTTTCGTCCATGTCTGTCGAGAACGTGCGGGTGGTGGTCGCCCATGTGGGGTGGGTGCGGTGTCGCGGCGTCAGCGCTCGGCGACCCGGTTGCTGAGAATGCCGACGCGCTCCACGTCGATCTCCACGGTGTCGCCCGGCTTCAGCCAGATCGGTGGAGTGCGCTTCGCTCCGATCCCCTGAGGTGTGCCGGTCGCGATCACATCGCCCGGCTCCAGCGTGAGGAAGCTGGAGATATAGGAGACGATCCTGGCGATCGGGAAGATCTGGTGCCGGGTATTCGAGTGCTGCAGCTCCACACCGTTGACACGGGTGATGAGTTCGAGCGTCTGCGGGTCGCCGATCTCATCGAGGGTGACGAGCGCGGGACCCCACGGGGTCGAGCGGTCGACGGTCTTGCCGGCCGTCCACTGAGTCCCGCGGTACTGCAGGTCACGGGCCGAGATGTCGTTCAGTGGGGCGAGGCCGGCGACGTGATCCAGGGCCTCGTTCTCCGACACGTGACGCGCCGCGCGGCCGATGACAACGGCCACCTCGCCCTCGTAATCGAGGTTCGCGCTGACATCGGCGCCCTGGATTTCATCCTCGGGGCCGACGAGAGTCGTCGCGAACTTCACGAACACGTCGGGGTACTCAGGCAGCACGCGGCCCGTCTCGGCGACGTGGTCCTTGTAGTTCAATCCGACGCAGAGCACCTTCGTCGGCTCGGGAACGGGAGTGGTCAGGTGCACGTCGGAGCGAGCGCCGACTCGCGTATCCGGATTCTGGTCGATCAGCCCCGCCACGTCGGTCGAGAACGCCTTGAGCTCGGGGCCGTACACGGTCAGAAAGTCCCGGACGGATGTGGTCGGCGTCGTGCCGGCCGCCCTCAGCAGACGCTCGAGGTCGAACACTGTGTCATGGAGGAGCACGCCACCTCGGACGCGGCTCTCGTGGAGGTAGGAGACGATGCGCATGGGTTCTGCCTTCTCATTCCTGTGCGCCGGCGGCGACGGCGAGCACGGCGTCCGCGAGGCGGTCCGCGATATCGTCGACGACCGCCTGGTCCATCGGGGTCGACAGCGAGAGCAGGTTGGCCGGCGAGCCGAGCAGGCCGCGGTTGTACGACTCCCACCACAGACGGTGCTGCGTGGATTCGTCGACCTTCTCGGAGCCCGCGGGAACGGCCCGGAGCAGCGAGCCACGCCCCCGCACCTCCCAGCCGACATCCGCCACACGGGCCATGACCGACTCGCGCGCGGCGTCGCCGAGGCCGTTCAGCCGCTTCACCTCGGACTCGCCGTAGAGGCGCAGCGCTGCGGCACCGGCCGCCATGCTGACCGGGTTGCCGGAGAACGTGCCGCCGTGCGGCAGGCTTCCGGGCCGCGTCGGGTCCACCTCGGACATGAGCGTGCCGAGGCCGACGACCGCGCCGACCGCGAAGCCGCCGCCGATCGTCTTCCCCGTCGTCAGGAGGTCGGGCGAGACGCCGTACTCGCTGCTCAGACCGCGAAAGCCGAGTCGGAGGCTGATGACCTCGTCGATGATCAGGACGATCCCGTAGCGGGTCGCGAGTTCTCGCGCCGTGGTGACGAACTCGTCGGAGATACGCAGCAGCCCCGCGCGGTTCGGCAGGAGATCGAGGATGATCGCCGCGTAGGCGTCGGGCGCTGCCTCGATCTGCCGGCGGAGGAACTCCGCGTCGTTGAGCGGAACGGGAGTGACGTCGTCGATCACCCCCTGGGGCACACCGCGGGTATAGGTCGGGCCGCCGGGGACGAGGGCGATGTCCGACGTGCCGTGGTAGCCGCCCTTGGTCACGATCACGCGCTCACGGCCGGTGCTCGCGCGGGCGATCCGGATGGCGGACATGACGGCCTCGGTGCCGGAGTTGGTGAACCGCACCTGATCGAGGTCGGTCAGCCGCGAGAGCAGCAGATCGGCCAGCTCCCACTCGTAGAGGTTGGGGATGCCCCAGCTCGCCCCTGACGACAGGGCCTTGGTCGCCGCCTCCGTGATGTCCGGGTGGGCGTTGCCGTGGATGAGCGAGGTGAAGTTGTTGTTCGCGTCGATCAGCTCGCGGCCGCGGTCGTCCCAGACGCGGCAGCCCTCGCCGCGAACGGCGTAGGGGCTCGGCGCGCCGGTGTAATAGGTGGACCGGCCGTAGCCGCCCGGCAGAAGCGGATAGCCGCGCGGCCCCCGGCGCAGGTGCGGATCCTCCGCAGGGGCGCCGCCTGAGACGCGGTTTGTCTGGATATACGTCGACACGTCGGTCTTCTCCACTTATCAGTTCACGAGGTCGATGAGGGGCCGCCCGGTGAGCGCGAACCTCGCCCGTTCCACCGCGCCGTCCTGCAGCGCTCCGGTCGAGCGGTTGGAACGCCAGGCGATATGCGGGGTGAGGATCGTGTTGGGCGCGGATCGCAGCGGGTGATCGGCGGCGACCGGCTCCCGCGAGAAGGTGTCGATGCCGGCGCCGGCGATGTGGCCCGACGTCAGCGCCGCCGCGAGCGCCTCCTCGTCGATCAGTCCACCGCGCGACACGTTCACGACCACGGCCCCCTTGCGCATCCGCGCGAGCACGTCTTCGGAGACCAGGTGCCGCGTGTCGTCGTTCAGCGGGAGGTGCAGCGAGACGACGTCGGAGTTCTCGAGCACGCTCTCCAGGCTGCCGAGCTCGACCGGTCCGTCGGCGACGAAGGGGTCGTAGCCGCGCACTCGCGCACCGACCGCCGAGTACATCCGCGCCACATGCCGGCCGATGCGCCCCAGGCCGACGACGCCGACCTCGAGCTGCGAGAGCACGGGGGTGTCGTAGCCGATGACCCCGGCCCAGCCGAAGTCGCGGATGGCGGCGTCGCCGGTCGGAAGCCGACGCGCGAGCGCGAGGCCCATCGCGAAGGCGTGCGAGGCCACCTCTTCCGAGGCGGTGCCGGGGACGATGGCGACCGGGATGCCGGCCTTCGTGGCGGCGTCGACGTCGATGTTGTCGTAGCCCATGCCGTAGCGGATCACCGCGCGGCACTTGTTCATGATCGGGAACTCCTCGGCGGTGAGCCGCGCGTAGGGCGTGACCAGCACGATCTCGGCGTCCGGCAGGCCCGCGCGGAACGCGTCCGCGTCAGCCGCCGCGACGAGTTCGTAGTCGAGCTCGTCGGCGAGCGCATGCTCGCGACGCAGATCCGGGAAGTGGTGAGGGGCCACCAGGATGGTCCCCGGCTCATCGCCGCTCATATCGTGCCGTCCTGTTCGCGTCGGGGTCTCGTCGTCGCCGGAGTGCGGCCCGGGCCGGTATTGATCGAGGCCGGTTCCGGGGAGCGGACTCAACTAAAACCCGGTGCGAGCGCGACCATCCGTGCCAGATCGGCACACTCGACGGGCGTCTTTCGGACACGACGAACGGCCCGGACCCAAGCGGGTCCGGGCCGTTCGTCGGGTGGTCAGAGGTCGAAGCCTCGACTGCGGAAGTAGTCCATGCGCCGGTAGAAAGTGGAACGCCCGATCTCGAGGATCTCGGCAGCGAGCCGTCGATTGCCCTTCGCTTCGCGCAGGGCGCCGCGGATCTCGACCAGCTCCGCGTCTTCGAGACGCGACAGCCGCCCCTTGGTCAGCATGCGGTGGAAGCTCTCGGGAAGATCCTCATCACAGACCTCGATGCCTCGGGATCGCTCGACCGCGTCCGAGACGACCTGGCGCAGCTGGGCGATGTTGCCCGGCCAATCGGAGTTGGTGAGGGTCGCGACGAGCCTTCGGGAGAGCCGACGATCGCCGATCTCCCTCGCGATCGCGTGGGCCAGCAGGGGGATGTCCTCGCGTCGTCTGCGCAGCGGGGCGAGCGTGATCTCGAGCGCCCCGCCGGCGTCGGCGATCGCGCGGGTCGCATCCGTGACGCTCGCGGCGGTGAAGATCACGGTGCGGCGCGCGCCGCCTCGCAGGCGCGCGGCCACGTCGCGGGAGTCCATGGGCGAGAGCTCGTCGGCGTGGGCGATGAAGAGGACCGGCTCGAACTCCGTGTCGGCATGCTCGCGCACCTCATCGATCCGGGTACTGACATCGGCATCGCGTGCGTCAACCCGGATCACATCGCCGTGGACGTCGGCGATCGCCTCGGCGAGCCGCGTCTTTCCGCTACCGGGCTCGCCGATGATGGCCACGGACCGACGCTGCTCGACCGCAGTCCGGGCCGAGTCGACGGCCCGCTGCAACGAGATGCTCTGTCCATCGAGGCGCTCGAGCAGCTGGTCGGAGGGGGACGAGGCGTCGAGCCGCGAGACCGTCGGCGCGTCCTGCCGCGAGACGGTCGGCGCGTCCTGTCGCGAGACCGTCGGCGCGTCGAGCGTCCGGCCGCGGCGGGCGAGTGGACGGACGACGGCGACGGCGCCGAAGCCCGAGGCGGACAGCTCCACCGGCGAGACCTCGATGCTCGCCGGCCCGAAGCCCGCAAGCATCACTTCTACGTTCGTACCATGTCCCGAGGACATCACGCTCTTGGCATAGCTGGTGACGACCGAGAGATCGGAGCCTTCCAGGGACGCCGTCGCGGCGGAGTTCATGAGCGAGTGCTTGCCATCGGTCACCACGACCGCGGCCTTCCCCCGCCGACGCGAGATGGTGAGGTACTCGCGCAGAAGCGTGCGCTCCCGCGACGACATGCGCGTCTCGATCTCACGCTCGATCCGCGACGTGACCCCTTCGAGCATCAGGAGCGTGGACGACGGGTCGAGCCTCTCCACCCGGGCGGCGGGCAGCGTCAGCCCGACCACTGCTCGCACCCGGTTGTGGAACGGGTCGCGGATGAGCGAGGCGAAGCACCAGTTGCAGCGCATATCCTCTCGGAAGTGCTCCTCGGGCGACAGCCAGACGCCACGACCCTCTTCCAGCGCCACGCCTTCGCCGTTGCTGCCACAGCTCGCCTCCAGCAGCGAGTAGCCCTGCGGGAAGTCGACATCCTCCCTCAGGAAGGGCGGCTGGACCAGCGCGCCATTGGGCGAGCTCAGGCTCACATGGCCACCGATGTCCTCGGCGACCTCGTCGAGCTTCCGCAGATGCGGCTCAGCGATGAGCATGGTGCGCTCGTCGACACGCCCCTCATCGATGAAGCCGCGGTCGGCCTGCGAGTCGACGCCCGCGGCGCGACTGCGCCGCCACGAGCGGGCGACCACCGGACGGAGGGCCGAGAGATCGTCGGTGGCACGGCTCAGGAACAGGTCGCGGATCTCGGCCATAAAGTGGGGCGTCGACGATACGCTCGACGGGGACGATGCGACTGACACCATGGTGATTTCCTCGTCAGTTGCGTGTGCAGGGCATGAGCTTACCTAACAGCCGTTAGCGCATCTTGTCCACTGTTCTTCCCGATCGAATCGTCTCGACGTGTTCAATTCCTCAACGACACATTCCACGACTGGATCGCCGCTGTCGAGTATTCGCCCCAAAAGGGCGCGGCGGTCCCCGCTTGCGTCAGCGGAGACTTGAACGCGACCGGGATTCTACATGTCTTCCTCGATGACACCACCCCCTCGGCGTCCGAATTATCCCGTTATCGACCCCGTGCACACCGACCTCCGCGACACCGGCCGCGCCGCTTGCCGGCCCGTCACCGATGACGAGGCTATGCCGATATCCACGAATTCGGCTTTGCCGTGCACTGATCTCGTGCTCGACGGCCCGGTTATCCAGACCGCCGACGACATCGTCCTGGGACCTGTTAAACGAGCGGTATAACTGGGGTTGTTGATTACTGACGGCGGATGAGAAATCGGCCGTCGAAGGTGCTATTGAAGACAGCGGCGCGCAGGTCGTCGTGCGGCATCGGGGTGTAGGTGCTGGGGATGCCCGTTGCCCGCGCGCGGGTGGCGGCGATCTCATCGCCGGTGAGGCTGTCGCCGGAAGCCCTTCTTTCCCTCTCCGGCCAGGCAGTACATTTGTACACGTCATACGGGTGCTCCCCATGCCCGGCCCCTGGTCGTTCCTGCTCCCGCGGAGTCCTGTCTTGATGGATCAGGTCATGCGTCGGCGCCGTGAGGCGTTATTCCTGTTCTTCCTCCTGCCGGGCATCGCGATGTCGTCGTGGGTGACCCGCACGCCCGATGTCCGGGACCGGCTGGAGGTGTCCACCGGTCAGATGGGGTTGGTGCTCTTCGGACTGTCGCTCGGTTCGATGACCGGGATTCTGTGTGCGGGACATCTGGTGTCCCGGTTCGGTACGCGGCCGGTGACCGCCTGGGGCACGGGGCTGGTCATCGTGGGTATGGTCACGATCAGCGCGGGCAGTCTGACGGCGTCGGTGCCGGTGGTCATGGCGGGTCTGTGCTTATTCGGCGCGGGCATGGGGTCGGGGGATGTGGCCGTCAATGTCGATGCCGCCGATGTGGAGCGGATCACCGATGTGACGACGATGCCCACCCTGCACGGCTGCTTCAGCCTGGGCACGGTCATCGGTGCCGGTGCGGGTATGGCGGTCACGGCCATCGGCGTGCCAGTGCACTGGCATCTGGCGGTGGTCACGCTCATATCAGTCGTGATCTTCTGGTACGCCATCCGCTCCGTGCCCTCGGGCACTGGTCTTGGCGCGCCATCCCAGGCGGAGGAGGACACCGCCAGGTCCCGGCCCAAGGTCTGGAAGGATCGCAGGCTCGTCCTGATCGGCGCGATCGTGCTGGCCATGGCTTTGGCCGAAGGGGCCGCCAACGACTGGCTCCCCCTGCTCATGGTGGACGGACACGATCTGGACGCCGCGCTGGGATCTCTGGTCTATGCCGGGTTCGCCGCCGCCATGACCCTCGGCCGCTTCACGGGCTCGTTCTTCCTCGAACGTTTCGGGCGGACGTCGGTCGTACGGGCCAGCGCCGTCTCGGGGGCGCTGGGCCTGCTTCTCGTGATTTTCTCGGACAACGTCGTGCTGGCGGGGGCGGCGGTGCTGTTCTGGGGGCTCGGGGCATCGCTGGGCTTCCCCGTCGCACTGTCCGCCGCGGGCGATTCCGGCCCTGAACAGACCGCCCGTGTCAGCCTGGTGGCCACGATCGGCTACGTCGCCTTCCTCGTCGGGCCGCCCGGCCTCGGCTTCCTCGGCGACCACTTCGGGCTCCGCTCGGCCATGCTGGTGGTACTCCTCTTCGTCGCGTCCGCCATCTTGCTGGCGCCCGCGGTCGACACCCATCGCCGCCCCACGGTGGCGAGGTCCGTACCCGAGAACGAGTCGGAACGCTCCCGCAACTCATAACACCCGAAGAGGGCGTGGGCGCCGCTCAGCCCAGTACGTCGCGCAGCAGTCTCGCGTTCTTCACCACCTGGCTCGATGCGGAGCCCGCCGCGACGGCCGTGACCGCGGGGATCTCCCCCTTCGCCGCGCAGCGCGAGGCGCAGTCGACGCCGAGGGCGAGCAGCGGTCCGGCGCCCCGGACCACGGGGTCGCGCAGCAGGTGGGGCAGGGCGGCTTCGAGCACGGACCAGACGGTGGCGTAAGCGCCGGTCTCGGCCGCCGTCCGCAGGGAGGCAGTCACCCGGTGCGCCTGGTTCCACTCGGCGCGCAGCACCTCGGCCAGCTGTCGTCCGAGCAGGTCGCTGTTCAACTGTCCCCGCGCGGCGAGCACGAGGAGTGCGTCCACCCCCGCGTCGCGTTCGACCGGCTGTTCGTACGTGAGGCTGTACACCAGCGCCAGGTGCAGCGCGAATCCCGCCGGGCCTCCGGACTCCGCGGCGCACGGCAGGGTGGGGGCCCAGTTCTGTATGAAGACGAGGTAGTCGAAGTCGCCGCGGGCCAGCACGGCTTCGCGGTGGTGCGGCAACTGGGCGAGCCAGAAGGGAAGCATCCCGGAGAAGCCGGAGGGGCGGTACGGCCCGAGCAGGGCCGCGGCGGCCGGGAGCAGCGGGGGGCCGGTGGTCGGCTGGGGGCGTTCGTACCTCAACCAGTCGGTCAGGCTCTTGCCCGGGTGGTCGCCGGGCCAGTTCTCCGGCTCGGAGTCCCGGTGCGGCAGACCGCCCTCGTGCAGCCACTGTGCCAGCCGCCGCCCGGCCTCGGACCTCAGCTTCCCCGCCGCGGCCAGCACCTTCTCGTCCACGGCCGTGGTGACGCGCAGCAGCGCCTGGGCGAGGTCGACCGGCGCGGGTGTGACACCGAGTCCGTCGAGCACCGATATCCGCCGCACGAGTGCGGCGGCGTCCAGCGCACCGGTGGTATCGGTCGGCACGGCCAGCAGGAAGGGCTGTGCGTCGGCTTCGATGATGTCGATCGCCTCGGCGAGGCGCGCCGCCAGCAGCTCCCCGGCCACGGAGAAGCCGAGGGACTCCAGGCGGGCGGCGAAGTGGCGCTCCCTCGGCTCGTCGCCCACGAGCGCGGCGGCCACGTCGTACACGTCCGACTGGGTGGAGTCGGTGTACCAGGCGGGCTCCTGGCGCATGACCGGCTTCAGCGCACGGACCAGCGCGGCCCGGTCGAGGTGGGCGTGGCGGACCAGCCCGTCCAGGGCGCGCTCGAACATCACCACGTCCCGGTCGTTCGCGACGACCGCGGCGACCTCCTCGGCGACCTCGGCGGCCGTCTCGATGGGCCCCGGCACCGGGCGCGGCTCGGGCACCGCGGGCAGCGTGTCGGCGTACGGCTCGGTGAGGTGGTCCGGGCCGGTGCCGAACAGGTCGGCGGCCCGGGCCGCGAGACCAGGGCTGATCCGTGCGGCGGCGGTACGCAGCTCGGGCAGTACGGAGTCGCCCGCGGCCCCGAGATGCCGGGCGATCACGTTGAGGGCGCGCTCCTGCACGTCGACGTCCCGGTGGTCGAAGGCCGTCGCCGCGTCGAGCACGGTCCGGGCGGCGCGCGCGGGGTCCTTCCGGGCCGCGCGGTCGAGCCGGGTGAGCTGGGCGCGGACCAGCTTCTTCTCCGGGCGGAGCAGGACCCGTTCGCACGCCTCGGTCAGCACCTCGGGCTCCAGCAGCCCGGCCTCGTCGAGACCGGTCAGGACCTCCTGGGCGTAGGTTGCCACCGGCAGGGACAGGTCGAGCAGTGCCACATGGGTCCGCAGGGCGGGCGCGTTCTCGGCCGGGGTGAGGGCGAGAGCGCGCAGGTACGCGAGCGGCGGGGCGGTCTGCCTGCGCGGGCCGTCCTGGAGCAGTTGCGAGAGCAGTTGCTCGGCGATCGCTGCGCGTTCGCGGGACACGGAGGCGCGTTCCGCCGGGGTGAGGGCGAGTACCGTCAGCACGTCCATGGCGCTCGACGCCTGTTCCGGAGTGGCGGCCAGTTCGGAGAAGACACGCCGGATCAGCGCGCCGCGGTCGACCATGCCCTCGGCGGAGAGGCTGATGAACACGCCCAGCAGGGTGTTCTCCATGGCGTGCGTGAGGCTCTTGTCGGCCCACACGTGGTGGAACAGGTGCACCTCGAGTTCGATACCCGGTCGCTCCAGCACCAGCGGGAGGAGCTTCGGCGACAGGTCGTCCGCGCGCAGCCGCTCCAGGAGGCTGGCGCCGGGCCGGGCCCCACCGCGGAGGTGTGCGGGGTGCTGACGGCCGGGGCGGCGGCTGCTCAGCCAGCCCTCGATGAACCCGTCGGTGGTCGGGAGGGGGCAGCCCGTGTCATGGACGAGATGTTCGATGAGCTGGGCCGTGTCCTCTTGCTGGGAGTAGGGCTCCCACTGCTCGGCGAGCTGTGCGGCCAGTTCGGCCCGCCAGGCGACGGGGTGAAGGTTCACGATGTCGAGCATCCACGTGCCGCCAAGGGGCAGGCGGCGGCCGAGCACTCCGTGGTTGTCCTCCTGATGGATCCAGTCGGCCGCGGCCACGGGGTCGGTCCGGCACCCGAGTTCGGCGGCGAGCTGGGCACCCCGCTCCGTTTCGGGGCGGTTGTACCAGCCGTCCCGCAGCGTCGTGCGCCGGGCTTCCAGCGCGTCGGCCTGTGCCGCGCGTTCGTCCGCCGTCAGGGCGCCGAGTTCCCGGAGCACTCCCTCGACGTCGCAGGCTTCCGCGAGTCGGACCAGCTTCATCGTGCCGTCTCCGATCGTGCCGTGTTCGATCGTGCGGCGTTCGATCCCGCCGTGTTCGATCGTGCGGCGTTCGGCGTCGCTTCGGCGGCCGCCGCCGTGCCGCGCACCATGCCCACCGCGAGCACGTGTCTGCAAGGGCCGCGTCCGCCCCGGTACTTCGCCCACCAGAAGCAGGTGCAGCTCAGCTGTCCCGACGTCTCGTCGGTGCGGACCACATGGGCGTCGTCGCCCGCCCCGACCCGGGCCAGCGTGCCGTCGAGCCGCACCGACCCGTTCGCGACGAGCGCCCGCGCCCCGCGCAGCCGGGGATTGCGGGTCTCCGCGGCGCCCACGTGGTACGGCAGGTGGCGATGGAAGTACGCCTCCTCGGCGAGGTCGTAGCCGATCCGGCCGGACGTCCCCAGCATGGTCAGCGCGGCCCGCACCCGGTCGGCGGACAGACCTGCCTGCCCGGACAGCTCGGCGACGTCGATCCTGGGCTCCCAGGCCAGCAGTTCACCGACCCGTTCCGCGTCGGCGGCCGCGGGTCCGGTGGCGAGGTCGTGGAGCACTCCGCCCTCGCCGGAGAAACCTCGCGAGGCGCTCTGGGAGAGCATCAACGTCAGCCGCATGCCCGGCAGCCCGACCTCCCACGCGACGGCGGCGGTCCCGTCCGCCGCGGCCGGGGCGGTCGGCGCGTACACCCGTACGGTCGTCGCGTGCCGCAGTACCGTCCGCAGGGTCAGCAGCCGCTCCGGCCCGGGCAGGCACACGGCACCCGGCGCCGGCCTGGACGTGGGACGCAGGGTGTGGCCCGCGGGCACCACCCAGCGTGTCGTGCGGGCATCGGAGCGGCGGGTGGGCGGGGGCAGCGCCCGCAGCATGGCGGCCGCCTCCGCGGCGGGCACCTCGGCCCGAAGGGCGAAGCCCGCCGCGAGCACCTGGGCCTCGGCGAAGCCGCGCAGCCAGCGCTCCGGCAGCGGGACCCGCTTCTCCACGAACTCACCGTCGAAGGTGCGGACCGTCAACTCCTCCGGGCCCAGGGTCAGATGGAGCGGGTCGAGCCCGCCGAGCCCGGCCAGCGCCCGCCGCAGCGGCAGGTTGACGTCCACGTTCGTGGTGCCGTGCCCGACATCGTCACCCTCGAGGCCGGGCGCGAGGACATCGAGCCGGGCGTACACACCGCAGCAGCCGGAGAAGGACTCAAACCGCAGTCGGTCGCCGTCGGCCGTCACCACCGGGTCGAGCGGGACTCTGGTGCTCGACCATTGGCTCGGCCGGTAGTAGTGGGCTGCCGCCACGTCGGCGACCGCGAGCAGCGCCGTCGCCGCGGCGGCCGGCGCGGTCAGGAACCCGGTGAAGAAATGGGGGTTGGCCGCCTCGCCGGCTGGAGTGGCACCGCCCGAGGTCTCCAGCGCGAGAGCCCGCCCGGCCGTGGAATCGCGCACGGCGGAGGGGCGTAAGTAGGAGTAGGCCTGCACGAGTTGGGTCACGCGCACACGCTACGATCACCCACTGACACCGAGGGCACGGCCCGGGTCAGACCTGATCGACAGCCTGCCCCCGGCCGGGGGTGAGCGGAGTCGGCCCCGGCGCGAGTCCCGGCCCCGCCGCGGATCCGGCACGCCATATGCCGACCGCGGCTACGGCCACGGCGTCTGCCGTCGCCGCCCGCGTGGCGCGGCATCACACCGAAGATCGCCCGGCGCGGCGAGCCGCACGGCATGGCCGTACCCATAGCCGCCCAGCAAGCCCGCGGCGAGGCCGAGGCGAGGCCGAGGCGAGGCCGCTCATCCTGGCCGAAACGGCAGAACAGCGGTGATCGCTCCAGCTCAGTCCCTCCCCGAGAAGCCTCCGGACAACGCCGGCAAGAAACCGGTCGGCTTGACTGCCCGCTCGATGTCCTGGCGCGCTCGCCGTCCCAGGACGGCCTTCGCGGACCATGCCTACTCCTCCCCGGGCAACCGGGCCCGCACGCGCGGACGCTCACGTGACCGATACCGCGCCTCTCAATACGTCATGTGACGCATTGTCCCCCGCAGCGCCATCGCGGTTCCATGCTTGCGGACCTCCGGTGGGGAGCTGGAGGACAGACCGTGTCCTGACTGGGGGGAATATGAGGGGAAACGCGAATCGGAGCGCCACCAGACGTGTGCGGGCCGCCCTGAGCGCGGCGGTCGTGGTCTGCGCGGTCACAGCGGTGCTGCCCGGAGCCGCCTCGGCCGAGCCCGCAGGCGTCGCAGGCGTCGCGGGCGTCAGCGGATCCGGGGTCGAGCGGATCAGTGTCGCGACCGACGGCACCCAGGGCGACGGCGACTCCGCCGGCGCCACGATCACGACCGACGGCCGGCGTATCGCCTTCTCCTCGTTGGCGAAGAACCTCACACCCGCCAACCCGGTGACATGGGAGCGGGTGTTCGTCCGCGACCAGCGGACGAGCCAGACCACGCTGATGAGCAGCATCACCCCGACGAATCAGGGCCCGGTGATCAGCGGTGACGGGCAATACGTTGCTTTTTGGGGGCTGTTGCAAAGAGACACGAAGTCCTTCCTGTCCCAGGTGAGCTCGGGAAGCACGATCGGCATCAACTGCCCGGGCCTCAGCTGCAGCCAGCCGTCGCTGAGCACGGACGGCCGCTACATCGCCCAGGTCGCCACCTTCAGTCGACCGCCGTCCCGCCAGCGCATCGAGGTACGGGACTGGCGTGCCGACACCACGGAGACCGTCGCCGAGTTCGACCACACCGTCTCGGCCCGGCCGTCCATCAGCGGCGACGGCCGCTTCGTCGCCTACCAGGACGGGCGGGCGGAGGACGTCTTCGTGTGGGACCGGACCGATGACACCTCATCCGGCCCGATCGAGGGCCCGTCCAAGGCGGCGACACTCGTCCAGCTCAGCAAGGACGGCAGCAAGGTCGTCTACCTCTCGGGCTCCGACACCTACGTCCACGACGAGAGCTCGGGCACCGACCAACTGGTGCCGAACGTGCGGGGCGTGGCCATCGATCCCACCGGCCGCTATCTGCTGTACGCCCCACGCGACACGAACGGACCATCGCTCACCCTGCGCGACCTGGAGACGGGCACCGACGAGATCGTCTCGAACCAGCCCGCCTCGGCCGGGATCGACGCGGTCGGCGCCGGTGGGCGCGACGTGGTCTTCCACTCCGCGGCCGACGACATCGTGCCCGGCGACACCAACGGCAAGTCGGACGTCTTCGTCCGCCACTTCTACTGATCGGCCCCGGTTGTCGCGCTCTCCGGGTGCCGCACCGCTCTCGCGCCCGCGCGGGAGCACGGGAGTGCGGGGGCAGTGGGGCCCCGGGACAGCCCCTGACCATGAACCCCGCCGGGCCGACCGCGGGTGTCCTCGGGCATCAGGAGCCCGAGGACACCCGCCGTATGTATGGCCCCGGGGGATCCAGCCTTGCCGGTGACTCGTCACGTGGTCTGCCTGCCGCGCAGTCGATCCAGCAGGTAGCTGCCCCTCCCACAGGCCCTNCCTTGCCGGTGACTCGTCACGTGGTCTGCCTGCCGCGCAGTCGATCCAGCAGGTAGCTGCCCCTCCCACAGGCCCTGAAGATGCCGCGAAAAGTCATTGACCGGTTTCCGGAGCCATTGCAAGACTGTTAAGTCTGTTCAGTTCAGCCACGGGGGCAACGGAGTTGAGCGTTTTAGGGCCGCGCGGACAGGGTCTCGCGCATGTGTTGCAGGAGAGGGCGTTACGGTCTCCCGGCGCCGTCGCCCACCGGTTCGTCGCCGAGGACGAGACAGCCCCACGGCTCGCCGCCATCGTCGAGGGCACCGGTTCGAATGCCGTGCTGACCAGCTCGGACATCGTGCCCTTCTGCGAGCAGCCGGTCGCCCGCCGGCAGGCCGTCCGCGACGGAAGTGGCCGCCGCAGGGCGTCCACGACCGGAGAGTCGCCCTAGCCAGAGCCCCGTGGCCGGGAGAGGCCACGGGGCTCCGCGAACGGTTGGAGGACAGACAACGGGGGTACCCAGGCATGACCCGCTTCGCGCTGCTTATCGGCTGTCTCGTCATGTGTGCCGTCTGGTTGCCCCGGACCCTGTCCCGGGCCGGGTGGCCGTCGCGCTTCCCTCGTGCCGCTCTGGCGGTGTGGATGGGGCTCTTGACAACGGTGTCGGCGACCGCTGTCGTGATGGGCCTGATGACCGTACGACATGCGCTGTGGTCCTCGGCGGGGACCGCCGTGCTCCGCTGCTGTCTGGTACCCCTGCCCTCCCCGCTGATGGGCCGGATCCTGGGGGGCCTGTGTCTGGCCGGTGCGGGCATGGGCATGGCGGTCGCGGTGCGAGGCGCCTTCGTCGGCGGGCGTACGCTCGGGCGGATGTGCAAGGAGTGGCGCGATCATGTCGCGACGCTCGACGTACTGGCCAGTCCGCTGCCGGGGCTGCCCACCGTCGTTCTGGACCACGCGGCCCCCGCCGCGTACTGCGTACCGACCCGCGGCGGCCGCATAGTGATCACCTCGGGCGCGCTACGACGGCTGACAGAGAGCGAGGGAGCAGCCGTCGTCGAGCACGAACGGGCACATCTGCGTGGCCGCCACCACCTGATGACGGCCATCACCACGTCGCTTGCGCGGGCGTTCCCCCGCGTACCGCTGGTGCGGCTCGCCCGCCCCGCGGTGGCCCGGCTCGTCGAACTCGCCGCTGACGACTGGGCATCGCGCCGCTGCCGCTCCGACGTCGTCATCGCCGCACTGTGTGTGCTGGGCGCGGAGACAAACACGCCGAGGGCTCTCCAGTCGGGGAACGAAGGAGTACCCGAACGCATTCGCCGACTGCGCCGGATGCCCGCGGACGGCGTGGTGCGGGTCGTGGTGCCCACGGCGGTCGCACTGTCCGTGGTCGCTTCGCTGCCTCTGATCAGTGTGTGGGCGTGGGCGGGAGGGTGCTGACGCGGCGGACCTGATCCTCGCTGTCGAAACCGCCGCCCGCCGGACGTGAAACGGGGCGGGTCGCGTCAGGTGTCCGCGTCGTCGGCGTCGGGCAGCTGATGCAGGGCGGAGCGCAGCGCCGTCGAACGTTCCCTGCCCAGCCCTTCGACGAAGTGGAGCAGCGCCACTTCGGGGTCCGTGCTGGCCCCGAGTACCTGTCTCATGAGCCGGGCGACACAGGCGTCCCGGGCTTCAACGGGTGTGTAGACGTACTGCTTTCCGCGCTTGGTCCGCTCCAGCCAGCCCTTGCGAAACAGCTTGTCCATCGTGGTCATCACGGTGGTGTAGGCGAGTGGTCGTGTGCGGGAGGAATTGATCTGCCCCGCGACGTCACGGACGGTGACCGGCTCGCCGCTCGCCCAGACCCGGTCCATCACCGCGGACTCAAGACTGCCCAGGTTCCACATCGTCCGACCTCCCCAACCGTGCCTCGCGATGATATCGGCACGGCGCCGGGGGCCGACTCGGCGGTTTCGGGGAAAAGTCCTACGCTCCCGGGCGTCGGAGACCGGCGAGCAGGGTGCGCTCGAGTATCGACGCGGCCTCCCCCGCCCGCAGACGCCGTGCCGAGGTCTCCGAGGACGCGGCGTGCAGCAGGCTGTAGAAGACGGTGACGAGCCACGTGCGGGGCAGATCGGTACGGAAGACCCCTTCGTCCTGGCCGCGGGCGATGAGGCGGTCGACCCGGTCGAGCACCTTGCGATGCTGCCGACGCCGACGAGGCTCCCCGATGAGGCCCTCGGAGGCCGTCACCAGGAACGAGTGCTGGTCGAGGATGGGCCAGCACGAGTGCACCATGCGGACCATCGCCTCGTCGGCCGGGCCGGTGTCGAGATGCTGGCCTTCCAGCGCCTTGTCGGCCTCGTTCACCGAATGGGCGAGGACGGCCTCGAACAGTTCCTCACGCGAGGGAAAGTGGGAGTACAACGTCACCCTGCTCACGCCGGCGGCACGGGCGACGGCGGTCATGCTCGCGTTGGGGTCCTCGCGGAAGCACTCGAGCCCGGCGGTGACGATCGAGACGATGCTCCGCTCGGCGTCGGCCCGCCTGCGCGGGGCCGCCCGTGCCGCGCCGCCCTGCTGCGCTTGGCGGCCGGGAGTCGTAGGCATGTGGGGAGTCTACGACAGGGTTCCGTGGCTTGATCCATGCCGCACCCGTCGGTCGCCCCGCGGTCACCCGCCGTCGACCGGGACGATATGCCGTGACACGCTCCGCAACTTCTCGCAGCTTTCCTCGAATTCGCGCTCCGGATTCGAGTCCCTGACGATCCCGGCGCCGGCCCGCAGCCAGGTGCGCCCGCCGCTCCGGTAGACGGTGCGCAGGACGAGGGCCGCGTCCAGATCGCCTTCGCTGCCCACCGTCAGGACCGCGCCGCTGTACAAGCCCCGGGGCTCCGCTTCGTGACGTCGGATGACCGTGTAGGCGGCCGTCTTGGGGGTACCCGACGCGGTCACGGCCGGGAAGACCGCCGCCAGGGCCGGCCAGGGCCCCTCGGCGCGATCCGCGAGGCGACCGGTGACGCGCGAGGCCAGGTGCTGCACACTGCCCCGCCGCTTGACGTCCATCAGCTCCTCGACACGCACCGTCCCCGGGGCACAGACCGTGCTCATCTCGTTCCACGCCACCTGCACGGAGACCGCGTGTTCATACACCTCCTTGGCATCCGCGAGCAGTTCGGCGCGCAGTCGGTCGTCCAGGTCGGTGTCACCGGTCAGCGCCCTGGTGCCGGCCAGCGGCTGGGTCGAGACCGCACCGTCGGCCGCGACCTCGACGACGGTTTCCGGGCTGAATCCCGCGGCTTCGAGCCCGCCGAGGTGCAACAGGAAGGAGCGGGCCGGGGTGTTGGCCCGACGGCCGGTCAGGTAGGTGCCGATCAGATCGACGTCCTGTTCCACCTCCACGGTCCGGGAAAGGATCACCTTGTGCAGTTCACCGCCGCGTATGGCGGAGACCGCGGCCGCGACGGCGGCCTGGTACGGCTCCCGGGCGCCGCCTGTGATGTCGACGGACACCGGGGAAGGGGGCGCCGGTTCGGTGTCGGGGCCGGCCAGCAGACGGCAGACCTTGTCCACCATGGCCGGGTCGGTACATCGGATCAGCGCCCGCCCGGTACTGATGCGCACTTCCACGGCGGGGACGACCAGATGCAGCAGGACCTCCTCCGCCGACGGCACCGCCTCGCCCGGGAGGCCCGCGAGGACGTACGAAAGCTCGAAGGAGGCCCAGCCGTACGCGCGCCACCCGTCGACGGGCACTCCGTCGAGGAGCCGGCGCACCTGCCGCAGCGGTTGGTCCGTTCGCGGCACCGAGGTGTGTTCCGTACCTGTCCGGTAGTCGACGCGGTCGCGGAGGACGGTGAGTTCGGCCGTGGGGTCGGCCGCGTAGCACCACTCGCCCTGCCGCTCGTACACCACGTACCGCTCGTGCGGTCCGCGCCGCGCGAGACGCGTGGCGTGAACCATCGGGTCGCCCGGAATGTTCAGGGTGATTTCGTGGTAAGGCTGCCGCTCGGCCATGGGTGTCCTTGGGTGTGAGGGTGAACGGTCGGCTCGGAGCTCGCGGATGGCTTGATGTCCCTGGGGGCCGCCCCGGGGATCGCCCGGGACGGCCCCCAGGCTCAACGGGGACGGGCGTCCGCCGCGGGGTCACCGGGGCGGAACTGCGCTGCCCCCGCGCTCGATCCGGACTCGACGGCCCGGGCGAGTTCGCGTTTGTCGACCTTGCCCACGCTGGTCAGGGGAAAGGAGTCACAGATCCGCACGATGTCGGGGATCTTGTATGCGGCCAGCCCTCGGTCGCGCAGGAAGGCGACCACGTCCGGGACCTGGCCGTATCCCTCGCGCAGGAGGAGGCAGGCGCAGGTGCGCTCGCCGAGGTACGGGTCGGGGACGGGCACCACGGCGGCGTCCAGAACGGCGGGGTGGGCCCTGAGGTGGTTCTGCAGCTCGTCCGCCGAGACCTTGTCGCCGCCCCGGTTCACGAGGTCCTTCTCCCGTCCCTCCACGACCAGCCGGCCTTCCGGGGTGAGCCGGACCAGGTCGCCGGTGCGGTAGAAGCCGTCGGCCGTGAAGGCCCGTCGGTTGTGTTCGGGCGCGCGGTAATAGCCACGCAGGGTGTAGGGCCCCCGGGTGAGCAGGCTCCCGACCGCACCGGGCGGGACCTCCCGGTCCGACTCGTCCACGATCCGTATCTCGTCGTCGGGACAGAGCGGGAGTCCCTGCGTGGTGGCGACGGTCTCCGGGGGGTCACCACGGCGGGTGTAGCTGAGGAACCCCTCGGCCATACCGAACACCTGCTGGAGTTCGCAGCCGAGGGCCGGGCCGATCATCCGGGCCGTGTCCGGGGACAGCCGGGCGCCGCCCACCTGGAGGAGTTCGAGGCTGCTGATGTCGGCGGAACTCCACTGCGCGGCCTGTGTCCACAGTGCGGCCAGGGGCGGCACCACCGCCGTGACCGTCACTGAGAACCGTTCGATCGCGGCGAAGGCGCTGTCGGGGCTGGGCGACGGGCACAGGGCGACCGAGCCGCCGGCCTGGAGCGTGCCGAGGACGCCGGGGCAGGCCAGCGGGAAGTTGTGGCCCATGGGCAGGACGGCGAGGTAGACACTGCGCCGGTTCAGTGCGCAGACCCCGGCGCTGGCACGGAGGTTGTAGAAGTAGTCGTCGTGGGTGCGCGGGATCAGCTTGGGCAGTCCGGTGGTGCCGCCGGAGACCAGCAACAGCGCCGGATCGCCCGGCTCGGGCGCCGACAACGGACGCGGCTCGGCGTCGACCTCACGCAGGGGGGTGTGCGGTCCGGGCTGACCGGCGATCAGCACATGGCGGATCGAGGGGGCTTGCGCACGGACGTCCTGGGCGAGCGCCCGGTAGTCGAAGCCGGTCTCCGGGTCGATGTCGGGGATGACGTAGGCGACGGCGTCGGTGCTCCTGCACAGGTGTACGACTTCGCTGGCGCGGTAGGCGGGCAGCCCGAGGACGGGCAGGGCGCCCAGCCGGAACAGAGCGAAGAGCAGCGGCAGGAACTCCGGGACGTTGGGGAGTTGGACGACGACGCGATCCCCTGGCCGGACGCCGAGCTCACACAGGCCGGCGGCGAGTCGGTCGCTGCGCCTGTCCAGTTCGGCATAGCTCCACGACAGGCTCTCGCAGAGCACGGCCGGGGCGTCCGGATGTTCACGCGCTCCGTCACGCAGGAGGTCGCCCAGCGGCCGGCCCTGCCAGTGTCCGGCCCGGCGATATCGCTCGGATAATTCGTCGGGCCACGGAACCACATCCACAGGATCACACCTCCCAAATCGAGATTTCCAGGAATCCACGAACCCTTACTGGACCGTAAAGAATCTTCACCACTCCAGAGTTTCAGTCAATAAAGCAATCGCAAAGATAGAGTAAAGTCAGGCTCAGATTCGCGTTCAATTTCCCCTACTACGACAGGATTTACGCGGCCATTTCGGGCATACCCCTGCCGGGTACTACCTCTTCGAGTACCTCCCTTCCGCCAGACGCACGGAGTGATTTAGGTTGAGTCGGCGGAATTCCCTATCCGTGCCATTCATAAATCGCCGGTAAATCAGTCGGCGAGGCCCCGGAGAGAGGACAGCCATGACACCCCCCGCCTCCGCTGCGGAGCTGCAGATACGCGAAGCCCTGTCCGAGGTGCTCGGCCTCCCGCCGGAGGCCGTTCCGGAGACGGACAACCTGATTTCGCACGGGCTCGACTCGATTCGCGTGATGGCCCTCGTGGGGCGGTGGCGCTCGGCCGGAGTCGAGGTGGACTACCCGGAACTGGCCAAGGAGCCCACCGTGGGAGCCTGGACGCGCCTGCTCGCAGGGCGGCTGCCCCCCGTCGTCCCCGCGGAGGGCGGCCGATGTACCGACGGCCCGGACACCGGCCCCGGGGCCGTACCGGACGAGACCTCGCCCTTCCCGCTGACCCCGGTGCAGCAGGCGTACTGGATCGGGCGCGCCGACGGCCAGTCGCTGGGCGGCAACGGCTGCCATGCCTATGTCGAGTTCGACGGCCGGGATGTCCGGGCCGACCGCCTGGAGTCAGCCGTACGTACGCTCATCGCGCGGCATGGAATGCTCCGGGCACGGTTCCTGGACGACGGGACCCAGCAGGTGTCGGCGACCTCGCCATGGCCGGGCCTGACCGTGCACGACCTGCGGGAGTTGTCCCCGCAAGAGGCGGACGACGTCCTGGATCGTGTGCGCGGCCGGCTGTCGCACCGCCGGTTCGACGTCGCCGCCGGCCACGTCTTCGACGTCCAGCTGTCGCTGCGACCGGGGGGCGCCACCCGGATCCACTTCGGGATCGATCTGCTCGTCGCCGACGTTCTCAGCATCCAGCTCCTGCTCGCCGAGATGGCGGCGCACTACAGAGAGCAGCCCCAGGCGACGGCTCAGGCGGCCGCGGCCGCGCCGGCCTACTCGTTCTCCCGCTATCTCACCGACCTGGCCGCGCGGCGCGGTGCGTCCCGCGAGAAGGCCCGCGCCTACTGGCGGGACCGGCTCGCAGAGTTGCCGGCGGGCCCCGCTCTGCCGCTGGCCGTGGACCCGGAGCAGGTGGAACGGCCGAGGTTCATCCGACGCCGCACGCGGCTGGCGCCCGATGCCTGGCGACGGTTCGCCGAGCGAGCCCGGGCACACGGGGTGACCCCCGCCATGGCTCTGGCCGCCGCCTACGCCGAGGTGCTCGGTGCCTGGAGCGCCCAGCAGCGCTTCGTGCTGAACCTCCCGCTCTTCGACCGTCAGTTGCTGCACCCCGAAGTGGGCGGCCTGGTCGCCGACTTCACCAACCTCGTCCTGGTGGCCGCGGACACCTCGGACGGGGCGCCGTTCGTGGATCACGCACGGCGGCTGCAGACCCGGTTCCAGACCGATGCCGCGCACACCGCGTACTCGGCGGTCGAGGTCCTGCGCGATCTGGCCCGCGCCCGGCCCGGCGACCGGGTGTCCGCTCCCGTCGTGTTCGCCAGCAACATCGGCTCCGAGTTCGTCGGGGAGGACTTCCGCGGCACTCTGGGCGAGTTCGGCTGGATGATCTCCCAGACGCCGCAGGTATGGCTCGATCACCAGGTGTACGAGGACGCCGACGGACTGCTGCTCGCCTGGGACGCCGCCGAGGAACTGTTCCCCGACGGCCTGCTCGACGCCATGTTCGGCGCCTACGGCCGACTCGTGCGGTCTCTCGCCGGTACGGATGACGACGCCTGGTCCTCCCCCGTCCCGGCCCTCCTGCCCGACGCCCAGCGCGTCGCCCGCGCCAGGGTCAACGACACCGCCGCCCCCGAGACCGGGGAACTGCTGCACGACGCCGCCATCCGGACGGCCCTCGAGCACGGACAGCGCATCGCGCTGCGCTGGGGTGCGGACGGGCGGATGAGCTACGACGAACTGCTGCGGCGCGCCCTGCGCGTGGCCGCCCGGCTGCGCGAGCGGGACGTGTCGAAGGGCGAGCCGGTCGCCGTCGTCCTGGACAAGGGCTGGGAGCAGATCGTCGCCGTTCTCGGCATCCTCCTCGCCGGCGGCGCCTATCTGCCGGTGGACACCAATCAGCCGCCGGCCCGCCGTGACGTCATGCTCGCGGACGCCGGGGTGCGCGTGCTCCTCACCCACTCCCGGGTGGCCTCCTTCGAGGAGTTCCCCGCCGCGGTGCACGCCATCGAGGTCGACACCCTGTCCCCCGCCGCCCCCGGGACCGCGCTGCCGAAGGCCGTCGCGGGCGGAGAGGACCTCGCGTACGTCATCTACACCTCGGGGTCGACCGGCCGCCCGAAGGGCGTGATGATCAGTCACCGCAGCGCGGTCAACACCGTGACGGACGTCAACAACCGCTTCGGCATCACGTCCGAGGACCGCGTCCTCGCGCTGGCCGCGCTGGGCTTCGACCTTTCCGTGTACGACATCTTCGGTCCGCTGGCTGTCGGCGGCGCTCTCGTGCTGCCCGACGCGGAACGCCGCGGCGACCCCTCGCACTGGGCGGACCTCGTCGCCCGGTACCGCGTCACCCTGTGGAACTCCGTGCCCGCCCAGCTCCAGATGCTCCAGACTTACGCCGACAGCGAGCCGGCCCTCGATCTGACCTCGCTCCGGCTCGCCCTCCTGTCGGGGGACTGGATACCGGTGACCCTGCCCGACGCGGTGCGCCGTCGATGTCCCGGCCTCGAACTCGTCAGTCTCGGCGGTGCCACGGAAGCGGCGATCTGGTCGATCCACCACCCCATCGGGGAGGTACCCGCCCACTGGCGCAGCATCCCGTACGGCAAGCCGCTGGCCAACCAGACCTTCCACGTACTGGACACCGCGCTGCGGCCGCGCCCCGACCTGGTCCCCGGGGAACTGTGGATCGGGGGCATCGGACTGGCCGAGGGGTACCTGGGGGACGAACAGCGCACCGCGGAACGGTTCGTCGTCCATCCCGGCACCGGGGAACGCCTCTACCGCACCGGGGACCTCGGCCGCTATCTGCCGGACGGCGACATCGAGTTCCTCGGCCGCGAGGACTCCCAGGTCAAGGTGCGTGGGCACCGTATCGAACTGGCGGAGATCGAGGCCGCGTTGCTGTCCGAGCCCGACGTGGAGTCCGCGGCTGTCGTCGTCGACGACACGAGCTCGACGAACCGGCACATCGCCGCCGTGGTGACCAACAGGCGGTGTGAAGACCCGTTCACCGCCGCCGGCGCGGCCGAAGGACTGGCTCGGACCGCCCATGCCACGGCCGTACGGGCGATCGAGCGGGCCGGACTCCGGCACGTCGGGATGGCGCAACAGCGGCTGAACGGCGTGGCGTTCACCGCCATGGCCGCGGCACTGCGCGCATCGGGCGCCTTCCCGCCCCGGGCCGAGCCGCCGACAGCGGAACAGATCATGCGCCGAGCGGGGGTGCCGCCCCGCTTCCACCGTGTGGTGCGCCGCTGGCTCGCGGTGCTGGAGCACGAGGGTCTGGTCCGCCGCGACCCGGACACCGGCCGGTACCAGGACCTGATGGCCGCCGACTCGGTCCTGCTCGCCGAAGAACTGGACCGACTGGAGACCGAGGGCTGCGCGCCCTTGTGGACCGCGCCTGTTCTCGCTCTGCTCACCGCGAGCATGCGGAAGCTGCCGGAGATCCTGCGCGGCGAACTGGACCAGGTGCGGTTGCTGTTCCCCGACGGCGGAACGGACTCCGCGCGGGCACTGTACGCGGACAACGCGATCATGCGGTACCTCAACCGTGCCACGGCCGCGCTCGCCGCCGCACTCGCGGCCGGGGCCGCCCCCGGGCGTCCGTTCCGTGTCCTCGAGGCAGGGGCAGGCGTCGGTGCGACGACGGACCAGATGGCGATGGCGCTGCCCGCGGCAGCGCGGGCAGCGGGGACGGAGCCCGACTACCTCTTCACCGACGTGTCACCGTTCTTCCTCAACGAGGCACGCGGCCGTTTCGCCGCCCACCCATGGCTGCGCTACGGCCTGTTCGACTTCAACACCGACTACCGCGCCCAGGGACTGCGGCCGCAGAGCTTCGACATGATCGTGGTCGCCAACGCGCTCCACAACGCCCTGAACATCGACATCGTGCTGGCCCGGCTACGGGAGCTGCTCGCCCCCGGGGGCTGGCTGGTCCTCACCGAGCTCACCGTGGACCGCCCCGACCTGATGACCTGGATGGAGTTCCTGATCCGCCTCGACGGGGCGAAGCCCGACGCGGAGGGGGATTTCGAGGACCGGCGGCGGGGCCGCGACCAGACCTTCTTCACCGTGGACGAGTGGCGCACCCTGCTGACCGAGGCGGGCGCGCAGGCTGTCCTGGTCCTCCCGGAAGGCGGCGGCGAACTGGCCTCGTTCGGCCAGCATCTGATCGCGGCCACGTTCAAACGGGACCGGGCCGACATCGACCTGGAGGGCCTGCGCGACCATCTCGCCGAGCAGTTGCCCGACTACATGATCCCGGCCCGCCTGGAGGCGGTGGAGGCCCTGCCGCTCAGCGCGAACGGCAAAGTCGACCGCAAGACCGTGCTCTCCTGGGTGGCCGACGGCCGACCGGACGAGGCGGGGCGCTCGGCACCGCCGCTGGACGAGCTGGAACGCCGCCTTGCCGCCCTGTGGGCGGAGCTGCTGGGTGTCGGCGCCGTCGCCCGTGACGACAACTTCTACGAACTCGGCGGAGACTCCCTGCTCGTGGCCCAGTTCATCGGGCGGCTGCGCCGCGAGCTGCCGGCCGCGGCGACGCTGTCCTTCGAGGAACTGCTGCGGGCCATGGCGCGCCGGCCCACCCTCGCCGCGGTCGCGGAGCGGCTGCGGCAGGTGGACGACGAGGAGGTGCCGGGCCGGTGAACCGCATGGCATCCGGATCCACCAGCCTCGCGCGGCAGTGGCTCCGTGGCCCCAGGCCCCGGCGCCGCCCCCGGCTGCGTCTCGTCTGCTTCCCGCACGCCGGCGGCTCGGCCCGCTTCTTCTACCCCTGGCTGCGTGAACTCCCCTCGAACGTCGAGCTGCTGGCGGTGCAGTATCCGGGCCGCGACGACCGTATCGACGAACCCGTACTGGATCGGATGGACCTGCTGTGCGAGCCACTCGCCAAGGCCGTCGCCGAAGTCGCCGACGTACCGCTGGTGCTGTTCGGGCACAGCATGGGGGCATCGGTGGCCTTCGAGGTGGCCCGGCGGCTCGACTCCCCGTCGTCCGGTCCGGTACGCCACCTGTTCGTCTCGGCCAGGCCGGCCCCTTTCTCGGCCGACCTCGCCCTCGGACCACCGCGAGACGACGACACCCTGGTCAGGGAACTGGCCCGGCTCGGCGGGACCGACCCCACCCTGTTCGACGACCCCGAGATCCGCGCCGCGCTGTTGCCCGCGATCCGGGGCGACTACCGGCTGATCGAGGCCTACCGCTACCGGGCGGGCCCGCCGCTGTCCTGCGCCATGACGGCCGTGCTGGGGAGCCACGACCCGGAGGTCCCGCACCGGCTCGCCGAGGGATGGCAGGCCGCCACCACCGGCACCTTCACCCTGCGTGTGATGCCTGGCGGCCACTTCTATCTGTCCGAGCGCCGCTCGGATCTGATCGCCTATCTGCTCACGACGCTGGGGCTGCACGGCACCCGCCGCGACGGCCCCGCCTCGACCCCCTGACGACGGGGCGCCCTGCCACGCCCGAAGCGAGCCCGAGGACCCGAACTACTCCATGGAGGACCTTTGTGCCGGATCGGCAAGTACGGGGGCCAGAGCGGGATCGGCGGCGACAGCCGGTGAACGACCCGCTCGCCAAGCCCCGCGAGTCCTGCGGCGTCACCGGCACCTGGGGGCCGGCCACGCCCGTCCTGCGCACCATGATGATCGCACTCCAGCACCGCGGACAGCAGAGCGCCGGCATCGCCGCCTGCCGCGGCACCGGCATCGGGTGCCGGACGGGGTCCGGCCGCGTGACGGACGTCTTCCCCGACGCCCACCCCCGAGTGCTGCACGACGCACACGGGGCCGTCGGACACGTGCGGTACGCGACGTCCGGCGCCGACGGACCCGACGACGGATCGGCCCAGCCCATTCTGCTGGACAGCTGTGCCGGCCCGGTCTGTCTGGCGCACAACGGCACGCTGGTGAACACGGGAGATGCCCGCACGGAGCTGGGCATCCCCGCCGGTGCCACGGACACCGCCGTCCTCGGCCGACTGCTGACCGCGGCCATGGAGCAGCGCGGCGTGACGCTCTCCGAGGCCCTCCATGTGGTGCTGCCGCGGATCACCGGCGCGTACTCGCTGGTGCTCACCGACGGCCGTCGGCTGTACGGGGTCAGGGACCCCCAGGCGTTCCGGCCCCTGTGCCTGGGCCGGCTCGACGACACCTGGCTGCTGGCCTCCGAGTCCGCCGCCGTCACCGCGGTCGGCGGGACCTTCGTCCGCGAGCTGGAAGCGGGTGAAGTGCTCGAGATCGGCGCGGCCGGCTTCCGGAGCAGCCGTCTCGACGTGCCGGGAGCCCGACGTGCCTCGTGCCTGTTCGAGCACGTGTACTTCGCCCGCGCTGATTCCCGCATCGACGGCCGGAGCGTGTACGAGGCCCGGTACGCGGCCGGCCGGGCGCTGGCCCGGCACGCGCCTCCCCCCGCGGGCGCGGACGCGGTGGTGGCCGTACCCGACACGGCCCGGGTGGCCGCCGATGGCTACGCCTGGCAGGCCGGGCTCCCCTCCGTCCAGGGATTGCTGCGCCACGAAGGTGTGGGCCGGTCGTTCATCACCGCTGGCCCGGCCGGCCGCGCGACGGCCGTCCGGCAGAAGCTGTCCGCCGTACCGGCGGCCGTCGAAGAACGCTCGGTCGTCCTCGTGGACGACTCGCTCGTACGCGGCACCACCATGACCGCGGTCGTCGCCATGCTCCGTGAGGCAGGGGTGCGTGCCGTCCATCTTCGCATCGCGTCCCCTCCGCACCGCTGGCCGTGCTTCTACGGCATCGACACGGGCCGTGGGGACGCCCTGGTGGGCGCCCGGTTCGCCCCGGACCGCCTGGCCGCGCACCTCGGCTGCGACAGCGCGGGGTTCCTGCCGCTGGACGCCCTGCTGGGTGCGGTCGGCGGCGCCGCGGACTCGTACTGCACCGCGTGCCTCGACGGGCGGTTCCCCACCGCTGTGGAGCTCCCCGACGGAGCCGTGTTGCAGCGGCAGCCGTGAACCGACTCGCACGACATCTGCCAAACGTAGGGGGAAACGATGGGTACTTCACTGCAGATCCGGGTCCTCAATCTCCTCTCAGCGGCCAAACGTCCACTGCACGGACGTGAAGTGCAGGAAAAACTCAACCAGGAACGCGAGGACCGGCTTGCGTACACCACCGTGCTGACCGTGCTCACCAGGCTGGTGAACAGCGGCGCCGTCGCGCGCCACCGCAACGGACGCCAGTACATGTACCACGCCACCTGCCGGGACGAAGTGGGCCTGGCCGTACGGAAAGTGCTGACCAGCTTCGGGACCGACGCGGTCGCCCACTTCGTCGACCAGGCGTACGCCGATCCCGCGTTGCGGGCGCAGCTCCGCCTGGCCGTCGACGGCTCGGCGCTACTGAGCGAGTCCTCCTAGCGTCGCGAGGACTCGGTCGCTCAGTTCCCGCACGGTGGCCTCGGAGCAGC
This sequence comes from Streptomyces sp. 5-10, assembly GCF_014712245.1. Lineage (NCBI taxonomy): Bacteria > Bacillati > Actinomycetota > Actinomycetes > Kitasatosporales > Streptomycetaceae > Streptomyces > Streptomyces sp. 5-10. Next base: position 38,773 of record NZ_JACVYG010000024.1, read on the forward strand.
GTGCCGCGTCATACCACCAGTCGATGTGTAGGCGCCCCGACTGCCGGTAGGTCCGTACGTCAAGCACATGGCCGCGGCACAAGGGGGGCTCGCCCCACGGCAGGTCGTTCGGAGCCACGGCCCACAGCGGCGTCCGGCGTGCTCCCGTGGCCGCCGGGGCCTGCGTCCCGGCGTCGGTGAAGGTCACCTGGGCCTCGGGCAGCCGCCGCAGGGCCTCGGCCGTCTGCGGGTGGAGGTGCCGCAGCACGCCGTAGTGCACGCCGTGATGGGGGACGCTGCCCAACGCGTCGCGAACCGTGCTCAACAGACGTGCCGGGTCATCGTGGTGAGCCCCGGCGAGAAGGGGATACACCGAAGAGCACCGGCCCACGGTCCGGCTGAGGTCGATGCCCGGGAAGTCCGCGTCCCGGGCACTGCCCATGACGTCGATCAGCGTGCCCTCGCCGTCCGCCTCCGGGCTGAGGGCAGCGGACACCGCGGCGAGCACGAGCGCGCCCGGTGTCAAGTGCTCCCGCCTCTGGACCGGCCGCAACGAGCCCGTCAGGGCGGGATCCAGCACGGTGTGCAGCAGCCGTACCGAGGTTCGGGTGCCGGGGTCGGGTGCGGTCGCTCCGTCCGGGGCGACGAGCGCCGGCCGGGTGCCGGCCCGGCGCAGGAGGCCGAGCCAGTAGGGCCGTTCGAGCAGGACCGCGTCGTCGAGAGCCCAGGTCGTCAGGCAGTCGGACCAGGTCTGCCACGTGGTGCCGACCGCGGGCAGGTTCACCGGCCGGCCGGCCAGCAGCTGGCGGCACGCGGTGGTCAGGTCCTCGGTGAGAAGGCGCTGTGCCGTGAGGTCGGTGGCCGTGGCATGAGTCAGCAGCACGAGGTGACGGCCGCCCGGTGCACCGGAGTCGACGAGGAGCGCCTCCACGGCGGCGCGCCTGCCCGGGGTGCGCCGGCCGCGCGCCTCGGCTGCCGCCGCGGCGACGAGTGCGGAGGCGTCCGCCGTGCCTTCGGGCTTCCCCCGCACGACGGTCAGTACCGGACCTGTCGGCACTGCCCTGTGGTGTTCCCACATGCCGCTCGTCTCGACCAGTTGCACGCACAGCGCGTCGTGATGTCCGATCGTATGCACCAGCGCCTCGTCGAGCAGGTCTGCCGAAACCTCGTCCCCGACCCGGAGGACGACGGGTACGTCGAGTTCCGGCAGCGCGGCCGGGTCGGTCGTCAGCTCCAACTGGGCGGGAGTCAGCTGAAGTCGCTCGTCGGTGGAGACCGGCCGACGAGGGGAGACGGTCGTCTCGGGCCCGGTCCCGGAACCAGCCGCGCGAGGTCCCACCGCGTCGGTGAGCGCGCGCAGCGTGGGGTTCTGGAAGAGCGCGCGGGGACTGAAGCGCAGGCCCGCCGAACGGGCGCGGCCGGCGATCTGCGCGGCCATCACGGAGTCGCCGCCGAGCAGGAAGAAATCGTCGTCGAGCTCGATCTCGTCGACGCCGAGCACGTCGGACCAGAGGCGGGACAGGACCTGTTCGGTGGTGCCCGCCATGGCCTCGGGTTCGGCTGTGGCGCCCGCGGGCGGTGTCGCCGGTGCCTGCGCCGTCGCGTACGTCGAGTCCAGCCAGTGCCGCGCCCTCTGGAACGGGTATCCGGGCAGCGGGGTGCGACGGTGTCCGGATCGCAGTGGCGCCCAGTCCACCGGTACGCCGCGCGCCCACAGCTCCCCCAGTGCCGCTCGGAAGTCCTCCCGTGCGTCGCGCTCCTCACCCGGCCCGCCAACGAGGCTCACCGCCTCGCCCGGCTGGTGTTCCGGCCCGGCGCCGACGACGAGGTAGGTGCCGTCGGCCAGGGCGGTGTCCAACGCCGCTTTCCCGGAGAGGAGGACCGGGGCCGACGACTTCGGTGTGCGCTCGGGCGGCTCGCGCCGGGCGACGCGGCGCACCGCTTCCTCGAGGGTCATCGCTTCGGCGAGGTGGGCGGCGACGTACTCGCCGACACCGCTGCCGGCGACCGCGGCCGGCCGCACGCCCCATGCCTCGAGGGCGCGAGCCGTCGCGTACTGTGCGCAGAAGGTTCGCGCTTCGGCGGTCGCATCCCCTTCGCTCTCGCCGAACAGCTTGGCACAGTGGTCGAAGTGTTCGGCGAACACCGGATCGTGCTCGTACCGCGCCGAGGCCGTCCGCGCACCCTGCGGGTGGAGTCCGGAGAACGTCAGGAGTACCGCGGGCGTTTCCCCGGTCGCCGTGCTGTCGGTGACCGGACCGTCCGCCTGGGCGAGCACCGCCGCGGCCTGGTCCGCGTCCCGCGCCACGACGGCCCTGCGGTAGCGGAACGCGCGGCGCCCGTCTGCCAGAGTCAGCGCCACATCGCCCAGATCGGATCCGGGCTCGCCGCGCAGATGCTCCGCGAGCCGCCGGCCGGACTCGGTGAGGGCGTCCTTGGTGCGCGCGCTCACCACGAGGACGTGCGGTTCGGGGCGTGCGGGTGGCACCTCGTGGCGCGGCGCCTCCTCCAGGACCACGTGCACGTTGGTGCCGCCGGCGCCGAGCGAGGTCACACCCGCCAGCCGGGGGCGTTCGTCCGTCCAGTCGGTCAGCCTGTCCTGAATGCGAAAGGGCCCCATGGCGAGTTCGAGTTCGGGGTTGGGCTCGGTGAAGTGGAGCGTGGGTACGAGCTCGCGGTGCCGCAGACACAGCACGGTCTTGATGAGGCCGACGACTCCGGCCGCCGTCTCGCAGTGTCCGACGTTGCCCTTCACCGATCCGAGCGCGCACCACGGTTCGTCCGCAGCACCGCCGAACGCCCGGCGCAGGGCGGCCACTTCCACCGGGTCACCGAGCGCCGTGCCGGTGCCGTGCGCCTCCACATAGCCCACGTCACGGGGATCCACTCCGGCCACGGCGATCGCTTCGCGGATCACGGCGGCCTGCATCTCGACGCTGGGCGCGTGGTAGCCCATCTTCAGCGAGCCGTCGTTGTTGACCGCGGAGCCCCGGATGACGGCCCGGATGTCGTCGCGGTCGGCCAGCGCGTCGCCGAGCCGCTTGAGTACGACGACTCCACCGCCGCTGGTGAAGACCGTCCCGCCGGCGTGCGCGTCGAAGGGCCTGCAGTGGCCGTCCGGCGACATCACCGAGTCGAGGTCGCGCCGATAGCCGACGCGGTGCGGCACCTTGACGGACATGCCCCCCGCCAGCGCCACGTCGGACTCCCCGCACAGCAGGCTCTGGCATGCCAGGTGGACGGCGGTGAGCGCGCTGGAGCACGCTGTCTGCACGCTCAGCGCCGGGCCGTGCAGGTCGAAGGCGTGGGCGATGCGGGTGGCGTAGAAATTGACGTCGTTCGCCGACCACAGCGTCATCTGCTCCGAGGAGGAACCGGCCCCCAGCAGCTTGCGCGGATCGTGTCGGGACAGCACGTGGTACGGGTAGTAGCCGCACGCGGATCCGGAGACGAACACCCCGATGGCGGCCCCGCCTCGGGCCGGGTCGCAACCGGCGTCCTCAAGTGCGTGCCAGGAACATTCGAGCAGCAGCCGTTGCTGCGGGTCCATGGTGGCCGCGAGGCCGGGCGCGAACCCGAAGAACTCCGCGTCGAACTCCTCGATTCCGTCCAGCGTTCCGGCCCGCCGCATATAGGTCGGGTCGCTGAGCACGGAGTCGGGAACCCCCTGGCGGCGCAGTTCGGCGTCGTCCAGCGTCTCCAGGCACTCCCTGCCCTCGCGCAGGTTCTGCCAGAACTCGGCGACGCCGCGCGCCATCGGGAAGCGTCCCGCCATGCCGATGACGGCGATGCCCTCGGGAGGTTCTTCCATCGGGTCCGTGTCCTGCACCGGTTCGGTCTTCACTGCGGCCTCCTCCTTCGAGCATGCTGTGCCATGCGGGTACGGCGGGTCCGGGACCGTTGCTCGCCCCGGTCTTCCGCGGGATCCGCCGGCTCCGGCGCCCCGTCGGTGAGGCCGGCGGTGAGCTCGTCGGCGAGAGCGGTCACGCTCGCCCCCTCCAGGAGGCGGGAGACCGGGATGTCGAGCCGGAAGTCGTCCCTGATGGCGTTCTTGATCCGCACGGCGGCCAGGGAGTCGAGCCCGAGGCGGACCAGGGGCGTGCCGAGCGGCAGGCTGTCGCCCTGTTTCCGCAGCAGCGGGCGGATCCGCTCGGTGAGCCGCTCGGTCACGGCCCGGTGCACCGCCTCGCGACTCATTCCGGGCAACCGGCTCCGGTCGAAGCCGGCCAGGTCGGCCCGGTCCCGGGCCGCGCCCGCGACGACCCGCGCGAAGTAGGACGACGCGCGGGTCTCGGGGAACACCACGGCGTGGTCGTGCCCGAGCCGGACGGCACCCGCCTGGACACGCTCATGGGCGAACACTTCCTCCAGCGCGGCGAACGCCTCCCGGGGGTGTATCTTCCCGAGCCCGCTGACCGTCGCGTCCCGCGCGCCCCCGGTCTCGGCCCAGGGACCCCAGTTGACCGAGACGGCGGGCAGGCCGTGGGCGCGTCGCCAGTGGGCGAGCGCGTCCAGGCAGGCGTTCGCGGCCGCGTAGTTGGCCTGCCCGGGCGACCCCAGCAGGGCGGCGGACGAGGAGTAGCCGACCCACCAGTCCACGCCGTCCCGTGGGGTGGCGAGGTGCAGCCGCCAGGCGCCGACGGCCTTGGGCGACCACACGCGGCCGATCCGCTCCGCGTCGAGATCCGTCACCAGGGCGTCGTCGAGGACGCCGGCCGCGTGCACCACTCCACGGACCACGGCGCCCGTCTGCGTCACCGCCTGCATCAGGTGGTCGGCGACACCGGGTTCCGCGATGTCGCCGAGGACGACCACCACACGGGCGCCCAGGGCACGGATCTCCTCGATGCCGCGGGCCGCGTCCGCGCCCGGCACGGAGCGTCCGTTGAGTACGACACAGCCCGCGCCGCGCTCCGCCAGCCAGCGGGCGGTGGCCAGACCGAGTCCTCCGGTGCCGCCGGTCACCACATAGCCTCCCCCTTCGCGGACCGGGGCGCGTCCCGGTGCGGCAGGAGCTCCGGCGGGCAGCTGGGTCAGCCGGGTGACGTGACGTACGCCGTTCCGCCACACCACCTCGTCGTCGGGGGAACGGGAGCACAACTCCCGCACCAGCTGCCCGGGTTCGGGCTCCGGGTCCAGGTCGACCAGGGTGGGCCGTAGCTCGGGGCGTTCGAAGCGCAGCGAACGCGTCAGTCCGATCAGGCCCGCCTGAACCGGATCGAACGAGGTCGCACCCGTCGGCGGACAGGCGCCACGGGTGACGACGTACAGCCGTGGCGCTTCCGCGTCTCCCGGCCCCTGGTCGAGCCCGGCGGCGATCCGCACCATGGGCAGCAGGCGGCGCCCGGCATCCGCGACGGCCTCGGGGGCCTCCGGGTGCGCTCGGCCGGTCTCCCAGCCCATGAGCACCACTCCCCGGACCGCCGCGGCGCCCGGGATCCGCTCCGGGAGGTACGCGGTGTCCAGCGGTGTCGGGCGCAGACCGGCCCGCTCCATCTCCCTGAGCAGCCCGTCCCGGAACGCGTCGTCCTCGTCTCCCCCGTACACCAGCCAGTCGCCCGACGGCGCGGGCCCGGCTTCGGCCAGCGGCGCGGGTTCGTTCTCCACCGTGTAGAGCAGGCCGTCCGTGGAGACGGGCAGGGCGTCCTCGTCGAGGAATCGGAACCTCACCCCCCGAAGATCGGCCACGGGGAGCCCGTCCTCGTCGTACACGTCGAGGTCCGCCGTGCAGCCCTGTGCGTCGATGCGCAGACGGGCCCGGCAGGTGACGTCGTCGCCCAGCTCGCCGACCAGGCTCAGCCGTGCGATGCCGGCCGGCAGACAGATCCTGCCGGAGTCCTGTACCAGTGCCATGGCGACGCCGTGCAGACAGGCGTCGAGCAGTGCCGGGTGGAAGGTCATACGGGGATCGGGCGGTGCGGCGGCAGGGCGGCTCACCCGGCTGATCGTCTGGTCCGGGGTGATCGAGACCCCGGTGAGGCCGGCGAACGCCGGACCGTGGTTGAGCCCGGCGTCACGGAGCCGGGGATAGCACTCACCGGCGTCGCGGAACGGGCCGTCCACGGTGCACGGGGCGGGGGCGCCGGTACCCGCCGTCTCCCGGGTCATCACCGCGGTCCTCGCCGTCGCGTGGACGATGTCCGTGTCCCCGTCCCGGCTGCTGATCTCGACCTCTGCCTCGCCCGGCGCGCTGACCGTGAGCACCGTGGTCACGGTCACCGGTGCGGCGAGCGACAGCAGCCGGTGGAAGGTGACGTCGGACAGGACGATGTCCTCGGCCTTGGCCTCGAACGCGGTGCACGCCGCGGAGCGCGCCATCTCGCAGTAGCCGGTGCCGGGAAGGAGAGGCAGCAGCTCCCCGAGCCGGTGATCGTCCAGCCAGGTGAGCCGTGCCGTGTCGAGGGTCGTCTGCCAGAGGTGGCGGGCGGGCGTGCCCGGCAGCCGGACGTGCGTGCCGAGCAGCGGGTGGCCGCGCTCGGCCGTGGCGGCGACGCGTCCGGTCACCGGCTGTCGCTGCCCGTGGTCCCACACGGCCGTCGGGACATCCACCAGCCGACCCGGCGGAGCCAGCCGCTCCCAGTCCACACCGATACCCCGGCAGTGCGCCCGGGCCAGCCCCAACAGCAGGGCGGCCCCGGCCGGTTCGCCTCGGCGCAGGGTCTCCCAGGCGACGGGGTCGGCGAGCTCGGAGTCGGCCAGGGTGTCGGCCAGGGAACGGATGGCCACCGGGTGCGGCGACACCTCCACGAAGGTGCGCAGCCCGTCGGCGAGTGCGGCTTCGACGGCGTGCTGGAAGCGCACCGGACGGCGTACGTTCGCCGCCCAGTAGGCGCCGTCGAATGCGGGTGTGTCCCGCGGGTCGGACAAGGTGGTGGAGTAGAAGCGGAGTTCGGGAGGCGTGGGCTTCACATCCGCCAGCAGGCCGGTCAGTTCGGGTACGACGCGGTCGGCGAACCTGCTGTGTCCGGCGGCGTTGCCTCCCCGTACGGGATACGTGGCGATTCCGTCGGCCTCGCAGGAGGAGAGGAACTCCTCCACGACGTCCCCGTCGCCCGCCACCACGGTGGTTCGCGTCGAGCTGTAGACGGCGATCTCAAGGTCGACACCGGCACTCAGCCGCCGCTCCACCTCCCGGGCCGGCAGTTCGACGACCGCGGTGGTGCCGAATCCGAACATCCGGCGCTGCATGACCTCGGAGCGGCGGAGGATGACCTGTGCCGCATCGGCGAGGGGCAGGCCGCCGCCGACCACGGCGGCGGCGAGCTCTCCCATCGACTGCCCCATGACAGCCGCCGGCCTGATGCCGTAGTGCTGCCACACCGCGGCCAGTCCGATCTGCATGGCGAACAGGGCCGGCTGGACGGACGTGGCGTCCGCCTCGGAGAGCCGGGCCCGTGTCAGCAGTTCCCGCGGCGACGCGCGCCCGGCGGCGCGGAAGACCGGTTCCAACTCGTCCAGTACGGTCTCGAAGGCCGGTTCTCCGAGCATCCCGGCGCCCATTTCGTCCCACTGGGAGCCGTAGCCGGAGAAGACGAAGACCACGTCGGGCGACGACCGCGTCGGCTCCTCCGGCGCGACGACCCCCTCCCCGCTCTCCCCCGCGGCGAGGACACGGAGCCGGTCCACCAGCTGCGGCCGGTCGTGGGCGAGGATCGCGCCGCGTGCCGGGAGGTGGGGGCGGCGCAGGGCGAGCGTGTACGCCACATCGGTGAGGGCCGTTGCGGCTTCGGGTCCTTCGAGCCAGTCGGCCAGTGCCCCGGCGCGTGCCCGCGCCCCTCGCACGGACCTGCACGATACGGGGAACAGCAGCGGGGTCGGTGTCTGCTCGCCCATCACAGGTAGTCGGCCTGTTCACTGAGTTCGGTGTACCAGTCGAGGAGCGGCAGTACGTCCTCCCGCTCGCCCGGCGGCAGGGTGAAGACACACCGGCTCACCCCCGCCTCGATGCAGTGGGCGACCGCCTCCTCCTCGGGCGGGACCTCCACGACGGTCACCGGAACGGGCCCCAGCCCCAGCTCGGCGGCCTGCTCTCCCAGGAGGGCGATGCGGTCGGCGAGGTCCTCGCCTTCCAGCCCGTACATCGGCATCCACTCGGCCCTGGCCTCGGTCACCCGGTCGAGGGCCCTGGCCCCGGTGAGGCCCATGAGGATCGGCGGATGCGGTCGCCGCACCGGTTTCGGCAGCGAGACGATGGGGTCGAACGTGACGAACTCGCCGGCGAACGAGGCCTCATGGTCGGTCCAGATGGTCCGCATGACCTCCAGGTACTCCATGAGGCGCGCGGATCGGGTGGCCGGGTCGACGCCGTGGTTGAGCAGTTCCTCGCGTACCCAGCCGGTTCCCACGCCGAACAGGAACCGGCCCTGTGCGAGCACGTCGAGGCTGGCCACCTGCTTGGCCAGGATGATCGGATCGCGCGTGGGCACCTCGCAGATCCCGGTTCCGATCAGCAACCGGGAGGTCGAGGCGGCGACGGCGGACAAGGCCACGAAGGGGTCGAGGCCCTGCATCGCTTCGGGGACGACCGGTCCGCCGTCGGGCCGCGGGCTGTCGATGCGCACGGGCATGTGCGTGTGCTCCGGTACGAAGAGGGCGTCGAAGCCCCGCTCCTCCGCCTGGCGTCCCAGTTCCGCCGGGTCGAGGGAGAAGTCGGTGACGACGGACAGCAGTCCGAACTTCATGAGGACCTCACAGTCACGGGCGTACGGTGCGGGGCAGGTCGGTCAGGACGGCGTGCGCGTTGGTCCCGCCGATGCCGAAGGAGCTGACCCCGGCCACGCGCTCGCCTTCGCCCGTGGGCCAGGGGGTGAGCCGGGCTACCACTTCCAGGCCCAGGTCGTCGAGAGCGACGGCGGGATGGGGCCGGGTGAAGTGGAGGGTGGGGGGAATCCTTCCGTAGTGCAGGGCGAGAACGCTCTTGACGAGCCCCGCCAGTCCGGCGGCCGCTTCCAGGTGGCCGAGGTTGGACTTGACGGACCCGATCAGCAGTGGGCCGGTGCCGGTCCGGGCGGAGCCGGCGAGGACGCCCGCCAGTGCGCCGGCCTCGATGGGATCGCCGAGGCGGGTTCCGGTGCCGTGGGCCTCGACGTAGCCGACGTCGGTGGGGGCGATACGAGCCGTGTCGTACGCCTGCGTCAGCAGGGCCCGCTGTGCGGCGGGGCTGGGAGCGGTCAGCCCGTTGGACCGGCCGTCCTGGTTCACGGCGGTGCCGCGGAGCAGGGCGAGCACCCGGTCCTGGTCGCGCAGCGCGTCGTCGTATCGCTTGAGCACGACGCTCACACAGCCTTCGCCGCGCACGATGCCGTCCGCGGCCGCGTCGAACGGTCGGCAGCGTCCCCCGGCCGAGGATGCGGCGGCCTGATCGGTGTAGACCGTGCCGCCCGGTGAGAGCAGGACGTTGACCCCGCCGACGATGGCGAGATCGCTCTCCCCGGTGAGCAGGCTCTGCCGGGCCAGATGCAGGCCGACGAGGGAGGAGGAGCACGCGGTGTCCACGGTGAGGCTCGGTCCACGCAGGTCGAGCAGGTATGAGAGCCGGCCCGCGATGACGCTGAGCGTGGTGCCCGGCAGCGACCAGCCGTTGATGCCCGGGAGGTCCTCCATCCGCTGCCGGGCGAAGTCGTCGCCGCTCGCCCCGACGAACACTCCGGTGCGGCTGCCCGCGAGCCCGTCCGGCGGGATTCCCGCATGTTCCAGGGACTCCCAGGCGACCTCCAGGAACATCCGCTGCTGCGGGTCCATCTCGGCGGACTCGGCGGGCGCGATTCCGAAGAACTCGGCGTCGAAGCCCTCGATGTCGTCGAGGTAACCGCCCGTGCGGGTGGTGCGGTCGAGGACCGCGGCGTGGCCGGGCGAGGTGCGGCGGTACGCCTCCCAGCGGCCCTCGGGCACCTCACGGATCGCGTCGCCACCGGAGCGGAGAAGCTCCCAGAAGCCGTGGGGGGACGAAATCCCGCCGGGCAGCCGGCACCCCACCCCGACGACGGCGAGCTCGGTCGCGCCGTCCTGGGGGAAGGTCCGCCCGGAGCCCTGCCGGGACGCCGGCACGGGCGGAGCGGTGGCCGTCAGCCGCTCGGAGAGCTGCCGGATCGTGGGGTGTTCCCAGGCGATCGCCGGGGCGACCGGTCGGCCCAGGTGCGTGGCCAGTTGGCCGGAGAGGGCGACCGCCTTCCTGGACGTCAGTCCGTACTCGCGGAACGGCCGGTCGATGTCGATCCGGTCGGCGGGGAGGGAGCACAGTCCGGCAAGTCGTTCCACCAGCCACTGGCGCAGCTCCGTCACGATGCGGTCCGATCGGCCGCCACGGTCTGCGCGGCGAGTTCACCGTCGGAGTACATGTCGCGGCAGATGCGGCGGCGCAACTTTCCGCTGGACGTCTTCGGGATCGTGCCGCGGGTGACGAGCGCGACGTCGTGGAGCTCGATGTCGTGTGCTTCCGCCACGGCGGCACGGATCGCCGTGCGCAGCTCTCCGAGGTCGACGGTGGTCTCCGCCTCCGGGCGCAGTTCCACGACCACGACGGCCAGCTCCCGTTCGTCCGTCTCGACCGGGAAGGCGGCGACATGACCGCGGCGCACCGCGGGGCCGACCTGTTCGACGGTGACCTCGATGTCGATGGCATGGTGGTTGCGGCCGTCCACGATGACGATGTCCTTGGCCCGCCCGGCGATGAAGAGTTCCCCGTCGTGGAAGAAGCCCAGATCGCCGGTACACAGCCAGTCGGCGGTGCCCTCGAGGCGGCGTCCGAAGGTCTGGTCGCTGTCGGCGCGCCGCCAGTAGGCGCGGCACACGTTCCCGCCGCGAACCAGCAGTTCGCCCACCTCACCGGCCGGTGCTCGCAGGCCCGTGGCGGGATCCACCACGCGGACGTCCTGGCCCTGGAAGGCCGGCCCGCACCCCACGAGACGGCGGGCCCCCGGATCCGTGGCCGCACATACTTCGACGCGTCCCGCGGTCATGGCCTCGCGGTCGAAGCCGGTGACCAGCGGTTCGTCCTCCGCGCTGATCCCGGTCACGATCAGCGTGGCCTCGGCCAGCCCCCAGCAGGGCGAGTGCGCCGTGTGCCGGAAGCCGTGGGGCTCGTACGCCTCGGTGAAGCGTTCCATGGAATGCGCCCGGACCGGTTCGGAGGCGTTGCCGAAGTACCGGACCGAGGACAGGTCGAGTCCGACCCGCTCCGCCGCCGGAACCGCGTCCACGCACACGTCGAGACCGAAGTTGGGGATCATCGTGTGCGTACCCCGGTACTCGCCGAACAGCCGGAGCCAGCGCAGTGGTTGCTGGATGAAGGCGTGCGGCGTCATCTGCACCGCCGGGACCCCCACGGCGAGCGGCATGATCAGCGCGAAGACGAGTCCCATGTCGTGGAAGAAGGGAAGCCAGCTGACGATCGTCGACCGCTCGTCCACGCGTTGGCGGTCGACGTGCTGGGCGACCGACACGGCGATGTTGCGGTGGGTGACCTCGACGCCGCCCGGTTTCCGCGTCGAGCCGGAGGTGTACTGGAGGTACGCGGTTCCGGAGAGGTCGGTTTCCACGGGGGTCCACGCGTCCGCGTGTGCGTCGCGCACCTGGTCGGCGAGGACCACATGAGCGCCGGATGCGCTGCCGCCGACCGCGGAGAGCACCGTCTTGACCGAGTCCGCGTACCGGGCGAGCGTCACCGCCACCGCGGGGGTGCAGTCCTCCAGGGTGGGTGCCAGGCGCTCGGTGCGGCGCTGCAGTTCAGGGGGGAGCAGGGGCACGGGCAGCATCCCGGCGTAGAGGGACCCGAGGAAGGCGGCCACGTATTCGGGGCCGTTGGGGCAGAGAATCGCCACCCGGTCGCCGGGGCTCGCCAGCCGCTGCAGCAGCCCGGCCATGGCCCGGGCCCTGGTGTCGAGTTCGCCGCGGCTCAGCCGGGTGGTCCGGCCCGCCCAGTCGGTCTCGTGATCGAGGAAGGCCATGGCGAGCGCGTCGGGGCGCTCCGCCGCCCGTTGCCGTACCGCTGCGGCGAGTCCGCGTTCGAGTGTGGAGACCTCGTCCCGCAGGGCAGGCGTCAGGATGTCGTGCACAACGGATCACCGTCCTTGGCAAGCCAGTCGGAGAACGCCGCCACGTCCGGGAGGATCACCGTCGAGCACGACAGGACGGCCACGTTGTAGCGCATGTCCGTGATCGTGACGACGGTGCGTCCCGCCGTGAAGGCGCCATACATCTCGGCGGCGGTGCCCATGCTCGGTTCGTGTCCGGGTAGCCAGACGACACAGACGTCGCTGTCAGCGGCGAGGTGGGTCATCTCGTGGAAGACGTCGAGTAGTTCGAGCACCTCGGGATGGAGCCGGTCACGGACCACCACGGGCTCCTCGGCGACGGCCTCCAGCGCCCGCCGGAGCTGTGGTACCCGTTCGCCGTATCGTGCGAGGACGAGCTCATGGGGGTCGTGTACCACCGCGTCGGGGCGCATCCGCTCGATCATCCGGCGAAGCAGTACGCGGTAGGACTGGTCGCTCGCGTCGATGGCCCGCCGGCTGCCCTGCATGACGCCGGCCAGGAAGAAGCTCGTACTCACTCGTCCTCCGTCGAGTACTCGGGCCAGTTCTGTTCGAGCGGCACGACCTTGTGGTAGATCGCCGCGGCGTCCATGACGTACGCCGTGACCTCGGCCGGTGTGCCGTCCACCGCGTCGGCGATCAGCTCCAGGTCGCGGGTGAATTCAGGGGTCCCGACCCGGCTGACCCTGCCCTGGTTGTCCTTGGTGATCAGGAAGTCGGGATCCACGAGCTGGTCCCGGGGGCGTCCGGTGAACGGCAGGACCAGTTCGCCGATCCGGCGTTCACCACGGTGGAGGGTCCGGATGGACAGGTTGTTCTGCATGGGTTCGAGGAGCACACGTCGCGCGAACCCCGGCGGCACCGGAAAGGCCGGCAGTTCGGTCGCCAGGTGGAAGGTGAACGCGCGATGCGTCACCATGGCTGCCCGGCGAGGGCTGTAACGGGCGTATTCCAGCAGGAGCACGCCGTCGGCGAGCCACCAGGTTCCGCTGAGCCGTGCGGGCGCCGGTGTCCCGTCGGCGCGGATTCTGATCGGGTAGGCGTCGGTGCCTGCTCGTACCGTCCCGGACACGGCGTCCGCGCGGCGCAGCCGCAGCGGTTCGAGGTGCGGCAGATAGGGGTCGAGGACGGTGATCTCGCCGTCGCCGAAGTACATCGCCGGTGAGTGACCACCCGCGTACAGGTGAGTGGACCGGGCCCCACAGCGCTCCTCCACGAGCCGCGCCACTTCGAAGATCTGCCAGCCGCAGGCGCGCCCGAGCCGCCACGGCGGTGCGCCCGCCCCGTAGTACTCGTGGTACGACGCGGCGCTGCTGTACGGGACCCGGAACTGCACCTCTTCCAGAGCGTCCGCGAACACGGTCAACGCGTTCATCGGCGCAGCGCCGTTCCGGTGAAGTAGGGCCCGCTGAGCGGCGGCTTGGGCTTGATCCGCACGGGATCGGAGAGCCGCACGTCGAAACCGAGGGCCTCCATCCGCTCGACCGACCGGCGGTTGGGACGGCAGCCGAACTGCACGCGCCGCAGCAGCGGACTGGTCAGATCCTGGGCCCGGCCACGCCTGCCGACGTCACGGACGTGCTCGAAGAAGGACAGCGTCCCACCCGGTTTCAGTACCCGGTGGATCTCCCTGAGTACGCCGTCGAGGTCGTCCACGACGCAGAGCAGCAGGAAGCAGACGGCGGCGTCGAATTCCCCGTCCTGGAAAGGCAGGTGTTCGCCCGCCGCGTCGATCACCTCGACCGTCGGAACAATTCCGTCGAGTTTTCCGGTCAGCTGCGCGCGCATTCCTGCGGAGGGTTCGACGGCCACCACGTGGTCCGCCTTGTTGTAATACGAAAGATTACGCCCGGTGCCTGCCCCTATTTCGAGCACCCGACCGGCCAGATCGCCGACCAGCGTGGTACGCAGACGGGGTCCGCCAATTCCCTTTTCCAGTCTTTCCGAGAGGCGATCGTACTGCCGGGCGAGCACGTGTGATACGCGACCGTTTCCCATGTCGGGCGACTCTAGACCGGCAACCGGGACGACCGCAACAGGCAACTGAATTTCTACGAAAAGGTAGAACTACGCACGCGTAGAAAAGCGAGGAACTGTTGCTTCTCTCATGTTTTCGTGGCTACGGTAATTCGCGTTGCACAGGGAGGCGAACGTGATCCACACCGAAGCATGGATACTCCACGCAGGACCCGAAGGAGTCCGCCCGGAGGCCCGCCCGCCAGGGAAGCTCCGTCGCGGACGCCATTCCTTCGCCGCACCGGGCGATGATGAGGCATTGGTCGAACCGCTGTACGGATCCTGGGAAGCCAACATAGAGCACGCGCTGTCCCGCCGACCGATCGACGTGTGCCATCTGCGCCACGAGGAAGCGGTGGTCCTGGGCAACCTGGGCATCGTGCGGGTGCTCGACCCCAAAGGCTCGCCGTCCCTCAAGGAGGGCGACATCTGCATGGTCATGCCGTTTGCGAAACGCGACCGGTACGGCTACGCGGAACTCATCTACGCCTATGACGCGCCGCACACCGTCGGGCTGCTCGCGAAGCGCACGAAAATCGCGGCGGACCTTCTTCTGCCCATTCCCGAGAACAGCGCGTATTCGCTGCCCCAGTGGGCCGCCTACGCCCGCTACTTCACAGCCTGGGACAACTGGCGGGTCGCTCACCAGTGCTGGTCGACGCAGATGCCGAACCAGGATCCCGGCGAGCACCTGGTCTTCGGCTGGGGCGGCGGAGTGGTGCTGGCGGAGCTGCAGCTGGCGAAGCGGGCCGGATTCCGGGTCGCCATGACGGCCGGCTCCGACGGACGCCTCGCCGAACTCACCCGCCTCGGCATCACGGCGGTGGACCGCCGGCTCTTTCCCCACCTGACCCTGGACCCCGAGCACCCGCCCCTCGACGCCGAGGAAACAGCCCGCTACCGGGCATCCGAGAAGGAATTCCTCAGGACCATCGGCGCCCTCTCCGACGGCGCCGGCACGGCCGTATTCATCGACAACATAGGGGCACCCCTGTACAAGGCTACGATCAAGGCGATGGCACGGCAGGGGGTCGTGACCACCGTCGGCTGGAAGCACGGAATGCGCACTTTTCATCTGCGCGCCAGCGAGTGCATCAACCGGCACCTGCATGTGAACACGCATGTCTGGCGGTACGACGACTGCGCGACCATACGCGACCACCAGGAGAACACGGCGTGGATGCCGTCGATCGACCCGGCCGCCATCTATGAATTCGACGAGGTCGGTCAACTCACCGCGGACTATTCCTCCGGAAAGATCGACTCGTACTTCCCGCTGTACAGGGTGAATCAACTTTGATCATTCAGATCATTTCCGCACTGCCTCCCGGAGAAAGGAGAGCACTCCATGGTGAGGCACGCGCCATATCATCCTGAAGGCCGGCCTGGGGTGGGGATAAGGGCCATCGGATGCCATCTCCCCGAGCGGATCGTCACCAACGCGGAACTGGCAGGGCGGCTGCCGACGAACGACGCCTGGATTCGTGAACGCACCGGCATCGAAGAGCGCCGTTTCTCAGGCCCGGACGAGTGGTCGTCCGATCTGGGAGCGAGGGCCCTGGCCGATGCCTGCGAGCAGCTCGGCCTGGCCGTGGGCGACATAGACCTGGTCATCTGCGGCACCTACACCCCCGACCATCTGCTGCCCAACACGGCAGCCGCGATCATGAGCAAGGCGGGGATGTCGGGCACGCCCGGGTTCGACGTCAACAGCGGTGGCTGTCCCGGAGCCGTGTTCGCCCTGGACGTCGGCGTGAAGTACGTCGCCTCCGGCCGGTATCCGCGCGTCGCGGTGGTGCTCGCCGACGTGGGATCCAAACTCTTCGACCCGGAGGACCGCACCGTCGGCGTCATCTTCGGCGATGCGGCCGCCTGTTACATCCTGGAGCCCACGCTGCCCGGAACGGGGGTGGGAGAGGCTCTGCTGCGCAGCGACCCCGAGCACTACACCTCCGTGTACGCGGCCCGCGAGGCGCGCGTCGACGGGCACGGCCGTCCGAAGAAGTCCGCGTTCGGAGACAACTTCACCACCATGCGGGGCAATGACATCAAGCAGTTCGTCCTCGGTGTCATCCCCGGCTTCATCCGGGAGTTCGTCCTCAAGTCCGGGCTGGAGCTGGACGACATCGACTTCTTCGCCCTGCACCAGGCGAACCGCAATCTGGTGCACGGAATCCTGGACGCGCTCGGCCAGCCACACGCCAAGACGCTGACGAACATCGAACGGTTCGGCAACACTTCGGGGGCATCGCTGCCCCTCGTCCTGCGGGACGCGGTCGACTCGGGCCGGCTGCGCCCCGGGCGGCTCGCCCTGCTGACCGCGTTCGGCGGCGGTCTCAACTACGGGGCCGCCCTCGTCCGCTGGTGCGGGCCGGACGACTTCGTGACACACACTCCGTGAGCTTCCCGGGAAGGTCCAACTCTTGAAAACCACCTACGACTTCACGGGGCGCACCGTGGTCATCACCGGCGCCGGCCGAGGCATCGGCCTGGCGGCCGCCAGGTTCTTCCACGCCGCGGGAGCCGTGGTCTGGCTCGTCGGCCGTGACGGCGCACGGCTGAAGGAGGCGGCGGACGATCTGGACGGCGCACGGTTCGCGGAAGTGGATGTCTCCCGTACGTCCGAGGTCGAGGGCCTCGTGTCGGATGTCGTCGCCGACACCGGACGGGTCGACATCCTCATCAACAACGCGGGAATCCTCCGCGACCGCATGCTGTGGAACCTTACCGACGAGGACTGGGACTCGGTGCTGGCGGTGCACCTCGGCGGCCCGTTCCGCTTCA
This sequence comes from Streptomyces sp. 5-10, assembly GCF_014712245.1. NCBI lineage: Bacteria > Bacillati > Actinomycetota > Actinomycetes > Kitasatosporales > Streptomycetaceae > Streptomyces > Streptomyces sp. 5-10. Next base: position 55,584 of record NZ_JACVYG010000024.1, read on the forward strand.
TCCGGGCCTGCACACCGCACTTCCGCAGCCAGTACTGGGGGCGGGTGGTGAACGTGACGTCGTACGCCGGGATCCACGGCAACGTCGGGCAGACGGCCTACTCCGCGGCGAAGTCGGGCATCATCGGCCTCACCAAGACCGCCGCGAAGGAACTGGTGCGGTTCGGCGTCACCGTCAACGCCATCTCCCCGGTGGCCGAGACCCGGATGATCACCTCGCTCCCCGACCAGCAGCGCGAGAGGCTCCAGAGCATCATTCCCGCCGGATACTTCGCCCCGGCGAGCGAGATCGCCTGGGCCCTCGGCTTTCTCGCCTCGGACCAGGCCGGCTATGTCACGGGCACCGTGCTCCCCGTCGACGGCGGGATGTCGATCTGATGACGGCTCCCCAGTGCCGACGGGGCGCGGGTACTTCGGTACCCGGTCAGCCGGGTACTTCTTCGGTACCCGGTCAGCCGCGCCGCTTCTCCTGCAGGCGTACGCTCTCCGCCCGCCCCGGAGCCAGCAGCAGAACCGCTGCCGCGCCGACCGCCACGACCAGCGCGGCGACCAGCATCGCCCGGTCCAGGCCGTCGGCGAAGGCGGTACGCGCCGCGTCGGCCACGCGCGCTCCGGTCGCGCCGCCGATCCGCTCCGCCTCGGCCAACGCGGCGTCGAGGGAACTGCGCACGGTGCCCAGCGCGTTCGCGGGGATCGCGTCGTCGCGGTCGCCGACACCGGCGCGATACCCACTGTTGAAGGCGCTGCCCAGAATGGCGACCCCCAGCGCTCCGCCGACCTCACGGGTGACGTCGTTCACCGCGGAGGCCACGCCCTGCTTCGCCGCCGGAAGCGAAGCGACGATTGCGTCGGTGGCCGGCGCGAGACACAGGGAGATGCCGGCTCCGACCACGACCGTGCCCACCAGGACGGGAACGTAGGAGGAGTTCTTGTCCAGTGTCGTCAGGACTCCCATGCCCGCGGCCATGATCACCATGGCCGCGGTCAGCACGACCCGCAGTCCCGCTCGCCGCACCAGCATCGGAGCGAGGGGCGAGACCGCCGCGACGGCGACGGTCATGGGCATCAGGGAAAGGCCCGCCACCAAGGGGGAATACCCCTTCAGCCACTGGAGGTACTGCAGCATCACGAAAAACAGGCCGAAGGTCGCCACGCTGGCCATGACGATCACGATCGAGCCCGAGGCAAAGGCCCCGATCCGGAAGAACCGGGGGTCGAGCAGCGGGTGGCCGACATGCAGTTCCCACAGCACGAAGCCCACCAGGGCCGCCACACCGCCGATCGCCGCCAGCATCACCGCGGCGTCGCTCCAGCCGCGCTCCGGCCCCTCGATGATCGCGTACACCACGGCGCACAGACCCACGACCGACAGCAGCGCGCCCAGCACGTCAACCGGAACCTCGTCGGGATCCTTCGAGGTCGGGACGATCACGAGAACGAGGAGAAGAGACAGCAGCGCGAGTGCGGCGCTGAGTCCGAAGATCGACCGCCAGGAGAACGCCTCGAGCAGCGCACCCGAGATCAGCAGCCCCATCAGGGCTCCCCCCGCGGCCACCGCCGACCAGACGGCCACGGCTTGGGCCCGCTCTTCAGGCGGGAAGATCGTGGTCACGATCGACAGGGTCATCGGCATGATCATGGCCGACCCCAGGCCCGCCACCACGCGCAAGACGATCAGCATACGGGGATCGTCCACCCACAACGCCGCGGCCGACGCCGCTCCGAAGAGGCACACCCCGGCCAGCAGCATCCCCTTGCGCCCGTAGCGGTCGCCGAGCGCTCCGGCCGGCAACAGGAACCCGGCGAACACGAGACCGTAGGAGTTCATGATCCACAGGAGCTGCGACTGACTGGCCCCTGTGTCCCCGGCGATGTCCGGCAGCGCCACGGTGAGGCCGACGACCATGCTGACGATCATCATCAGCGCCACACACATGACCGCCAGGACCACACGCCTGCGCATCAGCCCGGGCGGCGCGCCCGCCGCGGGGGGCGCGGTCCCCTCCTGCTGCGTTTTCTCCATCTTCCGCTCCCTTGCGCGGCCGTCCCCGCATGAGGCCCGACCAGCCATACAAACGATTGATTAAAACGATCGCTTAACCACCGTACGTGAGGCGCGTCGAGCGCCGCAACCACGCACGTCCACGTCACTTCGAGACATAACGGAAGGCAGATATGACGTCGCAGGAGATCACGGAGCAGAACAAGGAGACGGTCCGCGCGTTCATCGACGCCCTCAACCGCCAGGACCTCGACGGCCTGGGCGCGCTGCTCACGGACGACGCCACCTGGACGGTGTGCGCGCGCGACATTCCCGCCGCCGGCTCACACGGGAAGAAGGCGCTGCTGGGCCGCGTCCTCCCGACCGCGATGGCCATCTTCGAACCGGGCGAGCCGAAGACCGAGATCACCCGCATGATCGCCGAGGGCGACATGGTCTCGGCCGAGATGGTCAGCCACGGCCGCCTGCGCCACGGCGCGGTGTACAGCAACCAGTACTCACACATGTACGAGATCCACCTGGGCCGCATCACGGCCGTCAGGGAATACACCGACACCGACTACGCCGGGAAGATCATGGCCGGAGCCGTGGCGGCGGGCCACACGCTCGACCTCGACTGAGCGCCGGCCCGAACCGTTTCCCGAACCCCGAGCGTCAGGGGGCCCGGAAGACCGCGAGCACCGCGGCGACGAGCCGATCCGTCTCCGCGTCGGCGTCCGTCGGCGCGGTTTCGCCGGAGACCCCGTACGGGGCCAGGTCGGCCAGAGCACCTGCCTGGTGCAGAGCCAGCAGACCGACCATGACGCGATAACGGAAGGCCACGTCGGGCGCGGGCACGCCGGGCAGAGCCCGGTTCAGCTCCTCCAGATAGCGGCCTTCCACCGTTTCGACCTCGTCGGCGAACAACTGGCGGATACCAGGGTCCGGTTCACTCATCACCCGGCCGAGGAAGCGCGATACGGCCGACCCGTCACCGTCGCGTCGGCGCGCCAGGTTCGCACCTGTGCGCACGAACGCCTCGACGAGGTCGGCCACGTCGGGCCTGCCGCCATTGGCGAGAAATTCCTCCAGGAGGCGCCGCCGCTCCTCATTGACAGGCCTCATGGCCCGGTCCACGACGGCTCGCAGCAACCCTTCCTTCGACCCGAAGTGATAGTTGACCGCAGCCACATTGACCCCGGCCGCGTCCGTCACCGCGCGCAGCGAGGTCGCCGCGTATCCGCGCTCCCCGAACAGCCGCTCGGCGACGTCGAGGATCCGGTCCTTGGTTCCCGCAGACACGGACCCGCCCTTCTCAGCCATAGCCCGATCTTAAACGAGCGCTTGAACCGGGCAAGTCCCGACGCCAGAGGCCACGCATAGCCTCCGATCCACTCCTAACCTTTACGGCGCTGTTCACTTTCGAACGAGCCGCCGCTACGGTAACCCTTACAGCATTGTTCAAGATCAGGAGTGATCGGTGACCAAGGAGAGCCCTCCCCATGACCGCGGCCATCACCTTCGGCATGGGCAGAGTCCACCCGTGCCGCGGCGGTGGGCGACCCTGGCCCTGCTCTGCATGGCCCAGTTCCTCCTGATCGTCGATGTCACGGTCATCAACGTCGCGTTACCCACCGTCGGCGACGCGCTTCACCTCAGCCCCGGTCAACTGACCTGGGTGGTAACGGCGTACACCCTGTGCTTCGGCAGTCTGCTGCTGCTCGGCGGCCGGGCGGGAGACGCCCTGGGCCGCAAGCGCACGTTCCTCGCCGGCCTTCTGGTCTTCACCACCGCGTCCCTGCTGTCCGGCCTGGCCGACGGCGGCGGCACCCTCATCGCCGCGCGCGCCGCCCAGGGCGTGGGCGCGGCCCTGCTCTCCCCTGCCGCGATGGCGATCATCACGTCGATGTTCGACGGTCCCGAGCGACATCGCGCGCTGGGGGTCTGGGCGGCGATCGGCGGCAGCGGCGCGGCGTTCGGCGTGCTGCTCGGCGGCCTGCTGACCACGAGCCTGGGCTGGGAATGGATCTTCTTCATCAACGTCCCGATCGGAGCGGCGGTCTTCGTCAGCGTGGCCGTCCTGTTGAAGGAGCGGGACGAGTCCGGCCCGGGACACCATCAAGCGCCCCGGAAGGGCGTGGACGCGGCCGGGGCGCTCACCATGACGGCCGCGCCGGGCCTGCTGATCTACGGCCTCGTCCAGGCTCGCGATCACGGATTCGGCTCGGCCTCGGCTCTGCTGCCGTTGGCGGGTGCGGTCGCCTGCGCGGCGGTGTTCGTGGCCGTGGAGCGGTCGGTCCGGGCACCACTCGTCCGGCTGTCCGTCCTGACCCGCCGCAACCTGGTCGGCGGCAGTACGGTCATGCTCGCCGCCTCCGGCCTTCTGATCTCCCTGTTCTTCCTCTGCTCGCTCTACCTGCAGCACGTCCTGCGACTCAGCGCCCTGCGAACCGGTCTGGTCTTCCTTCCCGTGGCCGTCGCCATCACCCTTGGGGCACACTTCGGTTCGCAGGCGGTCGGCAGGTTCGGCTGGCGGCCCGTGGCGGCCTCCGGGTTCGTGCTCACCGCGATCGGCATCCTGCTGCTGTCACGCGTCGACGAGAACGGGAGCGCATGGACACAGGTCCTGCCGGGATTCCTGATCGCCGCGGCCAGTCTCGGCGCCGGATTCGTCTCCGCCACCACCAGCGCCATGAGCGACGTCCCGCACGAGGACATGGGCCTCACATCCGGCCTGGTGAACACCTGTCATGAGCTGGGCGCGGCGCTCGGCGTGGCCGTCGTGGCCACACTCGCCGGCGCGAGCCTGGAAACCGGCGGCTCGGTGCCGACAAGCGGCTTCGACCGCGCGTTCCTGGCCTGCGCGGTGATCTCACTGGGCGCGGCAGTGGCCGGAGCCCTGCTGCTCCCCCGCGGTAGGCCCGACCCTTCCCAAGGACCGGTCTTCGCGCACTGAACTCCAGCACCCCGCGAACCCCGACTCCCGTCATCCGGACGTCGATCCCCCGTCTCGTCCGGGTGACGGGCCCCCTCGCAACAGCTTGACTATGAAACTACGGCGATTGATAGTATTTTCGCTGCGGCGACCATTGTTCGTTGTCTGGCGGAAGGGACATCGCCATGGGGGAAGACCGTTCCTGTTGCCTTCAGGCCGAGCGTTTATGAAGGCGACCACGGGGGGTCGCAACACAACGTCCGAGCTGCACGACCCGCATTCGAACGAGCGCTCCGACGGCCACATCCTTCTGATCGACCCGGATCCCGGTTCCCGGATCCTGATTCAGCGCGCCCTTGAGGACTGCAACCCCTGCGCGCCGGTGACCTCGGTCGCGACCTCGACGAGCGTTCCCGTCGGCGGTCTCGGCACACCACTGACCCTGGTCCTGTCCTCCGAGGCCGAGCACCGCGAGGTGGCTCCACTCGTAGGCCTGTTGGCACGACCCGACACCCGCATCGTCGTGGTCCTGCGCGTGCAGGCCCGCGAACGCTTCGAGGACCTCGCGGGTTTCCCCGTGGACGCCGTCGTGCACGGGGAGGACCTCTGCGGTCCGGCGATGGCCGAAGCCCTAGCGCATCGAACACAGGACACGGTCGTCGTGTCCCGGCAGGCCGTACGCCAACTGTTCCACCTCGCCGGCAGCTCGACCGCATCGGCCGCCCCCTCGCCCTCGCTCACCGAGCGGGAGGCGGAGACTCTCCAGTTCATGGCCTCCGGCATGAGCAACCGGCAGATCGCGCGGGACATGGGCATCACGGAGCACGGCGTGAAACGGCACGTCGCCAGTATCTTCGCCAAGCTCAACTGCCGGAACCGCACCACGGCGGTGGCGATGGCCCTCCGCACCGGGCTGGTGTCGCATCAGCCTCCCCAGTAGCCGATCGCCTGTTCCCCGCCGCCCTGACCACCTGACCTCCCGTCAGCTGACAGTGACGACCGTCCGGAGCACGCGACGGCAGCGAGCCCAGCTCCACACCGACAGCCGCCAAGGACTGAACGGCGCCGCTCCCCCACCTCCGCGGTGAGCCTGGAACATCGACACCAGGATCGACGCGTCACATACTGATCCTCGTCGAGATCTGACAGCGGGGCCTTCTGCGTCCGGGCCTCCCAGGACGGCGACTTCTGCCGCACTCACGATGAGGAATCGCAGTGAACGCACCTACGTCGCCGACCGTTTGGGTGACCGGCGAGACCGTCGACGGCCGGTACCGGGTGATCGGCGAGCTTGGCCGGGGCGGGATGGGCGTCGTGCACCGGGTACGGCACCTCGCCTGGGGCATCGACATGGCGGTGAAGAGTTCGCGGCCCGAGCTGTTCCGGAGCCCCGGCGATCAGGAGCTGTTCGTCAGGGAGGCCGAGGCGTGGGTGTCCCTCGGGCTCCATCCGAACGTCTGCGCCTGCCATTACGTGCGGGTGATCGACGGTGTCCCCCGCGTGTTCGCCGAGTACGTCGACGGCGGCAGCCTGGCCGAGTGGATCGGCGACGGGCGCCTCTACGCCGGGGACGCGCGGCAGGCCCTCGCCCGTGTTCTCGACACGGCAGTCCAAGCGGCCCGTGGGCTCGAGCACGCCCATCGCGGAGACCTGGTGCACCAGGACGTGAAGCCGGCCAACATTCTGCTCGACGGCACGGGTGCCGCGAAGATCACCGACTTCGGTCTCGCCCGGTCCAAGGCCACCACGGCCCCGGCTGACCTCCACGTGGCGCCGGGCGTCAGCGTGTTGGTGCCGTTCGGCGGCATGACGGTCGGCTACGCGTCCCCGGAGCAGCTCGCGGGCGAGCCCGTCGGGCGGCGCAGCGATGTCTACAGTTTCGCGGTCTCGGTCCTGGAGATGTTCACCGGCGGTGTGCATTGGGCGGCTGGTTCGGTCGCGGGCCTCGCGCTGGAGGAGTACCTGGCCGACCCCTCGAATCCGGTCGCGGCGCCACCGGAAGTCGCCCACCTGCTCCGGCGCTGTCTGCGACAGCACCCGGCCCACCGGCCGGCCTCGATGGCGGACATCGCGGATGTACTGACCGGGATCTACGAGCAGGCGACCGGCTCGGCGTATCCGCGTCCCACGTCGCAGGCCGCCGATCTGCGCGCCGACGAGCTCAACAACCGTGGCCTGTCGCTCCTCGACCTGGACCGGGCCGCCGACGCCGAGCAGGCCTTCGACCAGGCGCTCGCGGTCGACCCGCACCACGTCGGGGCCGTGTACAACGGTGGCCTGTTCCGGTGGCGTACGGGGGCGATCACCGATGGGGAACTCGTCGCCCGGTTGGAGGCGATCCCGCGCGGCTCCGGCGCGTCCTCCTGGCAGGTGCGACTGCTTCTGGCCCGGGTCCACCTCGAACGCGGCGACCTCGCGGCGGCACGCGACCTGCTCGACGCCCTCGCCCGCGAACGGCCCGACGACACCGACGTACGGGCGGCGCTGCGGGTGGCGGCCTCCGGAACCGTGGCCGATGCCCGCCACACCGGCACCCGCGAATTCCGCGAGCCGTTCGCGCTGCCGTTCGCGCCGGTGAAACTGCTCGCCCGGCACGAGGTGATGGGCTACCTGCCGATCCGGTTCGCTCCCGACGGACGCCTCGCGCTGAGCGGCCACTGGGACGGCGTGCTCCGGCTGTGGGACACGTCGACCCGCGCACAGCGGTTGGCGGTCAAGGGCCACCGCACGCAGGTGCTCGGCGTCGACCTCACCCCTGACGGCTCGTACGCACTGTCCACGAGCCGCGACGGCACGGTGCAGTTCTGGGATCTCGGGGCGGGCAGGTGTATCCGCGTCATCCGCTCCGCCGCACGCGCCACGGGGTGCCCGGTCAGGTTGAGCGCCGACGGCCGCATCGGTGTGTGGCAGGGTGCGGACGGGCGCGTCCAGGTCTGGGAACCGCGGACCGGGACCTGCCGGTGGTTGCTCGGGGAAGCGTTCAAGGGCAACCACCTGGACGGCTCGCGGTACGAGGTGAGCGCCGACGGGCGCCATGTGCTCACCGCCGAGGAGGACGGGGCGCGGCTGTGGAGCGTGGCCGATGGCCGGTGCCGGGTGCTGGCCGCCGGCTCGGCGACGCATGCGCTGTGCTTCAGTCCCGACGGACGGACGGTCGCGGTGGCCGGCGAGGACCGGGTGATCCGGTTGTGGGATGTGGGGGACGGCCGGCAGGTCCGGACGATGCGTGCGTTGACGGGACTGCCCGCCGCGGCCAGTCACCTGGCCTTCGGCGACAGTGGGCGGCTGCTGCTGTCCGGAACGACCGGCGACCACACCGTTCAGATCTGGGAGCTTAAGCGCGGCCGGTGTCTGCGGACCTTCACCACCGACGCGTACGGAATGCACCACGTCGGATTCCCGGACGGTGACGACCGGTTCGGCTGCTCCATCGGCGGGCATCCCGAACTGCCCATCCACCGCTGGCGGTTGCCCGATACCGAATACGCCGCGGAGCCGCATGTGATCAAGCCGCGCGAGTACGCGGAGGTCAGCCGGCTCGGCGGGCTGGCCGAGGAACTGCTCGCCGACGCGCACCAGGCGATGTCGAACGGCCGGCACCGGTCAGCCTTCGCCCTGTTGACCCGCGCGCGGGAGATACCGGGATACGAGCGCGCGCCCCAGGTCCTGGCCGCCTGGCACGAACTGGGCCGCTCGGCGCGCCACGTACGGCTGCGCTCCGCCTGGTCGCGACCACTGGACGCCGGCCGCCTCTCCTACGGAGCCATCACGGCGATCGGTGTCGCCGCGGGTGCCCGGCTCGCCGTCAGCGGGCAGGGCGACGGCACGGTACGGATCTGGGATCTGGACAGCGGCGCGTGCACGCGTGTCCTCGACGATCACCAGGGCAGAGTGGGCGGGGTGGCGTTGACCGACGACGGCCGGCACGTCCTGTGCGAGGGCACCAAGCCACTCGCGATCATTCGGCGGCGACTGGCAGACGGCGAGTGCCGTCGGCTGACTCCCGACCGGGACATGAGGCGGACCATCATGTTCACCGGCGACGGAAGGTACGCCTGGCTGGGCGGAGGCGACGGTGTCCTGCGCCGCTGGGACCTGGACGAGGACCGCTGCGTCACGACGATCACCCGGAACGGCCCGGTCAACGTGATCTCCACGTCCGCGGACGGGCGGCTCGCGGCGGTCGGCGACTCAGACGGCGTGGTCCGGCTGCGGGATCTCGACACCGGAGCCTGCCTGCGGACCTGGACCGGCCCCCGGGAACCGATCCTGTCGGCGTGCCTGAGCGCCGACGGCCGCCTGGCCATGTCCACACACGAGGTCATGTCCTCGGGCGCCAAGGACGAACCGATCCGGCTGTGGGACGCCGGTGCCAGGCGACCCGTACGCGAGTTCGCGGGGCACGAGGGCTGGGTCTCCGCCGTGCGGTTCACACCCGACGCCCGGTTCGCCTTCTCGGCCGGCCACGACAGATCCGTACGGATGTGGGAGGTCGCCACCGGCCGCTGCCTGCACGTGCTCGAAGGGCACCAACAACGCATCCGGCACCTCGAACTCACCCCCGACCTGCGCAACTTGGTCTCGGCGGGGGACGACGGCATCCGGCTCTGGGACCTCGACTGGGAGCTGGCGGCCGACTGAGCGGAGCGGGATGCGTACTGTCCCGTACTGTCCGACGCCGCAGACGGCACGCTCACGTTCACCGTCTCGTCCCCCGAAGCCCCCCACTCACGCACAAGGAGACGATCCTCCGTGACGCCCTCGGCCATCATCACGCTCACCCTCGTCGAGGGCCGGGTGAAGCCCGGCGCGTACGTCTTCGAGGAGCGCACCACCTGCGTCCTCGGCCGCTCCACCGACTGTTCGCCGCGACTACCCGACGACTCCGACCACAAGACCGTCTCCCGCCACCACTGCCTGCTCGACATCAACCCGCCGGACATCCGCATACGCGACTTCGGCAGCCTGAACGGCACGTACGTCAACGGCGAGAAGATCGGCCAGCGGCGCCGGGGCCTCACCCCCGAGGAGGCCGCCGCGGATTCCTACCCCGAGCACGACCTCGAGGACGGCGACCGGATCCGCCTCGGTAACACGGTGTTCCGCGTCGACATCACGCGGCCGCAGGTCGCCACGGTGAGGCTCGCGCGCTGCGCCAAGTGCGAGCGCGAGCTGGGCGACGAGGCGGGCGGCCGCCCCGGCGAGTTGTTGTGCGCCGCCTGTCAGGCCCGGCCCGACGCCGTGCTCAAGCTGCTGCTCGAGCTGGCGCACGGCGGCCGCGCCGACCTCAAGGCCATCCGCGGCTACTCGGTGATCCGGGAGCTCGGCCGTGGCGGCATGGGCGCGGTGTACCTGGCCCGGCACGAGGCCACCGGCGTGGAGGTGGCGCTGAAGGTGATGCTGCCGAAGGTGGCGGCGAGCGAGACGGCGCGCGGCCGGTTCCTGCGCGAGGTGGCGCTCACCCGGGCCATGAAGCATCCGCACGTCGTCGCGCTGCACGACACGGGCTTCGGATACGGAACCTTCTATCTGACAACCGAGTTCTGCACCGGCGGCAGCCTGGACCGGCTCGTCGCGGAACGCGGCGGGCGACTCCCGGTCGAGGAAGCGGTGCCCATCGCGGTGCAGGCGCTCAAGGGACTGGAACACGCGCACGGGCAGGGCGTCGTCCACCGCGATCTGAGCCCCTCCAACATCCTGCTGCACAGGGAGCCCGACGGCTCGACGACGGCGAAGATCGCGGACTTCGGCATCGGAAAGGCCTTTGACCAGGCGGGCCTGAGCGGGCTGACACGCACCGGCACCACGGCGGGCAAACCGATGTTCATGCCGCGCCAACAGGTCATCGACTTCCGCAAGACCACCCCCGCCGCGGACGTCTGGGCACTTGCCGCCTGCCTCTACCACACGCTGACCGGAAGGACCCCGCGCGAGTTCCCGCGCGCCAAGGACCCCTGGCAGGTCGTCCTGCAGGAGCCGGCGATCCCGATCCGCCGCCGCGACCCGGCCATCCCACGACGCCTCGCGGAGGTCATCGACACGGCGCTGCGGGAGCACCCCGAGATCGGCTGCGCGAGCGCGGCGGAACTGCGCGGGGCGCTGGAGCGGGCGGTGCGGTGAGCCCTGGCTGCGGCAGTTACGCGGGAGATACCGGCCAGCGACCGTGACGGCGACGAAGGACAGCCCGCGCTACCTGTCCGCCGCTTCATCGCTTCGCGCTCCGGGGTCCGCCCCCGTCAGGTCACCTCCCGGGGCTTGAGGGGCGCGCTCCCCACCACCGACCCGTGCGCCCGGTTCAACCGTGCCCTTGCCGGAAACCTCATCCGTCCTGGTGGGAGCCGGTGCGGCGGGCTTCCCGAAAACTGGCCGCGGTCGCTCGAGTTGGCGCTCTCGCGCTGCTGCCGTCAGCGCGCCATGATGATCGATCGTGCTGCTGCGACTGGCTTACCTGGGTGCGACAAACGTGTTCGCAATGCTCCGCCCGCTGCCCGTCGCGGAACACACCGAAGAGGACCGCGCAACGGCCCTCGCGGTGGCGGACGGACTCGGCTCCCTGCCCCCTCACCAACGTCAGGTACTGACGTTGCGCTACTACGCCGATCTTCCGGTGCGTGACATGGCAACGCTGCTCGACATCCCCGAAGGCACGGTCAAAAGCCGCCTGCACACGGCCGTGGCCGCACTGCGCACCCGGCTTCGCGAGACGGAGGTGATCCACGCGACCCGCCCCCCGCGCAAACAGCGATGTATCCACGGGGCACTCGCCGCAGCGGCAGCCGCCTGCGTCGCCGCCATCGTCGTGACAGTGACGGTCACCGCCGACGGCGACTCCGGAACCGATCTTGACACCACAGGCCGAGGACAGACCTTCCCACAAGCGCTCGCCTGCGCGACCGCCGTAGTAGAAGGCGACCTCACCGCGGTACGCCCGGTCGGTCAGGGCCGGGTTCAGGTGACCGTGTCCGTGGACCAGTGGTTCAAGCCCAGCACAGGGCCTGGCACGGCACGCTTCGACCTCGCCGACCCCGCCGTCGCGGACCCCGCCGAGGCATACGCCACCGGGGACCACCTCCTACTGCTCGTCCCCCGGCGCAAAGGCCAGATTCCCGACAGCTTCCAGGGCCAGGAGCTACGACCGATACGCGACCGGATCACCCGCACCCTCCCGGAGGCAGCTCACACCCCCTGCCCTCCTGAGTTCCAGTGAGGCACACCTGACAGAGCCTTCCCAACAGTGGTCTGGCCGGCACAAACTGCCCTGTCCCGACGCCGTACACGGAGCTCCCCACATCTCGGTGGCCGGCAGATCGACACGGACAACCTTCAAGCGCGACGAGACGCCAGGTCGGTACCGGGCACAGGCGATCACCTGTCTGCGCGGGCGTCCTGGCCGACGAGTTGTGCCACGCGCTCCATACAGCGCATCCGGGCAGGAGAGAAGTCGTAGGGCATCTTGGTGATCGCCTCCGAGGCGCCCATCCGCGTGTCCTCCTCCTCTGCCAGGTCGGCGTCGTAGGTCTCGAAGAGCTCGTCATCGGCCGTGTCCAGCCCGGCTGCCGTGATGGCCTGCACGAGGGCCATGTGGTGGGTGTATCGCTGTACGGCGATTTCCTCGACGCGCGGGTCATCGGGGTCGACGCCGTCGTCGAGGGCGGCCTCAGCCTCGTCGAGACGGTCCTCCTCGGCCCGTAGGTCGGGATGGGTGGCCAGCACGATGTACACGCCGGCCTGTAGTGCGGAGCCGAGCGGACCGAAGATCCGTTCCGTGACCAGCAGGGCCTCCATGTCGGAGGCGCGCAATGCACCAGGGGGCAGGTGGCTGAGCCGATCCGTCACCAACTCGGAGAGCAGGCCCAGCGGGCTGCCCACAGCCCGCAGGCGCCCGACGGCCGCGCGCTGACGTTTGATGTCGGCCTCCTGGGCAGCCAGGGATTCCTCCAGCCAGCCCAGGGTCTCCTCGATGTCCCCGGATTCGTCGAAGGCAGCTCGCATGTCGTCCAGGCTGATGCCGACCTCCGCCATCCTGCGGATCCACAACAGGCGGATCATGTCGTCGTAGCCGTAACGGCGGCGGCCGTCTCCACCACGCTCGGGTTCCGGCAGCAGACCGATCTGGTGGTAGTGGCGGATAGCGCGCGGGGTGGTCCCGGCGAAGGCGGCAGCAGCGCCGATCTTGACCTGGCGGGGCGGTGTGACGAAGGGGTACATCGCAGACGGAGCCTTTCGTGCTGTGGTGCCTCGACGACACCACATGCCGCTACGGCAGGTGCAACAACACACCACCCGGATTCCACCGACCGCAAGGCCCTGGCCGCCGCCGAGCGACGGATCTGGACAGCCGAGGAAGCAACCCGCTTCCTGCACTACTGCCACCGCGCCGACCGTGCGAGGCGGGCGCGTGCACCGCCAGCCAGTGAGTGGTGTGCATCGTGACGTTGCTGGTCACGGGTGTGGTGTGCGTGGGGCTCGGGGTACTCATGCTGGTCGTGGGCGGATGCCTTCGGTGAAGATCGTCGGTCACCGGGAGATTTCGCGGTTCGTGAGGACCAGCAGGGCCCTGGCCACGGGTGTGAGTAGTTGGCGTACAGGAAACCCGGTGAGAACGATCATGGTTCGGTCGACACGAGAACCGGGTCAGCCCTCCCACCGACCGGACCATGATCAATGTCAGCGCCAACCGCTGTCCCGATGTTCCCGAGGCCGGTTCACGTCGTCGCCCCCGGAGCGTCACCAGTGCAACGCGATCTGCGACGCAGCGCTCCATGTACGCACGCGGTAGCTGTACGGGGACCTGCCCTGATCAGGGCAGCTGGTCGTAGACGGTTCGGACGTAGGCGGCGCTGCGGTCGGAGCCGAGGAGGCCCGGTCCCATCTTGTTCATGACGTAGGAGATGGTCATGCGCCGGTCGAGATCCGCGATGATCATCGAGCCGCCCCAGCCGCCCCAGAACGCGATCCTGCCGTCAGGGATCCAGGGCAGGGTGTCCTTCTTCGGCAATGCGAAGCCGACACCCCAGCGAGACGGCAGGCCGTTGACGAGGTCGACGCCGTCCGCCTGCACGTCGAAGATGAGGTCGATCGTCTTCTCGCTGAGCAGCCGGATGCCGTCAACCTGACCGCCGCAGGCGAGCGCGGACAGGATGCGTGCGACGGAGCGGGCATTGCCGTGGCCGTTCGCCGCACCGATGTCCGCGGCCCGCCAGGCCGGGGTGTTCGCGGTTGCCGCCGCCACCGCCGGGCCGATCAGGGTCTTGTAGGCGGGACCGGCTGTCCCGAGGGCCGCCGGATCGAAGGGCAGCGGGGGCGGCGGCACGATGTCCGCGACACGCGTCCAGTCCGCTTCGGCTGCGCCTATCTGGAAGTCCGCTCCCAGCGGGCGGGCGACCGAGGCTGACACCGGTGTGAAGGTCAAGCGGTGCAGGTCACGGCGGGTTCAAGCGCTGTCCTCCGCTGTGAGGCCCGGTGCGTGTTCCTGCTGCCCGTTGGTCTCGCGCAGGGCCGCGAGATAGTCGGCGATCGCGTCCCTGTTGCGGGTCAGACAGTCGATGCGTGCCGTGAGGCTGGCCTGCTCGGCTTCCAGGAGCGCGACCATCTCCGGTGTCAGACCGGAGAAGCGGATGGTGCTGTGCGGGGTGGAGATGCACGGCAGGACCTGCTGGATCAGGCGGGTCGGCAGACCGGCCCGCAGAAGGTCTCGGATCTGCACAATCCGCCCCAGGGCATTTTCGTCGTACTCCCGGTAGCCGTTTTCGGAGCGACCGGGCGCGATCAGACCCTGCTGTTCGTAGTACCGCAGCAGCCGCGGAGTCGTTCCCGTGTGCTGCGCCGCCTCTCCGATGCGCATGCCCTCGATCTTAGGGCAAGGCAGCCTCCAGAAGGCCGTGACCTGCACGGTTTGACCTTGACATCAGTGTCAGGGGTGGACGCTGACGACGTTGGCGAGGTCCACCGGAACCGTCTCGGCGGCGTACCCCCACAGGGCATGTATCCCGTCCGTGTGGCACACCGGGGCCGCGCAATCAGTGGCATCGACGAAAGACATGAGCACCATGAACGTGACACCAGAAGCCGCAGCACTGCTGGAACGCTGGATGCAAGCGGCCAGCGGCATCGCTCCTGCGCTTACGGGGGAAGGCGACCTCAGCTGGGCGGAAGTGCGGGACAACTACGGCAAGGAACTCGCCGCCGCTCTCCCGGCACCGCAAGGCGTGACCTTCGAGAGGACCGAACTCGATGGCGTGCCGACCATGCTGGTGGTGCCGGAGGAAGTGACCGATGACCGGACACTGCTCTACATCCACGGCGGAGGCTACGTACACGGGGCGGTCGAGGCCTATGTCGGACTGACCGGCCACTACGCCAAACGCCTGCGGGCACGGGTGTTTGTGCCCGACTACCGCCAGGCACCCGAGCATCCTTTCCCCACCCCCATCGACGACGTGTTCACCGCCTACCGGGCGCTCCTCGCGGCGGGGACCGCCCCTGAGAAGATCGCGATCTCGGGTGACTCCGCCGGGGGCGCGATGGTGATCACGGTCATGCGCAAGGCACGCGACGTGGGCATGCCGTTGCCCGTGGCGGGCGTCTCCCTCTCGCCCTGGGCCGACCTGACGCACTCCGGCTCCTCGGTCCAGAGCCGCAACGGCCTCGACCCATTGACAAGCGGAGAATTCCTGGAGAAGCTCGCTCGCGCGTTCCTGGGCAACGCGCTGCCGACCGATCCGGACGCCTCGCCCGTCTTCGCCGATGTGCGCGGCCTGGCCCCGACCTTGATCCAGATGGGTGAGAACGAAGTGATGCTCAGCAGCGGCATCACGCTCGCCGGACGGCTCGCAGAACAACGCGTCCGCACCACCCTTGAGGTATGGCCCCACATGTTCCACGTCTGGCACCTGCTGGCCGGCCACATGGCCGAGGCCGACGAGGCCCTCGACAACGCCGTCTCCTTCATCACGCGGGAGTACGAGCGAGCGCGCTGAGCTTGTTCTTTATCTTCCGGCCTCGAATGGTGTCTCGAACTGAGTCGCTCACCTGGGGGTTCGCCGGACGTGGGGGCGGCCTTCGTCTGATCATGTGCTCCGACCAAGGGTGCACATGACCACGACTGTGTGCGGACGGTGCGGTGAAGTCCCCGGTGGACTTGACGCTGTTGCCCGAGCATCGTCGTGGGCACGGAGCAATGAGACCCGTGCATCATGAAGTTGCAGTTCACGGGTCTGGTGTGAGGGGCGATCGGGATACTCGCGCTGGTCGTCGGCCGATGTCCCTCGTGGAGACCGTCTGACCTGTCGGTCGCTGCCCGAGGACTACCGCAAGATCCTGGCGCTGGTGCGGGAGGCCGACGGACCGGTGCAGGTAAGGGCGGTCGGCGAACGGCTGGGGCTGGACACCTCGGTGCGCGGCAAGCTGGAGCCCCTGCGCGCGAAGATGACCAAGCTCGCCGACCGCGGCTGGCTGCACAAACGGCCCGACGGCCGCTTCGCCGTACGTCGGTGACGACGTTGCAGGCCGCTGCCGGCAGAACGTGACCAGCGGGCCCTCGGCGGCAGTTGAGTTTGGTGTGAAGAAAGCCAACAGTACCGTTGAGGGCCCTGACGGCCTTGTCGACACCGCCCGCCTGCCCCTGTCGAGCGCCACCCTGAACTATCTCGCCGACCTGATACGCAGCCACTTGAAGAAGATCGGCTCCCGGTGGCGGGCCCTGCCCGCCGGGAAGATCGCGGGCATCGTGCGCGCGGTGCTGCGCTGTGACCAGCGGCCGGGCGACCTGGCCAGGGGCAACCGGATACACCGCACCACCGTGTCCCGGTGGGTCCGCGAGGTCGTCGGCCTGCTGGCCGCCAGCGCCCCGCGCCTGGACCGTGCCCTGAAGAAGATCACCCGGCCCGGCCGCCGGTTGCCGGTGTCCAGCTTGTTCTCCGGCTCTTGGCTGGGTGCGTTGCGCGCCTTGGACGGCAGATAGTGCAGCGGCGTCCGCGGGGATTTGCCCAGCTTCTTCGCGTGCTTGTTCTGAATCAGCCAGATGTGCGCCGCCGCGCCCGGGAACGCCTCGGAGCTGATGGTGTACCCCGGCCTGTACGACGGGAGCACACACCCCGGGTCCTTGCCAGATATCACCTCGATTCGCTGACTGGTCGAGCACACAACTTCGACCCGTACGCGCCGGGCTATGGCCGACGTGTTTGAGCTCCCGGCCGTGAGGCTGTTGGGGTGTCAGGTCTCCCGGTGCCGCTCAGAACAGTGCCAGGCCCTCGCCGCTGGTGTCCGCGATGACTGGCCGGAACTGGGCAGGGAGGCCGTCCAGGCGGTCAGGACCGGCCGCGGCGGCCACAGCAGGAGCCGTCTCGGCCAACCAGAGACGAAACCGCTCGGCGGCTTCGCGGTAGGGGACTCGCGCCAGGACACGATGCTCGCCGGAGGGGCAGAAATCGACTGCGACAGTGAGCATGCAGGAACGGGGCGCGTTCTGACTGCCCGTCCAGGACACGCGCAGGACACCGCAGGGTTCGCGCCCGCCGGGGGCGCGGTGGGTCGGGCGTAGCGATCGGCAGGCTATGTGGGCGGTCCATGCGGCGAGGTGCGGCAGGGGCAAGGTGGTGCGTGCGCGGCAGCCGGGGCAGCGGTGCCAGTGGCGAAGCCAGTCGTCGGCGTCGGTGTGGAAGAGGCGTGTGTAGCGGTTCGCCACGCGGATGTCGTTGCTGTACAGGTGGTCGGGGCGTTCCTGGGTGTTGCAGGACTGGCAGACGGGGGCTCGGACGTAGCCGTGTTCGTGGCAGTGGTCGAGCACGGTGGCGGGCGTGGTGCGGCAGACGGCGCACGCCCACCCGGCCACCCTGCGGGAGGTGCCGGGCTTCCTGCTGAGCACCGAGTACAGCTGGCCTTCCAGCTCTCCGTTGTACAGACGCGGTGAGGCGGTGGGGCCCTCGGGGCTCGTCGTCTGCCGACCGCCAAAGTCTCGGGCCTGCCGGGGGCGGGAGGGCGGCTCGGTGGCGGCTGCGCTTGCCTGGCGGGTCCGCGCGGCGTGCACCCACCGTGTCTCGGCGTGCTCGGCAGCGTCGAGCAGCCTGACCACAGCGCGCGGCAGCCACCACGTCCGCTGCGTCCCGTCGCGGGTCCGCTCCACGAGTATCTGTCGCCAGTCGATCCCCGCCAGATGGTACGGCCGGCCGACTTCACCTCGTGCTGCCCGCTCGAGGCCGCTCGGCTCCCGCAGTTCCCCCGCGATGCGCCGGCGCCAACGCAGCTGCGTTTCCTCGTCGCACTTCTGCCTCGGCACCCCACGAAACGGACCGATGCGGACCAGGTCCTGCCGATCCATCGCCACCGCGTTCAGTTCCGCGGCCGCCCGGCGCACCTCAGCCTCCGGAACACTCCACTGACCGCCGCTCGCCCTCACCGTCTCCACCACATGGCCGCCGAGCAGGACGTACCCCACCCGGGCATGGGCAGGAGGGCAGGTGAATGCCCCAGAAGCCGTCGGCACAGCGCTGTCGGCCGTCACATCGACCCACAGAGCGTCCGCGGCACCCAGGGTGATCAGGCCGTCCGTGCGACCGGGCATGACACGCTCTGACATACCGACAGGCTAACGGCCCGCAACGCGGCAACGGGTTCCAAGCGCCTCGGTCAGCCGGGCCGCCGCCCACGCCGCATCCGCCGCCCGGTCCGCGCTGCGGCGGATGCTCGATGGCGAGGCGGGCGGCTTCAACGCCGATCCGAACCAGACCGTGGCCGACTACCTCACCACCTGACTCGAAGCCAAAGCCCTCACCCTCAAGCAGACCACCCTGGTCCGCTACCGCGACTACGTCACCCACGGCCCGATCCCGGCCCCGGGCACACTCAGACTCGACGATCTCGGCTACCGCCACATCGCCGGCTTCGCCCGCACCCAGCTCCCCACCGGCCGCGGCCGCGTCACCCCCACCGCTGCCTCGCCACACAACTGGGTCGCCATCTCCCCACGCGTCGCAGCCGCCCTCCAACACCAAGCCCCACCCGGCCCTGCCACACCTCACCCCGACGATCCGTTCTCCGGCCTGGTGTTCACCCGACCCAACGGGCAACCACTGCGACCGCAGGCCGCGACCACACCGCGACCACCGGCTTCAGCAACACGAAAAAGGCCGCCTCCCCATCTCTGAGAAAACTGCCTCCGACCTGTGAAAACGCTGGTCGGGACGACAGGATGTGAACCTGCGCCCCCTTGCCCCCCAGCGGCCGCCCTCGCCCGCACCCTGGCCTGCGCGATCTGAACAACCTGATCGTGACCCCCACATCGCCGGCCAGACCACCCAGTCCCTGCTGGCCGCCGGCACCCAGGCACTGGCCTGCATCCGGCAGGCCCTCACCGGCCAGACCCCCGACCACGCCGTCAACACAGTCACCTCCGTCATCGAGCGCACCCAGGCACAAGAGCAGACCGAACAGAAGATGCGCGACGCCATCAACGCATCCCTCGGCGGCATGATCAACGAGTACGGACACGCGGCCTGACCTGCCGCGACAGATTCCTGAACGGCACATCCAGCCCAGACACGACAAAGGCCGCCCCCCTACCCGCGGAAACGGCCTCCGGCCTGCGAAAACGCTGGTCGGGACGACAGGGTTTGAGGAGGATGAGCCATGAGGTCGGCCACCGCCGCGAAGCTTCGCGCCGATACCGCTCCCTGCCGACCGTCAACAGATGACACCATTTCGGGCTACTATGATCACTCGAGGAGCTGAAGGAGGGTTAAGCCGTGTCTGGTCAGGCGCTTGCCAGTCTCACCCGATCGACGACCCTTCGGGAGCGCGCGCTCGTGGCGCTGCGGACGGCCATCACCACCGGCCAGTACCAGCCCGGCGACCACCTCGGAGAAGTAGAGATCGCCGAGCACCTGTCGGTGAGCCGCGGCACGGTGCGCGAAGCCCTGCGCCACCTCCAGCAGGAGGGCCTCGTCACCGCGGGAGCACGTGGCATGCTGCGCGTGTCCCGGCTGACTCCGACCGAGGTCCGGGAACTCTTCCAGGTCCGGGAAGCGCTGGAAGGACTCGCAGTGGCACAGATCATCGCGTCACCGCGCAGGCAAGACGCGGCCGAAGACCTGCGCAAGGCCCTGGAAAGGCTCAAGGAGGCCTTCGCGTCAGGCGCGGATCTGGCCTCGAAGGTCGAGGCCGATCTCGGCTTCCACCTCCTGTTGTGCGAGCTGTCCGGGAACTCGGTACTCCTCAAGACCTGGCGGCAGCTCGAGGGGCCGATGCGCGTGGTGATCATGAGCGCCGCTAGTGAACGCCGCGACGTGGCCATGTCCGCAACGGCCCACGAGCCCATCGCCGACGCGATCGCCCGCGGAGACGCCGCGGCGGCCCAAGAGATCCTGCACACGCACATGGCCTCGGCGATCGAGCAGCTGGGCATCGAACGCGAAGGCACTCGCGAGACCGCCTGACCACCACGACCTGAGGTGCCGTGTTGCACGCCGGGGCACACTCGGCCAGGTCTGGGACGCGAGGGGCGGGAGTCGGTTCGGGTCAGCCCGCTGGCGGGCATCGACCAATGCGGAGACAACATCGTCGCGGGCTGCGCGCATGGACGCCTCCATTGGCGCGGCGGAAGGCTCGACGGCCCTTTGATCATCCGACCGAGCAGGCCTGCCCGGTGTTCCGCGGAGGGGCCTGCGGGTACGGCAATCCCACATCGAGTGAAGGGGCGAGCCCGCCGGGTCCTGCTCGACCTCGGAGGCGATGACACCGAGCATGCCCTGGAACTCAGGCGGCAGCACGGCGAACAGCACCCCTCCGTCTTCCAGTGGAGGTAGGCGGTGCCCTTGCCGATGCGGGCGCGGCGCGCGATGTCGTCGACGGTGACCTGCTGCGGATCCTGCTGGGCAGTGACCTGGGCCATCGCTCAGGACCGCCACCAGGTGACCACGGGCCCGGGCGAGAGCGGCGCGGAGCGCTTCCGCCGGAGGAGGTCCTGGGCCCGCTCGCCCCCGGGCTCGGGGCCCGGAGATGAGCGAACGGCCCCGACGTCTCCTCTCAGTGCAGGTGAGATCCGCCGTTGACGTCGTAGGTGACGCCGGTGAGGTAGCCGGATTCGGGCCGGGACAGGAAGGCGATGACGTCGGCCACGTCGTCGACGCTGCCGATACGGCGCACGGGGATGTCCGCGATCATGGCTGCCTTGCGGTCCTCATCCAGCTTGCCCTGGGTGATGTCGGTGTCGATCAGGCCGGGGGCGACAGAGTTGACGGTGACCCCGGCGGGCCCGAGTTCGCGGGCAAGCGCCTTGGCGAAGCCGAGCAGGGCGGCCTTGGCGGCCGAGTAGGCCACTCCCCCGAAGACGCCGCCACCACGCTCGGCCGAAACGGAGGAGAGGAAGACGATGCGGCCGAACCCGCGCTCGGCCATACCCGCGGCCACCCGGTGGGTGACCAGGTAGCTGCCGCGGACGTTCACCTCGAAGATCTTGTCCCACTCGATGGGCGTGACATCGAGGAATCGGGTCGGCGAGGTGATACCCGCGTTGTTGATGAGGGCACCGATCGGCGGGAGTCCCGCCTCGGTCTGCGTGATCGCCGCTTCTACCGCGTCGGCGTCGGCGACATCCGCCACCAGGCCCAACGCCTGTACGCCGTGCCGGGCGGCGACCTCCCGGGCGGTGTCCTCTGCGGCCTCCTTGTCCAGGTCGAGGACGGCGATGTGGTAGCCGGCGGCGGCCAGCGCGTGCGCGGTGGCACGTCCGATGCCGCGACGGGAGCCCGCCCCGGTGACGACGGCGGTGCGGGGGGTGTGATTGCTGGCCATGCGGTGCTCCTGAGGGGTGGGGAGTGGAGAAGGGAGTGAGCGCGGACGTCCCGCGCGGGTCAGAGTTCGCGGCGGACGCGTTCCTTGATCGCCGCGACGGAGAGGCCGTAGCGGTCGTGGAGGGTGGGCAGTGCGCCCGCGGCGAGGAACTCGTCGGGCAGTCCGATCGGGACGATGCGGGCCGTCTGCTGGGCGAAGGCCAGGCTGGACGCCACGGACTCGGCGAGGCCTCCGACGACACTGTGGTTCTCAAGGGTCACCACGAGGCGCCCCGTGCCGGCCTCCCGCAGCACCGTCTCGCGGTCGAACGGCTTGATCGTCGGCACGTGCAGAACGGCGACGTCGACATGATCGGCTTCGAGTTCCGCCGCCGCGCTCAGGGCCCTCACCGTCATCAGACCGGTCGAGATGAACAGCACGTCACGGCCGCCACGCAGCTGCGCCGCCTTACCGAGTTCGAACCGGTAGTCGTACTCGTCCAGGACGGTGGGCACCGCCCCGCGCAGCAGTCGTGTGTAGGTGGGGCCGGGGTGGGCGGCCAGTGCCGGGACGGCCTGTTCGATGTCGACGGAGTCCGCGGGGTCGACGATCGTCAGGCCGGGCATGCCGCGCAGGATGGCCAGGTCCTCGGTCGCCTGGTGGCTGGGCCCGTAGCCGGTGGTCAGTCCGGGGAGCGCGCCGACGACGTTGACGTTCAGCTGCGGCTCGGCGATGTCCAGGCACAGGAAGTCGTAGGCGCGGCGGGTGGCGAAGACGGAGTAGGTGGAGGCGAACGGGGTCAGGCCCACCTCGGCCAGCCCCGCCGCCGCGCCCAGCATCACCTGTTCCGCCATGCCCATCTGGAAGAAGCGGTCGGGATGGGCCTCCCGGAATACGTGCATGTCGGTGTACTTCGCCAGGTCCGCCGAGAGCCCGACCACATCGGGGCGTTCCTCGGCGAGCCGTGCCAGCGCGTGCCCGAAGGGGGCCTTCGTGGTGCGCTGTCCCTCTTCCGCGATCGAGGCGATCATCGCGGACGTGGTGAGCCTCCGCTTGGGGGCCTCGGTCGGCGTGGGTGCCGCCTGCGTCGGCGCGGAGCTGTTCATCGAACGAGTCCCTTTCCGTGGGTGGTTGCGCGGTCGAGGTCGGCCCCGGCTCGGTGACGTTCGGTCAACTGGTCGCGGGCGGCCTGCCATTCGTGTTCTTCCACTCGCATGAAGTGCGCCTTCTCCCGGGCCTCCAGCATCGGCACGCCGCACCCGATCCTGGTGTCGCAGATGAGCACGGCAGGTGATCCGCGGTGTTCGCGCAAGCTGTCGAAGGCCGCGACGAGCGCGTCGATGTCGTTGCCGTCCACGCGGATCGCATGCCAGCCGAACGCCTCCCACTTGGCCCTGACCGGCTCGGTGCGCAGCACTCCCTTGGTCGGGCCGTCGGCCTGAAGGGCGTTGACGTCGACGATGGCGGTGACGTTGTCCAGCCCGTGATGGGCGCAGGCCAGCGCGGCCTCCCAGGTGGAGCCCTCGTCGAGTTCGCCGTCGGAGAGCAGGTTGTACACGCGGGCGTCCCTGCCCTGGTGGCGCAGGCCGAGGGCCATGCCGGTGGCTACGCCCAGACCGTGTCCCAAGGAGCCACCGGAGATTTCCATGCCGGGGGTGTACGAGGCCATGCCCGACATGGGAAGGCGCGAGTCGTCACTGCCGTAGGTGGCGAGTTCGCCGACGTCCAGCACGCCCACCTCGGCGAGCGCCGCGTACAGCGCGATCGCGTAGTGCCCGATCGACAGCAGGAACCGGTCACGCTGCGGCCACTCCGGCTCGTGGGGACGGTGGTTGAGGACGTCCTGGTAGACGACGGCCAGGACGTCGGCCACGCCCAGCGCCTGTCCGATGTAGCCCTGCCCTTGGGTCTCCCCCATGTCCAGCGCGTGCATACGGATGCGGTAGGCGGATTCCTTCAAAGCGCGCACCCGCTCGGCGGGCGACACCCCCGCCGCGGGGGTGGCCTGAGTGGTCATCGCAGACATCCTCTTTTCTTCTCTCGGTGGGCGGCGTTGAGGTCTCAGTGGGCGGCCTTGAGCGCGGGTTCGGTGGACGCCGTCACGGCCCGGTCGGTCTCCCGGCGCTCCGGCTCGCCCCATGTCTCGCGCGTCACCAGCGTTGCCACGAAGCCCAGCAGGCCGTAACAGGTGAACAGCACCGCGGGGCCGATCCACCCGGTGCCGGAGTACAGCGCGGTGGCGATCATGGGCGTGAATCCGGATACCACAGCGGACAGTTGATAGGCCAGGGACGTTCCGGCGGTGCGGGTCTTGGTGGCGAACAGCTCGCAGAACCAGGCCCCCTGGACGCCGGCCAGGCAGTTCTGGCAGACGGCGTAACTGATCACGAAGGCGACCATGACCAGTGCCGCGGTCCCGGTGTTGACGAACAGGAAGAGCGGGATGCCCCAGACGACGCTCACCGCGCAGCCGAACAGGTAGACCGGGCGGCGTCCGACCCGGTCCGACAGGCGGCCCCAGAGCGTGGTGGCCGCGATGCCGAGGGCCGCGGCCGTCACCAGCGCGGTGAGGCTGGTGGTGCTCGATACGTCGGGGGCGTCGCCGTCGTCCAGGTAGGACAGGACGAAGGTGACCGAGACGGCGTATCCCGCGGTCTCCGTGGTCCGCAGGCAGAAGGCCCGCAGAACGTTGCGCCAGTCCTCGCGGATAACTGTGAGCAGCGGGTTCTTGACGAGTTCGCCGGACTCCCTGACCTCCTCGAACTGGGGCGATTCGTCGATCTTGAGCCGGATGAAGATGCCCACGGCGATCAGGACGGCGCTGAGCAGGAACGGCACGCGCCAGGCCCAGTTGTCGTCCAGGGTGTGTCGGCTCAGCAGGAACGCGAGGTTGGCGAGCAGCAGTCCGACCGGGAATCCGGCCTGTGTGATGCCCGTGTACAGGCCGCGCCGGCGCCACGGGGCGTGCTCGAAGGTCATCAGGATGGCGCCGCCCCATTCGGCGCCGAAGGCGAGCCCCTGGATCACACGGACGGCCACCAGCAGGACCGGAGCCCAGACCCCGACCATCTGGTAGGTGGGCAGACATCCGATCAGCACGGTCGCGATGCCCATCAGCAGCAGGGATCCGACCAGTACGGGCTTGCGGCCGACGCGGTCCCCGAGATGGCCGGCGACGATACCGCCCAGAGGCCGGGCGGCGAAGCCGATCCCCAGCGTCGCGAAGGACAGCAGGGTCGCCGACAGTGGGTCGGAGTCGGGGAAGAACACGTCGCCGAAGTAGAGCGCCGCGGCCGTTCCGAAGCCGATGAAGTCGTAGGTCTCGATGGTCGCGCCGACCCCGCATCCGACGGCGACTCTCAGCCGCTCGGGCGACCCGTGCGCCGCCTGTTGCGGCGCCCTGGACTCAGCCATGCCGATCCTCCTCGATCGTAAGCGGGCCCTCTGCCCCGACATGCCGACTGCTGTCTGTTGACAGTCAACAGTCGAATGAGATGCTGCGGGGATGATGAGGCGCTGTCAACCCTGTGGGGGCCGGAAAGATGCTCCGGCATCAAATCGCCATCGCACAGCGCAACGGGCCTCGGCACCGGTTCTCCTGGTGCGACAGGGCCGTCATAGCAGCACTGCTCCGGATGGTCAGCAGCGAAGGTTCGTCGCCGACGCGGCATTCGTGGATGGCAGTCACCGGTTCCACGAAGTCTTCGTCGATCTCTACTATTTGCGCAAGATCGTCCGCCCCGGTGGCCTGATGGTCGTCGACGACGACTGGTGGCCGTCTGTGGACACGGCCGTGCAGTACTACGAGCGGAACCTGGGATGGAGGGCGATCCCCGACGCCTTCTCCGGCGAGACGATCGGCGTCGGACCTCAGGGGCAAACAGGGGCCCGGTGCAAGGCATAACCCTGCCAGAGGACAGCACGTGCCGAAACGAGTCGACCCCACGTGTGCCGCTCGAAAAGACATCGCTGCATGTCATTGAGCGTTGCGCTTGCCGGAAATCTCATCCGCCCAGGTCCCGTGTACCCTCCGGTAGCCCAACCGGGATTCTCCTTCGCCAGACGCAGCACCACGTCCTGCCGGGTACGTACCCGGCAGGACGGTGTTCCGACGGTCGAGCAGTGGATTACTTGTGGACGATGCGGAACGTCGCGGTTCCGGGGGTTCCGCGGGTGTCCACCTGATAGCTACCCGTGGGCACCTTGTACGATCCCATCTGGAAAACGTCGCCCTTCTTCAGGCCCTGAACATACGCCAATTCGCCGACCTTGATCGAAGGCCGCCAAGCGGAGCAGTGGCCAGGGGACGTGCCGCGGCCGCGCGACCGAGCCGCTGGTCCAGGACGTCCACGGCCACTGCCGGAGGTCTCCGACATTGCGAAGCCAAAACTCGGTGGGCCCGAGACGCTGCAACGCCGACACAACCCGCGGCTCGTCGGCGGCCCGCTGCTGTGCGGGCCCTGCACATCCTGCCGACTGCTCCCGGCGCCGCGGGCTTGGCCGCCGGATCAAGGCGACCTTGATTCTCCGCTTCTTTTC
This sequence comes from Streptomyces sp. 5-10, assembly GCF_014712245.1. Classification (NCBI taxonomy): domain Bacteria; kingdom Bacillati; phylum Actinomycetota; class Actinomycetes; order Kitasatosporales; family Streptomycetaceae; genus Streptomyces; species Streptomyces sp. 5-10. Next base: position 81,805 of record NZ_JACVYG010000024.1, read on the forward strand.
GGCCGCTTGCGGCACTCCGGCGGGCAGGCTGCCGGGCCACCGTCACGCGCGCCGTCGCCAGAACCGCGGTGGCCTTCACCATGCCACCGAGCCTCGCCAGGTGCCGGGTCACTGTGCGGCGGCTGACGGTGATGCCCTGAGCTTGGAGTTCAAACGCGATGCGCGACGCTGACCACTTCTTGCTGCGCGGAAGGTCTGCGATTCGGGCCACGACCGTGGCGTCTGTCGCGGCGGGTTGACGGTGTGGTGTCGAAGAACGGTCGAGCAGGCCGATGGCCCCGTAGCGGCGGTAGCGGTTGACCCACTTCGATGCACAGGCGCGCGAGATTCCCCTCTCGGCGGCGACGTGCGCTATTGGACGAGTCCGGCAACGCTCGACAAGTCGGCATCGACCTTCGACGGTCAGTGGAGCGTTGGCGTGCCTCATGGGCAGTTTCCAGTTTCCCATGACGGTTTCGACATTGTCGGGGAAGCGATCTTCGGCGGTCATCACACCGGTTGGAGACTGACTGATGTGTGTGGTCATGGCCGCGGGCCGAACTCGGTGCTGTGGTCGATGGCCCACTGCGCAAAGGGGCGGGCCGGCCTACCGATCAGGCGCTCGACATCATCGGTGACAAGGCGTGATTCAGGTCGCCGCGTTGACGCCGTGATGAGGGCATCGACCAGCCGTTCGGGACGGCCGTCCGCGAGCATGCGTGCGCGCGCGATATCCACGGGGACCGGCTCGAAACGCAACTTTCGTCCGAGCGCGGCACCGAGGATTCCGACCTGGTCGGCCCTGCTGAGCGGCTCGGGCCCGGTCAGCAGGTAGGGGGTGCGATCCGAATCGTCCTGGCGTCGAAGGAGCACCTCCGCGGCTGCGGCCGCCACATCACCCTCGTCCACGACTGCTGTGCGCGCCATGTCCGGACCCCTGACCACGTCGCCTGCGCGCAGCTGTGCCGCCCAGCCCCGGGTGTTGGACGCCAGCGTGTCGCTGCGCAGCACGGTGGGATGCAGACCAGCATCACGGAGCCGGCGTTCCATGTCCGCGTGTACCTGCACAATCGGGTCGCTTTGGCGAAATGAGGCGTCATCGATCGCAGTCGAGGAGAGGTAGACGACGCGCGGTGCTGCTGCGGCGAGTTCTGCGATCAGAGGCTCAGCGGGGGCGGTGTCGAGCAGCGGCCATATGAGGAAGACGGTGTCGATGTCGTCGAGCGCCGCACGGACGGAGTCGGCGTCGGTCAGGTCACCGCGCACCGACTCGATGCCGGGTCGCGGGCCAACACGGCGACGATCGAGGCACCGCACAGCTGCTGCGCGCGCCTGCAGCCGGGCGAGGAGCTCACGGCCGAGGTTGCCCGTCGCGCCGGTGACCAGGACTGATCGGGAACAAGCAGGAGGAGGCGGGGTGGGAGAACTGTCAGGCATGCTGGGGAGGCTAAAGGTTCAGGTCGACATCAAGGCAAGGGCGGAATGGCGATAACGATCGGCGAGGCGGCTGCGCAGCTTGGAGTCGAGGCCCATGTCCTACGGCACTGGGAGCACGTCGGAGCACTCACCGTGCACCGGGACGCGAATGGTTACCGCCTCTACGACCACGACGTCCTGGAGCAGGCACGAACCGTGCTGAAGCTGCGACAAGTCGGGCTCTCGTTGCCAGAGGTCACCGCAGCGATGTCCCCGAAGAAGTCCGCAGCGCAGGAGGTCGTGCGCGCGAAGATCGCCGCGCTCGAAAGTGAGGTCCGCAGCAGACAGCAAGCGATCACCTTCCTCCGGCACACCGTCGAGTGTCGCCATCGGTACCTCGAGGAGTGCGAGGACTGCGCGACATTCGTCTGGGACCCCTGATCATCCGATGTGAGGAATTCGCGGTCGATGACCATAGCCCTTGATCAGTGGCAAGTGACCGCCGACTCAACGTCTTGGCCCGCAACATCTAGGGTGAGGACGGCTTTGGCGATGACGGTCATACGGTTGGGGCTGATGCGGGATCGCCGGCCCACCGTGACCACGCCCGCTCCTTCCAGCCAGTGCGCCATTGAAGGGGTTGCTGATGTCGACGATGGCCTTGCCCGCGAGAGCGTCTCCGTACTGGGCGACGACCGGCACGACACCGTCGTACGACAGGGCCACGATGACGATGTCCCCGGCCGGGGCGGTGCCCCATTCTCCTGTCGTTGCGCCGCCGCCGAGAGCCTTGGCCAGGTCAGCGGCCTTGGAATGATCGCGGCCCGAAAACCTCGGCCTGATCGCGAGACAGGACCACGTCGGTGATGGAATCGCCCCCGTCGGCAAGCATCACTGCCAGGTCAATCACGCCCCGCCCCGGATCATGTCCAGTGCCACGGTTGCCGGACCGAAGCCCGGTGAAGACGGCGCCTAGTATGTGCACACATGCGATACGGTGGTTTGCCTGCCGATACGACCGCGCCGACATCGCGCAGAACCCGAGCCCTGGCCGGTAATCCGCGTCTGCTCGTCCTCGACGAGTCGGCGTCGGCGCTCGCACATGGAATCCACGCCCATGTTCAGTATGAGCCAAAAGCCGCGACATCGGCGTAACGGCCCATCGTGAGGGGCACAGCTCCTCCCAGAACGCCAATCAAGTCGCCGCGAACAGGGGGGAGGCGGCCTCGGGATGAGCGGCGCCTTGTACCTGGAGCCGCGCGTATCGCCGAGGGTGAGTTCCCTGCTGGGCTCCTCCGGCTTTCTGCATACCCTCGCTGACGCGCTGGGGTCACCGCTGGGTCTGGTGCTGCCCGACCAGATCGGCGAGAACGTGGAGCGATTCCGGTCGGTGTATTCCAAGCACCACCTTTCGGGCCGGACTTTCCTGGCGCACAAGGCAAATCGTTCCAGCGCCCTGCTGCGGCGGCTGGTCACGACGGGGGCGGGGGTGGACGTGGCCTCGCTCGGCGAGCTGCAGCACGCCCTGGGCTGTGGATTCGCTCCAGCCCTGATCATGGCCACCGGGCCGAAGGACCCGGAGTTCCTGTGGCTGGCCGCCCGGACCGGAGTCACCGTGAGCCTCGACTCGGCAGTCGAGCTCGACCAGCTCGCGGCGCTGGTGCGTGCGCAGAGGCTGCCGCGGATCCGGGTGCTGCTGCGGCCATGTCGCCGTCCCGCATGGCGACCACGTGGACTACGTCCACGACGGACACCGCCACGCCCAGCACCAGGACCACTGGGACGACCACTGATCACTTCCCCCCCGTGCCGGTCAGAGCCGTGGCCGCCCCGGTACGTTGCCCCGTACCGCCCGCGATGTCACCGTGCGGCCCCGCCGGGACCGCACGGTGACGAGCGTCGCGAGGTAGACGGCGGTGGCGACGGCCAGGATGGTGAAGCTGGGTGGCAGCCGCGGAGCGGCGTAGCTCAGCCCCAGCCCGGCCCACATCTCGGCCACCGCCAGTCCGGCCGACAAGGCCAGGGCGTGGTACGGGCGGGCCGTCAGCCGGTGGGCGGCTCCGGCGGGGGCGGCGAGCAGGCCGAGCGACAGCAGGGAGCCGACCGCCTGGGTGGCTTCGGCGACGCAGGCCCCCACCAGAACCAGGAACGCCAGGCCCAGCGCCCGTACGGGCACACCGCGCGCCGCGGCCACCGCCTCGTCGACCGAGGCGAACAGCAACGGCCGTGCGAGCAGCGCCACGGACGCGCAGATCACGGCGGCCGCCAGTGCCGCCACCCTCGCCTGGCCTGCCGACAGGCCGAAGATCGAGCCGAACAACACGCTCACCCCCGCGGTGCCATGGGCGGCGCCGCGGGTGCTGTACAGGGTGAGGAAGAAGGCGCCCAGGCCCAGGGTCCAGGCGAAGACGCTGCCGATGGCCACATCGTCGGAGCGGCCCCGGCCCCCGAGCGCGCCGATCAGCACGGCGAACACCACGGTCGCCGCGAACAATCCCAGCCGCAGGTCGTAGCCGAACGCGAGCGCCGCCAGCCCTCCGGTGAACGCCACATGGCCCAGCGCGTCCCCGGTGAACACCTGAGCTCGGAGCACCAGAAAGTACCCCACCAGACCCGCCGCCGCGGCGGTCCCCGACCCGGCCAGCAACGCATGCGTGAAGTACGGGTGGTCGAACGCGGTGAACACGCTCACCCCGCACCCCCGGAGAGGCGGGCGGACGCCGGGGCACGCCGGGCGAGGATCTGTGCGAGGACGCGTGCGAGCCGGGCGAAAACGTAGACGCCCAAGGCGAAGGTGGTCACGAAGAACCCGATCGGGTACGGCGAGTAATACGCGGCGATCAGGCCGGTCCACGTCACGGCCAGCCCCACCAGCACCGAGACGGCCAGTCCCACGGCGGGCCGGGCGGTGAGCTGCTGGGCGGTGGCGGCGGGCATCACCAACAGGGCGAAGACCAGCAGAGTGCCGGTGATCTGGCTGGTCGCCGCGGTTGCCGTACCGAGCAGGACGAGGAACGCCACGGACAGGACACGTACCGGAACCCCACGTGAGGCGGCGACATCGGGATCGACCGAGGCGAACAGCAGCGGCCGTGCGATCAGCGCCAGCATGGCCAGCGTCGCCACCGCCACAGCCGCCAGGACGGCCACCTGCGTGGTGGTGATGCCGAGGAAGCTGCCGAACAACAGGGAGTTGATCCCGCCGAGGAAGCCCTTGTAGAGCGCGACGAAGAGGAACCCGCAGGCCAGCCCGAACGCCTGGACCGTCCCGGTCAGGGCCGCTTCCTGGCCGCTGCCGCCCTGCCCGGCGCGCGGGATGGCGGCGATGACCAGGGCGGCGCCGACACAGAAGGCGAAGTAGCCGACGACCGGGGTGATGCCCAGCAGGGTGGCACAGGCCGCGCCCGGGAAGTTGACCTGGGCGAGCGTATGGCCGGCGAAGCTCTGCCGGCGCAGCACCATGTACCAGCCGATGACACCCGCGAGAACGGCGACGACAGTACCGGCCCGGAAGGCGTTGACCATGAACGGAAACGCCCACATCGCCCGCAGATCGGCCACCGGATTCCACGACCAGACCGGATAGGTGTCAGTCAAGCTCATGGTGGTGACCATGGCCTCCCCCTCCCCCTGCGCCGTGCCCGCCTCCGACGACCACCAGCCGCCCGTCGCCTGCGCGCAGCACCTCCACCGGCGCGCCGTAGAGCCGCGAGAGCGTCCGCGTGGTGATGACCTGCCGTGGCGGGCCCGCGGCAGCGGCACCCTCGGCGAGGTACAGCACCCGGTCCAGCCAGGGAAGGATCGGGTTGACGTCATGCGCGACCATCACCACGCCGACCCCCTCCGCACGGCAGATCCGCCCGAGAAGCGCCGCCACCCCACCCTGATGGGACAGGTCCAGGCTGTCCAACGGCTCGTCCAGCAACAGCAGTTCGGGCCCGCGGACGAGCGCCTGGGCGATCAGCAGCCGCTGCTGCTGCCCCCCGGAACACTCCCCGAGCGGCCGATGGGCGTACGCACTCGCCCCAACAAGCTCGATGACCTCGGCGATACGGTCCCGAGCCGCCCGGCGCCGCGCGCTGAACCGCACAGGCAGCGGCAGCGGAACACCCCAGCGGTCGCCGTCCAGGCCCATGCGCACGACATCGATGCCGCGGATCCGCAAGGACGGGTCGACGTTGCGGCGCTGCGGCAGATAGCCGATCCGGTGCCCGGCACGGCCGGGAGCCTCACCCAGGACCCGTACCTCGCCCGCGGCGGTCGGCAGGATTCCGAGAACCACCTTGATCAGGGTGGACTTGCCGACACCGTTCGGTCCGAGGACGGCCGTGAACTCCCCGGCGCCAACCTCCAGATTCACCCCGGACCACAGGGTACGTCCGCCGACCCGTACGGCCGCGCCGCGCAGGGACACGACGCCCTCACCGCCTTCGCGGCGTCCGGTGCTGGTGACGTGCGGTGGTACGCGGTGCCGCGCCGCCTCCCGTATCCGGGCCATCGTCCCCACCGTCCTTACTTCTTACCCGTCGCCTCGGCCAGGGCCTTCTGGATGCCCTTCAGCTGACGGACCTGCCAGTCCTGGAACGAGGCACCCGCCGGAGTGAGGGTCTCGGTGACCGTAGCCACCGGGATACCGGCCGCCTTGGCCTCCTTCACCTGGGCCCGCACATCCGGGGTGGAGTTCTGGCTGTTGTAGACGTAGATCTTGATCTTCTTGTTCTTGATCTGCTGGTCGATGGCGGTCTTGTCCTTCGCCGTGGGGTCGGTGCCCTCGCTGATGGCGTCGAGGAACGACTCGGGGGTGGCCATCTTCAGGCCGAGGCCCTGCGCGAGCGGGGTGACGATGGACTCGGAAGCGCCGACGGACGTACCCGCGTAAGTGGACTTGATGCCGAACACCAGCCGGCTGTAGGGGGCCAGGGTGGTGTCCAGATAGGTCTTCTTCCGCGCGTCATAGAAGGCGGCGTGGTCCGGGTCGATCTTCTTGTAGTCGGCGGTGATTTTCTCGATCACCTTGTGGACGTCGGCCGGAGCGTACCAGCGGTGGGGGTTTCCGCCCGGCCTGAGGCCGACCAGGTCACCGATCTTCAGCTCGGTGCGGTCGCCGCCCGGGTTGGCGGAGAGCAGCTTGTCGGCCCACGCGTCGTAGCCGATGCCGTTGACGATCGTGTACCGGGCGGTGGCGACGGCGCGCCCGTCGGCGGCGGTCGGCTCGTAGTCGTGGGGGTCGGCGGCGGGGTTGTCGATGATGCTCTTGACGTGCACGTGGCTGCCGCCCAGCTGCTGCGCGATGCTGCCCCAGAAATTCTCCGCCGCCACGATCTGAATCACCTTGCCGGACGCTCCCTTGCCTGAGGCGGAGCCATCGGACGTGTCCGAGGAAGCGGTGGAACAGGCGCTGGTGCCGGCGAGCACGGCGACGGCGGCAGCACATCCGGCGAGGGCGCGGGGACGTATGCGGTGGGCTATGGCGGATCTCATGGCAGGGGCTCCTCAGGGGCGGAACGAACACCATGAGGCTAGATGAAAATGATTTCCAGAACCACTCGCATCACCACCCGAGATGAAAATCATTGCCAGAACTTGACCCCGCCCCGCCATACAAACGGCGACACTCCACACTCCATCTCCCCTTCGCCGACGGCAACTTGACAGGGAAGCCGTGATCCGGGAAGTCTTCAAACCACGCACATGACATTCATATTCACCTGGAGGTGATGCGCAGCCATGCGCACCGCGTTCGTCGGCAAGGGCGGAAGTGGCAAGACCACGCTGTCCGCTCTCTTCGCCCGGCACCTGGCTCGCTCAGACGCGCCCGTCGTCGCCATCGACGCCGACATCAACCAGCATCTGGGGGTGGCGCTGGGGCTGGAGGAGGACGCACTGCGCGAGGTCGTCCCGCTCAGCACGCGCCTCGGCGGGATCAAGGAGTATCTGCGCGGCGACAATCCCCGTATCGCCTCCGCCGACGCCATGGTCAAGACCACTCCCCCGGGGCGCGGCTCCCGCCTGCTGCGGCCGCTCGGACCCGACCCGGTGCACACCCGCCACGTCCGGGACATCGCGGGAGTCCGGCTGATGACCACCGGCGTGTTCACCGAGGAGGACCTCGGTGTCGCGTGCTACCACTCCAAGCTCGGCGCCGTGGAGCTGTATCTGAACCACCTCGTGGACGGCCCCGGTGAGTACGTCGTGGTCGACATGACCGCCGGCGCGGACTCCTTCGCCTCCGGGCTGTTCACCCGGTTCGACATGACCTTCCTGGTGGCCGAGCCCACGCGCAAGGGGGTGTCCGTCTACCACCAGTACAAGGACCACGCCGCCGAGTTCGGTGTGCCTCTCGCCGTGGTCGGCAACAAGGTGACCAGCGAGGACGACCGGCTCTTCCTCAAGGAGCACGTCGGCGACGACCTCCTGGTCTGCTTCGGCCACTCCGACTGGGTCCGCGCCCGCGAACAGGGCCGCCACACCGGGGAGCTGGAACCCGAGCACCGCCTGGCGCTGGAGGAGCTGCGCACCGCGGTGGACGGCCGCACCAAGGACTGGGAGACCTTCCAGCGGCAGGCCGTCGAGTTCCATCTGCGCAATGCCCGCGCCTGGGCCGACCGCGCCACCGGCCTGGACCTGAGCACCCAGGTCGACCCCGACTTCCGGCACGGACCGGCAGCTCTGTCCGAGGCACTCATCGCCGCCCCCACGGCATCGAGCTGAACACCCCCGCCCATCCGCATCCGCAAACCCAGTCGAGAGGACCCGCATCCCATGTCACTGAACGTCGCACCGGAGCTCCTCGCCCAGGCCGAACAGGGCGAGATCCAGGAACGGGACTTCGTCGCCACCGTCCGCGAGTCGCTTCCCTACGCCTACAACCTCATCGCCGGTCTGGCGGACAAGCTCCGCGAAGGTGACGCCGAGTTCGCCGACAACCAGACCCCGCCCCCGTCGGAAGCCGAACGCGGACAGCTGCTGCGGGCCCTGGCCAGCAACGCCATCCGCAGCAGTCTGGAACGCCACTTCGGCATCACCCTGGCCTTCATGAACTGCCACCGGGTGGCCGCGTTCCGACCCGGGACCGAAAACGGCGCCACGTATGCGAAGTTCACCTCCACGCGTTCCCAGATCCTCAACCAGTCACCCGAGTTCCGAGACTGCTGAGCCGCGCGGTGCACCTGAGCCCCAGGCCGCTGGTCTGGGGCTCAGGTGCGCCGCCGCCCCTTCAGCGACTGTCGGGGGTGACCACCACATCGTGGTACGGGTCCTTGGGCGCGGGAACGCGTTCGACGGTGGAGACGTCGAGGGCCGGGCTGGCGTCGTCGGTGCCCAGTTTTCCGGTGGGGTGCCAGGTGCCGGTGACCGTCACCCAGGTGTCGGCGGGCGGAGCGGCGGGCCCGTGTACCCGCACCTTGCGCACTTGCGCATCGGCGGCGCAGCAGCTGATGACCAGGCGGCTGACGTACCAGGCGCCGTGGCGGCCCGGGGTGACGAAGCCGGTGAGGCGCACGGTGTGGCCCTTCAGGGTGCGGTCGGTGTCCCAGACCGCCCGGGAGCTGAAGTCGTTCAGCGACATCTCGACAACGCCTTTGTCGGGCAGGGCCGGGAAGAGGCTGTCACCGGTGGTGGAGGCGGGGGCCTTCGGGGTCTTGGCGTCGTCGCGGGAGGCGGTGTACGAGCCGAGCGCGGGCGGCGCCAGGAAGAGGATGGTCAGGGCCGGTACGTACAGCAGCCAGGCGACCTTGGGACCGCCCGCGTGGCTGTGGCCGTGGCCGTGGTCCGCGTCGTTGCCCTGGTCCTGGTCCTGAGCATCGCCATGCGCGCGCGGGCGGTTGAACGGGAAGCCGTCGCGGGCGGCGCTCACCGCGCCGAGCGCGATCAGCAGCACCCCGGAGGCGATGAGCGCGGGCCGCAGCCCCGGGCGCACATAGCGCAGATACAGATCGGTCAGCAGCGAGATGTGCAGCAGACCGACGCCGAGGAAGAGGAGCAGCAGCACCTGGATGTTGCGCTTCACAGCAGCCACCACCCCACCAGAGCGCTGCACGCCACCGCCACCAGCCAGGTGGCCGACGAGAAGCGCACCGCGAAGGCGCGCCCGAAGGTGCCGGACTGGAGGGCGATGAGCTTCAGGTCCACCATCGGGCCGACCACCATGAAGGCCAGCCGGGCCGTCGGGGAGAACCCGGTGAGCGAGGCGGCGACGAACGCGTCGGCCTCCGAGCAGACCGCGAGGACCACCGCGAGCAGCCCCAGCATGGGCAGCGAGAGCCACAGGGAGTCGGAGAAGAGCCGCAGCACCGAATGCGGCACCGCGACGTTGAACGTGGCCGCGGCCGCGGCGCCGACCACGAGGAAGCCTCCGGCGTGCAGGAAGTCGTGCTGGAGCGAGACCCGGAACTCCTCCGCGCGGCTCGCGCCGGGCGCGTGCCCGACCGGCCCCTTCGGCAGCCGCAGCCACTCCTCGCGGCCCGCCCGGATCCACAGCCAGCCCATGGCGACGGAGGTCAGCAGCGAGGCGATCAGGCGGGCGGCGACCATCCAGGGGTTGCCGGGGAAGGCCACATAGGTCGCCACCAGCACGATCGGGTTGATGGCCGGGGCCGACAGCAGAAAGGCCAGCGCCGCCGCCGGGGCCACCCCGCGCCGCATCAGACTGCCGGCCACCGGCACCGAAGCGCACTCACACCCCGGCAGCACCGCCCCGGCGGCACCGGCCACGGGTACGGCGAGCGCCGGGTTGCGCGGAAGCACCCGGGTGAACACCCACGCCGGTACGAACGCGCTGATGGTGGCCGACACCACCGTGCCCAGCAGCAGAAACGGCACGCCCTGGATGACGATGGCGGTGAACACCGTGCGCCACGCCGCCACCGCCCGATCGTCGAGCGCTGTGGTGATGTCCGGCCCCAGCACGATCGCGACTCCGCCGAGAAGCACTACCGGGGCCCCAGCGACCAGCGCCTGAACGGCGACGCGCGCCGCCGTGCGCAGTCCACCGGACTCGTCGGCCCCGTCCGCTCCGTCGGGGCCCCGGGACAGCGTCGGGCCGCTGCCGCCGCTCTCATGCGGCGGCGCTATATCGACATCACTGTCCATTCGTCTCCCCATACGGCTTTCGTCACGGCGGTATTCGGGCTCACTTTAACGGCGGCGGATGGGCGGCAGACACACCATCACGCATGAAGGGACATTCACATGGACATGGATTTCATTTTCATCTACAGTGTATGCATACCGCTTCCCGCCGAGCGCCAGTGAGGTGATCCGCCGTGAGCAGCCGGAGGACCCGGCAGCGAACCGCCGTCCTGCGCGTCCTCACCGGCTGTCAGGACTTCGTCTCCGCGCAGGAACTGCACGCGCTGCTGACCGCGGCCGACGTTCCGATCGGGCTGACCACGGTCTACCGGGCCCTGCGGGATCTGGAGGCTACGGGTGGCGTCGACGTCGTACGCGACGAGGCGGGAGAACGGCTCTACCGCCCGCGGCCCGCCGACGGACACCGTCACTACCTGATCTGCCGCTGCTGCGGCCGCAGTCGGCCGGTGGACTCCGAGATCGTGGAGCGATGGGCCGACCGGGTCGGAGCCGACACCGGATTCGCCGCGGTGGAGCACACCGTCGAACTCACCGGCATCTGCGGCGACTGTCAACCCTCCACCGACGAAGGAGAACCGCCGCCATGCCACTGGGAGCCCGCCCGGGGCAGAGCCCGCAGCTGCGCGAGCTGAGGCAGTCCGTACGGCGCCTGCTCGGACTCGACGACGACACAGCGGTCGTCATCCGGCAACTCGCCTGCACCGAACCCGGCTGCCCACCCCTGGAGACGGTCATCGCCGTCTTTCCCATGAACGGCCGAGCCCGCCGATGGACCCTGCACGCCACCGTCGCAGAAATCGCCGAGGACGACCTGCGGGCCGCCCTGCTCACCCATGACCCGAAGGAGTCCGCATGACTACCCCAACGTCCGACGAGCCCCGTGACGAGCGCGTCCCCGTCACCGTACTGACCGGCTTCCTCGGCTCCGGCAAGACGACCCTGCTCAACCGCATCCTCACCGAGCAGCACGGACTGCGCATCGCCGTCATCGAGAACGAGTTCGGCGAGGTCGGAGTCGACGACGCCCTCGTCCTCGACTCCGAAGAAGAGATCTTCGAGATGAACAACGGCTGCATCTGCTGCACCGTGCGCGGAGACCTCATCCGCATCCTGGGCGCGCTGATGCGCAGGCGCGAGAAGTTCGATCACATCCTGATCGAGACCACCGGTCTCGCCGACCCCGCCCCCGTCGCCCAGACCTTCTTCATGGACGACGAGATCGCCGCCCAACTGCGGCTGGACGCCATCGTCACCCTGGTCGACGCCGCGCACGTCCTCCAACACCTGGACGAGGTCAAGCCCGAGGGCGTGGAGAACGAGGCCGTCGAGCAGATCGCCTTCGCCGACCGGATCGTGCTCAACAAGACCGACCTGGTGGACGAGTCGGCCATCGCCGAGGTCACCGACCGCATTCGTGCCATCAACAGCGGCGTGCAGATCATCCCCGCCCAGCACGCCGAGATCTACCTGCCCCAGGTGCTGGACGTCGGCGCGTTCGACCTGGAACGGGTGCTCGCCGAGGATCCGAGCTTCCTCACCGAGACCGAGCACCAGCACGACACCACCGTCACCTCCGTCGGCATCGACCTGGCCGGCGAGCTCGACGAGGAACGCCTCAACCGGTGGCTGGGAACTCTGCTGCGAACCAAGGGCGTTGACATCTTCCGCTCCAAGGGCATCCTCGCCCTCGCCGGGGCGCCCAAGCAGTACGTCTTCCAGGGCGTGCACATGCTGCTCGTCGGCGAGTTCGGCCGCGACTGGCGCGACGGTGAGCAGCGCCGCAACCGGCTGGTGTTCATCGGCCGCAACCTCGACCGAGAGGCCCTGGAGCGCGGTTTCGCCGACTGCCTGGCCACCGCCGGAGCCGCCGCATGAGCATCACCGCACCCGACACCGACCTCGCCACCGCCTGGGACACCGCCGTCGACGACGCGCCCGTCGCTCTCAACGTGCGCCAGGACCTGCTCGCCGTCGCGGGCGCGGCGGGCACGCTCTGGATCCTGGACGCCACCACCGGTGCGTGCGTCGACACCTTCGAACTGCCCGGCGGGGCACTGAGCGTGGCCCTCGCCCCGGACGCCCGGCACGCGGCCGCCACCGGGCCCACCGGCTACGCCCTGTGGCGCAGGGAGGACGGCCGTACGACGGTTCACGACACCGGCGCCTGGTCCTCCACAGCGGCGTGGGCGGACAACGAGCGGGTCGCCATCGCCGCCGGACGCCGTGCCCTCGTCCTCACCCCGGACGGCGAGGAACGGTGGGCCACCGAGCCCGCTGCCAGCACCGTCACCGACCTCGCCTGGCTGCGCCAGGGACGGCGGCTGGCCGTCGCCGCCTACGGGGCCGTGCGCTGCCACGAACGGCATACCCTCAAGCCGGTGATGACCTACCCCTACATCGGCTCGCACCTCGCGCTCGCCGTCGCCCCCACCGGACGGTGGATCTGCAGCGGCAACCAGGACGCCTCCATCCACATCTGGCGCACCCGCGATGCGGGCGAGCTCACCATGTCCGGCTACCCGGAGAAGGTCTCCCGCCTCGCCTTCGACGACACCGGTTTCTGGCTCGCCGCCGACGGCGCCCCCGACGTGACCGTCTGGGACTTCTCCGGCAAGGGCCCCGCCGGCACGGCCCCCCGCTCCCTGCGCTGCCACGAGACCATCACCGCGCTGGCCTGGCGTCCCGGCGGGGGCGGCCATCTGGCCAGCGGTGGCGCCGACGGCACGGTCGCGCTGTGGCGGGCCACCGCGGGGCGACCCGAGTCCCGGCTCTCCCCTGCCCGCATCCTGGACGGCGATACGACCGTCGCCGCTCTGGCCTGGGCCGGGCCCGAGCTGCTGGTCTCCGCCCACCGGGACGGCCGGATACGCGCCCACCGGCTGCCTTCCCGGACCACGCTGTGAGTCTCGTGAAGGCCACGATCGGGGCCGCCCGCGACCGGCCGTGCACCCTGGTCGTCTGCCGGGGCTGCTGCTGCGGCAACCCGCGCAAGCAACCCGATGTCGACCATCAGTGGCAACTCGACCGGCTACGCGCCGCTGCCGCCGATTCCGGTGGTCGGCTCGCCGTCCGCACGACGGACTGCCTCGGCCCCTGCGGTCAAGCCAACGTCATCGTGGTCCAGCCCGCCACAGCCGGGCGTGCGAAGGGCGGCCGGGCGACCTGGATCGGGTGGGCCAACGACGACGACTGCGTGGACGACCTCCTCCGCTGGGTGGCCGCCGGCGGTCCGGGCCTGGCCCAGCCGTCGCCCACGCTCGAGCTGCAGTTCATCCGCCCACTGGGAGAAGCCCGGACGCGGGCACGCGGCCGCGGACGCGGACGTGCACGCCGATGAGGCCATGGGCGGTCGCGACATCCTCGCGACCGCCCGCCTCGACGACGCCACGGCAGCGTCCGTCGCCACCACGCTCCAGGCCCTGGCCACCCCGTCGCGGCTGTTGATCCTCACGGTCCTGCGGCAATCTCCCCACTCTGTCACCGAACTGGCCACCGAGGTCGGCATGGAGCAGTCCGCCGTTTCCCATCAACTCCGTCTCCTGCGCACCCTCGGCCTGGTCACCGGGCGCCGCGACGGCCGCCGCATCGTCTATCGCCTCTATGACGGCCACGTGGCCCAATTCCTCGACCAGGCCGTCCACCACATCGAGCACCTACGCCTCGGCATCCGCGACACGCCCTGACCGCAGCGGGGCCCGACGGTCCAACCGTCGGGCCCCGCTGCGGTGTGGAGAATGCGCCCTCGCGAGGCCGTGAGGCCGTCAGTTGAGGTGGGCGGCTCAGTTGAGGTGGGCGGCTCCCGCCGGAGAAGGGGCCGCACGCAGCCGGACGGGAAGTGTGTCACCGTCCGGCATCCCCCTCCGTAGCCACGCGCTCAGCGCCTCGGCGTCGGCCACGGTGGCGATCGGTCCCAGCCGCGCCACAGGTCCGCAGGGCCACTGCGGCGAACGTCCGGTCGACGCAACCGGACGGCTAACGGGAGCCGTAGGGAATCAGGGCCATCTCGCGCGCGTTCTTGATGGCGCGGGCGATCTGGCGCTGCTGCTGTCGTGTCACATGGGTCACCCGGCGGCTGCGTATCTTGCCGCGGTCGGAGATGAACTTCCGCAGCAGGTCAGTGTTCTTGTAATCGACATAGGTGATGCCGACGGCGTCGAGCGGGTTGACGCGGGGGCGCTTGGCTCCCCGGCGGTCGGTGATGGTGGTGCGGCGGGCCATGAGTGAGTCCTGTCCGTTGAGCGTGAGGCGCCGTCAGGCGACCGGGTCGAGCAGTTCGTCGAAGGCGTGCGGCAGCCGGCTCCAGGCGTCCGGCCCGGCCGCGTACTCGGCGTCGGTCAGCAGACACGAGTCGAGCAGGGCCAGCAGCCCGTCGCGGTCCAGGCCGGGCGAGGTGAAGGTGAGGTGCTGACAGCGGTCGCCGTGGTCGGGGTGCCAGTCCAGCGCGGCGGCCACCCGCCGCTCCGCCGGGACCATCTCCCAGGCGGCGTCCGGCAGCGCGGCCAGCCACGGCCCGGCCGACTCCACGCACAGGGCACCACCCGCCGCGTCCCACGACAACAGGGTGTCGCCCCGGTCCGCCAGCCAGAAGCGGCCCCGGCTGCGGGCCGCGGCACAGGTCAGATCCTCCAGCGCCTCGTAGAGACGGCCCGGGTGGAAGGGACGGTGGCGCCGCCAGACGAGGGTGCTCACTCCGTGCTCATCGCCGTCCTGTGGCAACAGTGCGCAGGCCGGGTGCTGACGGGCCGCCGCCGCCGCGATGTCGAAGCCCTCGAGGAGGGCGGGCCCCAGGGCCCCCTCGCCGAGCCACACCTGCCGTGCGCCCGGCGTGAGTTGGGTGAGCAGGGCCAGATCGCCGTCGTCAGCGGGCTCTTCGGACATCTCGTCCTCGGCGACGGCGATCACCGTGGGGTACTCCAGCTGCCGGGCGAAGGTGTCCGCGATGGTGCGCTGATCGGTCGGGGCGGCAGCGAGACCGGCCTCGGCGAGATCGTCACCGTTCGCGAGATACGGCACCATCAGGGCCGGGTCGACCGCGGTGGCCACCCCGGTCAGCTCCAGCGGCGCGCCCTCGGCCGCGATGACGGCGGCCATGGCCTGGGGCTCGACCGAGTCCCACAGCTCGACCACGGCGAGCCGGTGCCCGCCGCCCGTGGCCAGGCGCAGCAGTTCGGGGACCATGTCCTCGCGCAGCGCACAGCACGCGCAGTCGTTCACCAGCGGCGCCTCGCCCTCGCCGAGCGGCCCGGAGGCGTCGCGCACGGTGCGGCGCACCGCGCGGTCGGTGGCGGCCGACAGATCGTGGTGCAGCGCCACGGAGCCGGGCACCGTGCGCAGGATCTCCTCGACGGCGGCGCGGCGGGCGTCGGCGTGCAGTCCGCCCACGACCGCCACGGCCAGCCGGTTCCCGTCCGCGGTCACCGGCCCCTCCCCCGGTGACCGTAGCGCCGCTCGAACCGCTCGACGCGGCCCGCGGTGTCCACCACCCGCTGGTTGCCGGTGTAGAAGGGGTGGCTCGCCGAGGAGATCTCGACATCGATGACCGGATAGGTGTTGCCGTCCCGCCACTCGACCGTCTTGTCACTGGTGGCGGTGGAGCGGGTGAGGAAGGCGAAGTCGGCGGCCCGGTCCCGGAAGACGACGGGCCGGTACGCGGGGTGAATTCCGGGCTTCATGGCGGTCAGCGCTCCTCACGGAAGTCGACATGGCGGCCGACAACAGGGTCGTACTTGCGCAGGGTCAGCCGGTCGGGGTCGTTCCTCCGGTTCTTACGGGTCACATACGTGTAGCCGGTGCCCGCCGTGGACCTCAGCTTGATGATCGGGCGTAGTTCATTGCGTGCCATGCACAGCAGCATACATAGATTTGGTTTTCATTTTCATCAAGCTGGTACGGTGCCACCCGCACCACCCCCGGACACTTCGAAAGGAACCCATGTCCGCCCATTGCCAACTCACCGGCCGACAGCCCGGCTTCGGCCAGAACATCTCCCACTCGCACCGCCGCACCAAGCGCCGGTTCGACCCCAACGTCCAGCGCAAGCGCTACTGGCTGCCGAGCGAGGGCCGCCACATCCGGCTCACCCTCAGCACCAAGGCCATCAAGACCATCGACACCATCGGCATCGAGGCCGCCGCGGCGCGGATCCGCGCCCGGGGAGGGAAGGTCTGATGGCCAAGAAGAGCAAGATCGCCAAGAACGAGAAGCGCCGGGCGGTCGTGGCCCGCTACGCCAAGCGCCGCGCCGAACTGAAGGCGGTCATCGCCGACCCCAGGACCCCGGCGGAGGAACGGCTCGACGCCCAGCGGGAACTGCGCCGCCAGCCCCGCGACGCCAGCGCCACCCGCGTACGCAACCGCGACTCCATCGACGGCCGCCCCCGCGGCCATCTGCGCGCCTTCGGCCTCTCGCGGATCCGGCTGCGCGAAATGGCCCACGCGGGCGAACTCCCCGGCGTGACCAAGAGCAGCTGGTAACCCTCACCGGGCCACCGGACGCGGGCGGACGCCGCATGCCGTACTCCGGCCCGCAGCGTCCGCACCGCGGCCCCCGCCGCGCCCGCGTTCGCCCTCGTTCGACAGCCTCCTCGGCAGCGAGTTTGATAATGATTATCGTGTGCTACGGTCAAGAGGAGGTAAATTCCCAGCTCGCCGCCCTCAGGAAGACTCCTGTGAACCTGCCCAAGGCTCTGCCCAACGCCGCGATATCCGTGGCTTCCTCGCTTCTGCTCACCGGCTGCTTCGCCTCCGGCGCGCCATCGGCCGCCGAGGGCAAGCGCATTCGCGTCGCGATGATGCAGCCGCCGCGCTCCGGTCTGTCCCCGCTCAGCGACGATGCGTTCAAGCTGTCGCGCTGGAGCACCGCCGAGACCCTGGTCACCCTCGACAAGGACGGCGACGCGCAACCCGCTCTCGCCACAAAGTGGCGGCAGACGGGAGAGCGGACCTGGATCTTCACCCTCCGTCAGGGCGTGGAATTCCACGACGGGACGGCACTCACCGCCCAGGCCGTCGCGCGGTCCTTGAACACCGCCACCAAGGCCGCGCCCAAGCCGCGCATCCTGGACGGGGTCGATATGACGGTGAAGGCGAGCGGTGGCCGCGCCGTCACTGTCACCACCGCTGACGCGGACCCACTCGTCCCGCAGCGGCTGTCCTCTCCGCAGCTGTCGATCCTCGCCACCAAGGCGTACCAGGGGAAGACGGTCAACCCGGTCGGCGCCGGCACCGGCGCCTTCGTCCTGAAGAGGGTGAACGGCACCACTTCGGCCACTCTCGATCACAACCCGGACTACTGGGATGGCAAGGCCAAGGCCGCTGGTATCGACGTCACCTTCGTGCCCGACGGCGCCGCCCGGGCCGCCGCGCTGCGCAGCGGCGAGGCCGACATCGTCGAAGCCGTACCCGTCTCCCAGGCCGCACTGCTGGATCGGGACCAGATCAGCGAAGTCCCCATGCCGCGTACCAACACCCTGTATCTCAACACCGAGCGGGGTCCGTTCCGCGACCCGGCGCTGCGCGCCGCCGCCCGCCGGGCCATCGACGCCAAGGCGCTGGTGAAGGGCGTCTACGAAGGCCGCGCCGATGTCGCGCGGGGGCTGCTGGGGCCGGCGTTGCCCTGGGCGGCCGAGGGGCGGGAGGGCCGTACGAAGACCATCAAGGCCGGTGACCCGGGCGGCCGGTCCCTCACCATCGGGACTTTCACCGATCGCGCTGAACTGCCCGAGGTCGCCACCGTGCTGCAGCAGCAGCTCAAGGACGCGGGCTTCAAGGTGAAGCTGGAGGTGCGCGAGTACGCCAACATCGAATCCGACGCCCTGGCGGGGAGGTTCGACGCCTTCGTCCTCTCCCGTGCGACGGTGCTGGACTCCGGTGACCCGGCCGCGTATCTGCACAGCGACTTCGCCGGCGACGGCTCCTTCAATATCGCCCAGCTCAGCGACGAAACGGTCGACGGGGCAGTGCGGAAGGCGGAGGCCACCGCGGCCGGTGATGCCCGCCGGGCGGCGATCCTCAAAGCCGAGACCGCGATCCTCAACACCGACGCCGCGATCCCCATGCTGCACGAGCGGGTCATCCAGGGGGATGCGGTGGACGTCGTGGGCTCCGCCAAGGACCCGCGTGAGCGTGAGCTGGTCACCGCCGATACCTACGTCAAGTGAACGCCGCTCTACGGGCCGGGCTGACCCGAGTGGCGGTGCTGGCCGCCGTCACCGCCGGCGTCGGGCTGCTGCCGTGGCTCTCCGGCCGGGACCCGGCGCTCACTGTGCTGCGCGCCCGGTCCGCCGAGCAGGAGCCGACACGCGAGGCGTTGGCGGATGTGCGGCGGGATCTCGGGCTGGACGCCGGGGCGCCGGCTCTGCTCGCCGACTGGGCGGGCGCAGTGGTGCGCGGCGACCTCGGACAGTCCTGGGTCTCCGGCACCGATGTACTGTCGTCGGTGCTCTCCGGGCTCGGCGTCTCGCTTACGCTGATGGGCGCGTCACTGCTGGTGGCGCTGCTGGTCGCCACCGCCCTGTGTACTCCGGCGCTGGTACGGGGTGCGCGGGGCACCGCACGCGGGGGTGGTGGCGCGGTGGCCGCGATGCTGGCGGCCGTGCCCGAATTCCTCCTGGCGACCGTGGTGTTGATCGGTCTCGGAGTGTGGTGCGGCTGGCTGCCGACCTCCGGGTGGCAGGGACCCGCGCACATGGTGCTGCCCGCTCTCGCCATGGGTGTCCCGGCGGGTGGCATCGTCGGACGGCTCGTCGACGACGCGCTGCCCGCCGCCTTTGGTGAGCGGTGGGCGGAGTTGTGGCGGGCCTCGGGTGTCACGGGGGAACGCATCGCCTGCGCGGCACTGCGACGGGCCATGCCCGCACTGGTGCCGCAGCTGGGTCTGGTGGCGGTCGGCCTGACGGGTGGCGCTGCCGCTGCTTCAGGGCGCCGTGCTCTCCCTGCTCGCGCTCGGGCTGGCGGCGGGCGCGCTGGCCCATCTCGTCCGCGGTCGGCTGCTCGGGCCAGCCCTGAAGGGCGCGGCACTGTCCCTCCCCGCCCCCGTCACACCCCAGCCGACACGGCTGCGCCGGGCGGTGCCAGTGCTGTTCGCGGCCGTCCTGACGGCCGCCATCGGCTGGGGACTGCTCGGCGATCCGTACCGTCTGGACACGGACGGGCGCCTGGCCGTGCCGTCGTTCGCCCATCCGCTCGGCACGGACGCACTGGGCCGCGACGTCCTGGCCCGGCTGGGACACGGCGCCGCCGCGACGGTCGGCGTGGCCATCGCCGTGTGCGTGGTTTCGTATCTCTTCGCCCTGGCCTTCGGCTTCCTGCCGAACGTCTCGACCGGCGCCGCCGACATCGCCAATGCCCTGCCCCCAGTCGTCGTCGGCATCCTCGTCGCCGCCGTCCTCGGCCCCGGCACGGCGGGGGCATCGATCGCCGTCGCCCTCGTCTCCTGGCCGCCACTCGCCGCGCATGCGGCGGCGCTGGTGGTGGAGACGCGTGCCGCGGCCTATCTGACCGCCCAACGGGCCATCGGCGCACGGCCTTCGTGGATCCTCACCCGGCACATCCTCCCCACGGTCGCCGGGCCGGTCGCCCGCCACGCGGTGCTGCGGCTGCCCGGCATCGCGCTCGCGCTGGCCTCGCTCGGCTTCCTGGGGCTCGGCGCCCAGCCGCCCGCCCCCGAATGGGGCCTCATGCTCGACGAGTCACGGCTGTACGTGGAGCGGGCTCCCTGGGCCGCCCTCGCCCCCGCGCTGGCCCTCGCCCTGCTGGCCGGGCTGGCGGTCTCCCTGTCGACCGCAGGGCTGCGACCACGCCGGAACACCGGCCCGTGAGGTCGCTGTCCGCCCGGGTACGTATCCGATCCGCACCTCCTGCATCGAAGGTGACATCCATGCCCAAACCAGTCCTCTCCGTACGCGACCTTCGTGTGACCCTGAGGGACAGGGGCCACGTCGACATACCCGCCGTGCGGGGGTTGTCGTTCGATGTGGACGAAGGCGAAGTCCTCGCACTTGTCGGGGAGTCGGGAGCCGGGAAGTCCCTGACCGGGCGGGCGGTCCTCGGGATGCCACCACCCGGGGCCCGCGTCACCGGCAGCGTGCGGCTGCGCGGGCGTGAACTCATCGGACAGCCCCGCGCGGACGTGTGGGGCCGCCGGATGGCGTTCGTGCCGCAGGACGCGCTGACCGTGCTCAGCCCGGTGCACACGATCGGCGACCAGATCGCCGCGGCCGTGCGGTCCGTCGCGAAGACCTCCCGCGAGGAGGCCCGGTCCCGCGCCGTGGCGGCCCTCGATCGCGTGGGCATCGCGGACGCCGCGCGGCGGGCGCGGGCGTATCCGCACGAGTTCTCGGGCGGGATGCGACAGCGCGCGGTGATCGCGATGGCGATGGTGAACGAGCCGGAGGTGGTCATCGCCGACGAGCCGACGACCGCGCTGGACCCGGCGATCGAGGCCCAGGTCCTGGACGTGCTGGCGGCGGCGCGCGAGGCCAGCGGCGCGGCGCTGGTGCTGATCACCCATGACCTGCGGATCGTCGCGCGGAACGCGGACCGGGTTCTGGTGATGTACGCGGGTCGGGCCGTGGAGTCGGGCCCGGTGGAGCCGGTGTTCCGCGCCCCCCGGGCCCCCTACACCGCCGGCCTGCTCGCCTCCCTGCCGCCCGCCGAGGTGGACCCGGCGGACCGGCGGCTGCCGTCGATCGACGGGACACCGCCGTCGCCGACCGACCTTCCGCGCGGCTGCGCCTTCGCACCGCGCTGCCCGCTGGCCGGGCAGGAGTGCGACGGCCCTGAGCCCGCACTGACCGAGTCCGGGGAGCCGGGGCAACTGGCCGCGTGCCACCGCTCGAAGGATCTCCCCGTACCGGCGACCGCACTCTTCTCACGGAAGGCGCCGGCATGACCGACCCGCTGCTGAAGGTGACCGACCTGGTCGTCCGCTACGGCCGGCACACCGCCGTCGACAAGGTCTCCTTCGAGATCCACGCGGGCGAGACACTCGCCCTGGTCGGTGCGTCGGGCTGCGGCAAATCCTCCACCGCTCTGGCCACGCTGGCGCTACGCCGCCCGGATGGTGGGAGCGTACGTTTCGAGGGACGGGAGCTCACCGGCCTGCGGGAGCGGCAGCTACGTCCGCTGCGGCCACGGTTCCAGCCGGTCTTCCAGGACCCCTACGGCTCGCTCAGCCCGCGCCTGAGGGTCCGCGACGCGATCGCCGAACCCCTGCGCGTCCAAGGGAGGCCACCGGCACCCGGCCGGATCGAGGAGCTGATGAAGACGGTCGGCCTCGACGTCTCGCTGGGCGGCCGGCTGCCGCACGAACTGTCCGGCGGACAGTGCCAGCGCGTCGGAATCGCGCGGGCGCTGACGGGGGAGCCGCGCCTGCTGGTCCTGGACGAGCCGGTCTCGGCACTCGACCCGTCGGTGCGCGCCGGGGTGCTGAATCTGCTCACCGCCCTTCAAGAGGACTACGGGCTCGCCTATCTGTTCATCTGCCACGACCTCGCACTCGTACGCCACTTCGCTCACCGCGTCGCGATCATGCGCCGGGGCCGGATCGTCGAGACCCGCCCTGCCCGCGAGCTGGACCTCACCGCGCTCGGTGGCCCTCCTGCGTAGGCATCACGCCCGGTGGGAACCACCTCATCAGTGGGGGCATCCGGCCATGAGCCGGACGCACTCCTCCTACGGTTCAGCCCCCGGGTCCCGGATCGCGGTGCCGAGCAGCGGATCGGGCAGGTCGGCCCAGCGGTCGGCGCCGAGTGCCAGTTCACCGTCGTCGAGTACGGCGGTGTCCAGCGCGGCCCGCAGCCGGTTCCTCGTCCAGTTCCGCTCCGATGAACACGATCTCGTTGCGACGCTCGCCGTAGCGGTCGTCCCAGTGCCATGAGGCCAGGGTCCGACGCTCGGACGACGCGGCGCGCCACGCGCCCGTATCCCCGTCCTCCAGCCAGCTCCCCGCCTGCCGCAGTTCGAGATGGCGGCCGGCCGAGCGCCAGGAGATGACCGCGTCCGGGTGGGTGGCCACCCACAGGTACCCTCGGCTGCGCACCACCGCGGGCATGACCTGGGGCAGGCTCTCCGCCAGCCGCTGGGGGTGCAGCGGGCGCCGGGACCGCCACAGCACCGAGGCCACGCCACGGTCGATGCCACGGCGGCGCAGGGCGGGGGCGACGACGTCGAGCCGGTCGGCCGGTCCGGCCGCGGCCCACCC
Organism: Streptomyces sp. 5-10; assembly: GCF_014712245.1. Lineage (NCBI taxonomy): Bacteria > Bacillati > Actinomycetota > Actinomycetes > Kitasatosporales > Streptomycetaceae > Streptomyces > Streptomyces sp. 5-10. The sequence continues at coordinate 104,491 of NZ_JACVYG010000024.1, forward strand.
GGTACCGGGTCGTGTCAAAGGCGTCAGCAAGGCGCTGTCGCGTTCTTCCCCGTCGAGGAGGACCAGGGCGGACGGGTTGAGATGGGCGAGCAGAGCGCGGGAGCCGTCAAGGCGGCCGTCGTCCTCCACTCCGCCGTCCCGCAGGACCATCACGTGGGCAGCCTCCACTTGCCGGGCCGCGGCCTCGGCGAGCGTAAGGGGGACAGCCTGCGGGTGGTCACCGAAGAGGTGGGCGGCGCGGTGCACACAGCGCAGGTCGCTCAGCAGCCGGCCGGGGTCGACGCCGACGGCGAGGGGCGCGAGATCGTAGTGGTCCGACAGCGGAGTCCTTCCCAGCGGGCTTCGCCACAGCTCCGCCAGGAACGGCAGGGCGTCAACGTTGTCAGGGAGCGCGAGCACGACATGCGCGCACGGGGCGGCCCTGGCAATGGCACCCAGGTCCTGGCGGACGATCACTGCCGGGTCACCCGTGGCCACTTGAGACAACGAGGCCCGCTGCCGTTCATCACCACCCACGGCAAAGCGCTGCACGAAGGGGTACCGCCCCGCCGCGTCTGCGTGGACCGAGACCGAGAGCACCAGCGCGTCGGGCGAGGCACGCCGCAGCAGGTCCAGAACGCGGCCTCGCGCTTCAGGGGTGTTGCCGGACACCACGCCCAGCAGGCCGCGCCCCCTTCCCTCGCCTCCAGCCCTCACCCCTGCCCCCGTCCGATGGCAGTGACGAGCGCATAAGCAGTCCTGCGTATCCGCAACATCACCAACGGCGGCACTTCTCCTCCTCAGCGACGACCTCACAGCAGCCAGCACACTACATGGAAACGGTACCCATTTTCATGTACGGTCGCAGGAACAACACCGACCAGGAAAGGGCCTATACGACATGGCCGTGCCCAAGCGGAAGATGTCCCGGAGCAACACCCGCCACCGCCGCGCGCAGTGGAAGGCGAGCACGCCAGAGCTGGTGACCATCACCATCGACGGCCGCGAACACCAGGTACCGCGGCGGCTCGTCCCCGCCTACCGGCGCGGTCTGCTGCACCCCGAGGGCTGACCGCGCCATGGCCGATCAGCTGCCGGTGACGGTCCTGTCGGGATTCCTGGGATCCGGCAAGACCACCCTCCTCAACCACCTCCTCAACAACCGCGACGGGCTACGGGTCGCCGTCATCGTCAATGACATGAGCGAGGTGAACATCGACGCCGCACTCGTCCGCGACGGCGACGCGGCCCTCTCCCGTACCGAAGAGCGCCTGGTCGAGATGACGAACGGCTGCATCTGCTGCACCCTGCGCGACGATCTGCTCGAGGAGGTGGACCGGCTGGCGCGGGAGGGGCGGTTCGACTATCTCCTCATCGAGTCCAGCGGCATCTCCGAGCCCATGCCCGTCGCCGCGACCTTCGCCTTCCCTCGCGACGACGGCGCCACTCTGGGCGAGGTCGCGCGGCTCGACACCATGGTCACCGTCGTCGACGCCGCGAACTTCCTTCCCGAGCTGACCGGGGGTGACGAACTCGTCGAGCGGGGCCTGGACCAGTACGAGGACGACGAGCGCACCGTCAGCGACCTCCTCATGGACCAGGTCGAGTTCGCCGACGTCATCGTCCTCAACAAGCTCGACCTGGTCGCCCCGGAGACGGCCGAACGGCTGGCGGCGGCGCTGTCCCGGCTCAACCCGGCCGCCCGTCTCATACCCGCCACCCACGGCCGGGTGGAACCGGCGGACGTGCTCGGCACCGGCCGCTTCGACCTCGAACGCGCCCAGCAGGCCCCCGGCTGGGTGAGGGAGCTCAACGGCGACCACGTACCGGAGACCGAGGAGTACGGCATCTCCAGCACCGTCTTCCGTGCCACCCGGCCCTTCCACCCCGCCCGACTGTGGGACTTCGTCACCACGGACCTGGACACCGGGGCCTATGGCGGCGTCCTGCGCTCCAAGGGCTTCTTCTGGCTGGCCACCCGCCCGCGCGTGACCGGACTGTGGTCACAGGCGGGCGCCGTCGCCCGGTTCGAACCCTCCGGAGCACGCGAGGGCCACAACGCGGCCGACGAAGCCGCCGCGCGCGGCCAGGAACTCGTCTTCATCGGCACCGGACTGCGCCCCGCCGCCCTGCACCAAGCCCTCTCGGCATGCCTGCTCACCGACGAGGAACACGCGCGGGGCGCTCAGGGCTGGTCGGCCTGGCACGACCCCTTCCCCGCCTGGGAGACCTACGGCCTCGACGAGACGTGTGACCACGAGCACGGCCCACCCGAGGCCGAACCCGTACCGGTGCCCTGAAACTCAGCACACCCGGCAGGCTCCGAGCGGCGCCACGTGCGGGGTCGGGCCGGGTCCGGTTCACCTCGCACACCGATCCACCACCTGAAGGGTGTCAATATTCCGATCAGGCTGCTGAGCTGTGCGTTTCCTGTGGGTGATGAGGCGGTCGGGGTGGCGTGACGTGGTACTCGTTGAGCAGTCCGCCGAGTACCTGCTTGCGCCTGACCGTGGCGGCGGGCAGGAGGATGATGTTCGGGTCGTCGTCTGGAGTTCGGTACATCCCCTCACCACCTACGCGGTCACGGGTAGGGGTAGACGTAGCCCTCGACGCGGACGTACTTGTAGCCAGCGGCATTCGCGTCGCGGATGCCAGCGGGTGTGGCGGTGAGGAAGTTGTCCCCACGCTCGGCGCTCCAGTACTGATAGAGGGCGACGGTTCCGGGCGCGTAGGTGCCCCTGACGTATCCCTGCACGCCGATGTACTGGTATCCAGCGCTGATCGCGGAGTCGACCCCCTGGCGGGTGGCGGTGCTGAAGTTGTCCTGCCGGGCGGGGTCCCAGAAGAGGTAGAGCTCCACGTACGTGTTGTTGCCGTTGTCCGGCCACAGCCATGCCTCGGTGCGCAGCTCACGGTAGCCAGCTGACCGAGCCATGGCCTCCTGGTCAGCCGTTCCGGTGGCGAAGTTGTCGCCGCGGTCCTGACTCCACCAACTGCGCAGGGGCTGGAGTTGCAGGGCGTGGGCCGGCTGTGCCTGGAGGCTTACGCCGGCCAGCGCCGCGGTGGTGAGCAGGAGCGCGACCAGCAGGAAGCGGAATCGGGGTGGGAGAAGAGTGCGCGCCACGTGGCACCTTCCTTCGCGGTCGAGGGACGGCGGGCTCCGGGAAGGCGCGCCGCGATCGACTGTGGCGGCTCCACGTCAGCCGGAACAACGGCGTGCGGGAGCACGAAGGGGGCGTATGTCTGTACGGACTCCCGTGGACACCACGGTTCCGAGGGCCCATGCGTCATCTCTGGCCCCGTGAAATCACTCCTGCGAGTGGCCGCCTCGGAGCAATTCAGGAGATACAGTCTTCGCGGCGATCAGGGCCTTATACAGATGGCGCGCCGGTCGCCGTTCTCCTCGTCGTCATATGGGCGCCACCGCTGCCCGACACCACGTCAAGGGGGCCTAGTTGCAGGCGCCACAAAGTGCTCCGAACCGCACCGCCCCCGGCTGGCACGATACGGCCGACGCACACATGGAAGGCGAGACCGCCAGGCTCGCCTTCCTCCACAGGGCGATCAGCGACATCGGCACGACGTTGAACGTCGGCCACGCGGCCCGCGTACTGGCCGCCTCGGCCGTCCCAGGGTTCGCCGACTTCGCTTCGGTCCATCTCCACGACCACGTCACCGCATCAGAGGACGACTCCACGGCACGGGGTCCGCACGCCTCCCCGGTGATGCACCGCGTGGCCGCGGTCCACCATGACGACCTTGGCCACAAGGCGGAACTCCAGGCCGGTCAGACCTTCGTCTACCCATCCGACACGGCCATGGCCAGGTTTCTCACACTCATCGAACCTGTCCTCATCCCCCGGGTCGACCAGGACATCCTGCTCAAGCTGCCAGCCGAACTCGACAGCCCATCCGCCCGGTCGGTGCTCACGGACTCCTCCGTCATGCTGGTACCGCTGACAGCACGGGACTCGGTCCTCGGTTTCCTGATCTTCGGACGCAAACCCGAGCGCCCGGCATTCATCCCGGCGGACCTGGCCGCCTGCCAGCAGATGGCCCAGCGGGCGGCCCTGTCCCTGCACAACGCCCGCCTCTACCGCCACCAGGCCAGGGCCTCAGCCGTCTTCCGGCGCAGTCTCCAGCCCATGCTGCCGCCCAGCCTCCCGGGCGTGGAAATCGCCTACCGCTACCACCCGTTCAGCCGCGCAACCCAGGTGGGCGGCGACTGGCTGGACGCCATCCCGCTGCCCGGCCACCGGGTCGGCCTGGTCATCGGCGATGTGGAAGGCCATGGACTGCATGCGGCCGTGGCCATGGGCCAGCTGCGCACCGCCGTCAGAACCCTCGCCACCTTGGACCTTCCCCCCGCACAGTTGCTGCTCCGCCTTGATCAATTCGCCCAAGGACTCAACCACACCACCCTGGCCACCTGCCTGTATGGCATTTATGACCCCCTCCCCCGCCGGGCCTCCTTCGCCAGCGCCGGGCACCTTCCACCCATTCTGGTGAGCCCTGACGGCAAGGACGAACTGCTCGAGGTGCCCGTCAGCGCACCGATCGGTGTAGGAAGTACCGCCTTCGACACTTTGGAACTGCCCATCGACTCCGGCAGCCTCCTCGTCATGTGCACTGACGGCCTGGTGGAGACCCGAGAGCAGGACATCGAGGAGGGGCTCTTCGCCGTGCGCCGCAGCCTCACCACACCCCACCTTTCGCTGCAGGAAGCATGCGACGCCCTCCTACGGCGACAGCACCACGACGACGCCACCGTTCTCATGGCCCGCCTCCACGGCATTCCCCACGACAGAATCGCCACCTGGCGCTTCCCGCCGCAGCCTGAGCAGGTACGCATCGCCCGGAGGCTCGTCCGCGACACGCTCACGGCATGGGGCCTGCGCGACATCTGTGACACCACCCAACTCCTGGCTGGTGAACTCCTCACCAACGCGGCCCACCACACCTCGAATCCGATCGGGCTACGCCTGGTGCATACCGACACACTTCTGTGCGAAGTCACCGACGACAACCAGGTGGCGCCCTCACTCCTGCAGCCGGCGGGCACGGACGCATCCGAGCGATGCGTCACCCTTATCCGCAAGCTCGCGGCGCGATGGGGCTGCACCACCACACCCGCGGGAAGGACCGTCTGGTTCGAACACAGTCTGCCCACGCACGGTGCCCGAGGGATTGCCAGTCGGAGCCCGCTCTGGCCGGACAATGCCTGACGGCCATTCGCGCGACCGCCTGGGTGTCGGAGGTCGCGGCGAGATCGGGACGGGCTGCGCCGAGACAGGCGTAGTACAGGCTTCCGGTGCCCGCCGTGCTGGCGCCGCCGATGTGATCACGGTGACGTTGACGCACGGTGATCACCGCTTCCCCCGCGCCCCTGGCCGACAGTTGCCGACCAGGGGCGCGTCCGTCCTCAGGGCAGAAGAAGGGTCGTTCGTGTCCGGCCACGGCCGACGGATCAGGGAGTGACGGTGAAGGTGGAGGAGGGGCCGGAGGTGCCACCCCATGTGGTGCTCGTGAAGGGGGGGCACCGGCGGATCCAAGGGGAACTTGCCCAACTCGGGCATCGGATAGCCGCCTCGACGGTCTGGGAGATCCTCAACGCGGCCGGTATCGCCCCCGCGCCACGTACCGCCGCGGCGCATGGCCTCAGCACCGGCAAAGTCCTACGCACCCGGATCCTCGGCAGCCTCGTCAACGAGTACAGATACGCGGCATGACATGCAGCGCGCGGTCGTGCGGCGGGCGTCATCGGCTCTGCCGGGGCGTCTTCGCGTTGGCGGGGCGCTGATCCGATCCGATCAAACGCCGAGTCAGGGCGTGTTGCCCGCGCTGGAGCTGTCGGTGCGCAGGAATCGGTGAAGGATCGGCTTGCCCACGGATCGTCACTCGTACGTGCCCGGGCCAAACCTTCTGCCCTCTCCTCGTCCTCCTCGAGGACGGCCAAGAAGATCGCTCGAGTTCGTCGAAGGCGGGCTCGGACGAAACCCCGGCGCCGGCCTGGCAGGGTCGGGTGCCGGCGCTCAACGCGGGCTGCGCCGGCTCCGGTAGGCCGCGACGCTGGCCCGGTGTGCGCAGGTTCGGGTGCAGTACTGCTTCGAGCCGTTGCGCGAGAGGTCCACGAAAGTGGCCCGGCAGGTCGGCCCGGCACATACGCCGAGACGAGCGGGACCGAGCGTGGCGATCACGGAGGCCAGTGCGCTGAGCGTGGTCGCGGCAAGGTGCGCCGAGCAGCGGTCGGTGTCGGAGGTCACCTCGGTCCACCAGCGGTCGTCCTCGTGGCGCAGTACCGGGGTGGCGCGGCTGCGACGCAGACCGTCGTTGATCAGAGCCGCAGCTTCGACCGCGTCCGCGTTCGCCCGTTCGAGCACCTTGCGCACCGTCTCGCGCAACGCGCGGACTTCCGCCAGGTCGGCGCGGGTGAGATGCCGCGGACCGGTCCCTTGGTTCGCGGCCGAACTCGGAGGCTCAGCCGCGGGATGGTCGTCAAGGAAGTCCCGGAGCTGCTCCACGGTCTCGAGCGCGTCCTCCCCCTTGATCGGCCTCAAGGTGTTGGCCAGGTCGACGGCCGTCTGAACCGCCCATGGGCTGTGATACGCATCCTGCATTTGACGTGTCTCCTCACTGCCCCGTAATGTTACACTCAAAGGAGCTTTAGCATGTCACAACATACTCGGCAGGGGACGACGCCGCAGACGATCCCGTCCGGAGGGGCCCCGGCACCGGAGCGAGCCGACGCCCCGGACGGGCGTCGGCTGGGGCTGACTTTGGGGATGCTGGTGCTGCCGATGTACGTGGCACTGGGAGCGCCGTCGGTGGCCCTGCCGGCCATCGGCCGCGCACTCGCGGTGCCGTTCGGGGCCACCGCATGGATTCTCGCCGCGTGGTCGCTGACCTCCGCGCTCGCGATGCCGGTCGCGGGTCGGCTGCTGGTCCGCTGGAGCCCCTTCCAGGTCCTCGTCGCCGGGGTCGTGGCGCTCGCCGCGGGCTCCGCGCTCGCCGGAGCCGGGCCGACACTGTCCGTCGTGATCGTCGGCCGACTGATCGGCGGCGCCGGGGCGGGCGCGACCGTGATCGCCGTCTTTGCCGCGGCCACCGCCCTTCCCGGGCGGCAACGGATCCGCGCCCTGGGAATCATCGCGGCCGCCAGCGCGACGGCGTCGGGGTGCGGGACACTGTTGGGCGGGGCGGTGACCGCATGGCTCGGGTGGCGTGCCGTGCTCGCGATCCCGGTCCTCGCGCTGCCCCTCCTGCTGGCCGCATTGCCGAGTAGGCGCGCGCTGACGCGGAGCGGTAGCGGCGAGCGAAACGGCTCGACCGGGCGACTCGATATCGTCGGCGCGGCCGTGCTGTCGGTACTCGCCGGCTCCTTGATCACGCTGCTGCAGGCACACTCGGTCGGCCTGCCCGCTCCGGTCACGTTCGTGGTGGCTGCCGCCGGGGTGCTCGCCGCCGTGGGGCTGTGGTGGCGCGTGCGAAGCACGCCCGACGGGTTCGTGCCTCGGCGGGTGATCGCATCCCGCGGCTTCCTGGCGGCCGGGCTCATCGGCGGGACCGTCTTCGCCGGCTACTACGGGGTGCTGTTCCGCGCCCCGTCCCTGATCGAGCAGGCCACGGGCGGTGGCCCCCTGGAAGCCGGCGCGCGCTTGGTCCCGGCCGCCGCCTGCTCGGTGCTGGCCGGGCGGCTGGTCGGCACCTTGACCGACCGGTTCGCCGGCTGGCAGGTGTCGGCCGGGCTTGCGGCACTCACCGTCGTCGGCGTGCTCGTGGTCGCGATCCTCACCGGACCGATCCCGATCGTCGTCGGCACGGCGTTGACCGTGTGCGGGTTCGCCGGCGCCCAAGCCGTACTGGTGAGCCTCGCGCCGGACCTGGTCGCCGCGGACGACCGCGACACCGCACAGGGCCTGCTCAACTTCATGAACGCCCTGGGCGGCGGGATCGGTCCGGCCGCTGTCGCGGGTCTGTCCGGCATCGTGCCGGTGCCGGTGGCCCTCGCCGTGCTCGCGGCACTCCCCCTGGCCGGACTCGTCCTCAGCCTCGCCCGGCGCCCTGCCGCCGACCGCCGCCCCGAACCCGACGCCGCGCGTGGGAGCCCGCGATGACGGTCCACCCGCATCTGATCCGATAACGCCGTGACCAGTAAGGAGCCTTGCCATGTCCGCCGAGCCATTCGAGGTCAGCATCACCGAAGCCGAAATCGCGGACCTGCGGACACGATTGCGACGGACACGGTGGCCCGAGCGCGAGCCGGTGGACGACTGGTCACAGGGTCTGCCGCTGGCGTATGCGCAGGAGCTTTGCCGCAGCTGGGCCGAGGACTACGACTTCGGGTTCGCCGAGCGGCTGAACGTGTTCCCGCAGTACCGCGACACGATCGACGGGCTGGGCATCCACTTCCTGCACGTCCGCTCGCCGGAGCCGGACGCGTTCCCGCTCGTGCTCACGCACGGGTGGCCGGGTTCGGTGCTCGAGTTCCTGGAGGTCCTCGGCCCGCTGACCGACCCGCGCGCGCACGGCGGTGACCCGGCGGACGCGTTCCACGTGGTCGCGCCGTCGTTGCCCGGGTACGGCTGGAGTGACAAGCCGTCGACGACCGGGTGGGGCGTCACTCGCACCGCGCGCGCCTGGGACACGTTGATGGTCTCGCTGGGTTACGAACGGTACGGCGCGCAGGGCGGTGACTGGGGTTCGGCGGTGTCCGCGGCGCTGGGCGAGGTGGCGCCCGAGCGGGTCGCCGGCGTGCACCTGAACCTGGGATCCGTGGCGGCGGGCACGTTCGACGACCCGACGCCCGCGGAGCTGGCGAATCTCGAGGCCGAGAAGGAGATGCAGCGCACCGGCCGGGGGTACTCGGCGATCCAGTCGACTCGGCCGCAGACGCTCGGCTACGGCCTCACCGACTCCCCGGCGGGGCAGGCCGCCTGGATCGCCGAGAAGTTCTGGGCCTGGACGGACAACGACGGCCATCCCGAGGACGCGCTGTCGCGGCAGACGATCCTCGACGAGATCTCGGTCTATTGGTTCACCGCGTCGGCCACGTCGTCGGCGCGCCTGTACTGGGAGAGCTTCGCCAACTTCCGGGACAAGGTGACCGCGCCATCCGGGCTGTCGGTCTACCCGCGCGACACAACCCGCCCGTCGAGGCGGGAGGCCGAGCTGCGGTTCACCGACCTGCGCTGGTTCGAGGAGCTGCCGCATGGTGGCCACTTCGCCGCGCTGGAGCAGCCGGAGTCGCTGGTCCAGCAGGTGCGCGGGTTCTTCCGCCTGTTCCGCTGACTGTCCGTGCCACCCCCCCTGGGAAGCCCGCGCCCAGGGGAGCACTACAGCGCGAGACATGTCGGTACTCATAGCGGCCCATCGTGACGTCAGGGGCGGCGCCAACCAGGGCAAACAGCCACTGGTTCAGTCGGGTGCTCTGGGGCTGCCCGCGGGCACGCCGTTCCGGTGACCGGCGGGGCGGCGGCCCGCGCCCGGCCTACGGACGAGACCGGCCCTCCTCCGGGAAGCACGTCGCGGCACTGACCCCGCCGTCGACCAGAAGATCGACGCCGGTGATGTAGGACGCGCGGCTGGACAGAAGGAACTCGATGGCGTCCGCTGTCTCGATCATGGTTCCTTCGCGTTGCAGCGGCGTCCGCTCAAGCAACTCGGCCTTGGCACTTCGGCTGGCTCCGGCGAACTCCCGCGCCCCCATCGGGGTGGCGATCATGCCGGGCGACATGGACACGATTCTCGCGTGGCGCCGGCCCCAGGCGGAAGCCCGGCGCACGCACATCCGATTGAGCGCCGTCTTCGAGAGCGAGTACGCCACGGCCGGCGTCTGCTCGGCCACCAGCTCCTCCAGGGCTTCGAAGAAGCCGGACGCCAGCGGGTCGTCGAGCAGAGCGATCGTTTCCGGGCCGGGGTCCCGGACGAGGTGAGCGGCCACGGACGAGACGAACACCGCCGCGGTTCCCCGCTCCGCCAGACGCAGCATCGCACGTTCCACCTGCGCGGCGCCGATCAGGTTGAGCGTCAGGATTTCCCGCCATGTCCCCATGCTGGGCGACTTGGCCGCCACGTGGGCGATCGCCCGGAGCGGACCCGCCGCGGCAACCGCGTCGGCGAGGCGATCGACCGAGGCCGGATCGGTGATGTCGCACCGATGGTGTCGTGCGTCGTATCCGTCCGCACGCATGGCGGCGGCGCGCTCTTCGGCCACCCGGGCGTCGATGTCGGCGAGGATGATCCGGTAGTGGTTGCCGAGCCGCCGGGCGGCCGAGGTCCCCATACCCCCTGCCCCGATCACCACGGCGACGGGCAGGTCCGGCCGTTCGCTTGTTCCTGTCTTCATACCTGATCCCATTCTGCCGGTGGAAACCTCGCGCCGTTCGGGCCGCACCCGGCGTCTCAGCCGGTACCGAGAATCACGGCGCCCGCGGCACCGGCCATTCCGCCGACGCCCAGCACGAGGCTCGTCTCCATGTTGTCGATCTGCGCCGGTGCGGTTCCGCGCAGCTGCCGCACGGCCTCCTGGATGGCGAACATGCCGTACATCCCGGTGTGCGCGTAGAGAAGGCCGCCGCCATTGGTTTGAGCGGGAGGCTTCCGCCGGGACTCGTCGCCCCACTCCTGATGAAGGGCGGAAGGCCAGGTCCATGTCCGCGGCCCGCTCCCGGGTCGTGACCACGAGCGCCCCGCCGCCGTCGTTGGCGGGGCAGCACTCAAGCCGGTGGAACGGCCAGGCGATCGGCGGCGAGGCGAGCACGTCCTTCAGCGTCAGCAACTCCGGCCGGAATGCCCGTGGGTCGCGGCTCGCCCAGCGCGACTGGGCCACCGGCACCTCCGCCAGATCCTCCGGTGCCAGCGGGCCGCCGTTGAAGGGCAACCTGGCGCGAGGCGGGAAGAACGCTCGTCCCGGGTGCGCGCACGTGGGCGGCCGCAGCTCACCGAGCCGTGCCTTGTCCCCGTAGGTCTGCGTCTCGGGCGTAGGCGCCGGACGGAATGTGTCACCCACGAGTTTCCTCAACCAGCGCGCAGCGGGCGGACGAACGAGCGGATGTCCGCGGTGATCAGCTGCGGTTCCTCGGCCGCCGCGAAGTGACCACCGCTGGGGAACATGGTCCACTGGCGCAGGTCGCTGTGTGCGGCGAAGAGCGATCGGGGCCGGTACAACAGGTCCCGGGGGAGAACGGCCACCGCTGTCGGCACGCTGATCTCGGGCTTCACGTCATTGGCCAGCCCCATGGGCAGGTGGACTTCGGAGGCCCGGCAGAACAGCTCGGACCCGACGAAACTGTTCGTGAACCAGTACAGCGAGAAGTGCGTCAGCAGCGTGTCCTTGTCGAAGCGGGTCTCCACGTCTCCGTGGCAGTCGCTCCACGCCCGGCGGCGCATGAGCATCCACGCCGCCTGCCCCACGGGGCTGTCGTGCATCGCCCAGGCCAGGGTCTGCGGGTCGAAGGCATGGATCAACGCATGGTAGAAAGCTCCCGGACCCCTGTCCTGACCTGCGATGACTGCCAGTTCCTCCGGAGTGAGCCCGGCCGGGTCACCGGCGTCGTGGGGTACTCCGGGCAGGATCGGGAAGCTCATGTGGACACCGATGAGCGAGTCCGGATGTGCGTGGCCGAGTCGTGCGGTCACGAAGGCACCCGCGTCGCCGCCGTGGGCGACGAACCGCTCGTAGCCCAGCCCCCGCATCAGCCCGACCCATAGGGCGGCGGTCTCGACGTAGCCGACACCGGTGCGGGTCAGGGGCCCGGAGAAGCCGAAGCCCGGCAGTGAGGGAACAACGACGTCGAAGGCGTCCTCAGGATCGCCGCCGTGCGCGGCGGGGTCGGCCAGCGCCATGATGACATCCCTGAAGTCCCAGAACGTCCAGGGCCACCCGTGACTCAGGACGATGGGAACGGGGTCGGGCCCTTTCCCTCGCACATGGATGAAGTGGATCGGCACGCCGTCGATCTCGGTGCGGAACTGCGGGAACTCGTTGATGCGCGCTTCCTGTGCACGCCAGTCGAAGCCGTCCTGCCAGTAGGCCACCAGCTCGCGCAGGTAGGTGCCGTTGACGCCGGAGGACCAGTCCTCGTTGTCGAGTTCGGGCGCCCACCTCGTGTCGGCCAGGCGCGCGCGAAGCGCGTCCACCTCACGTTGGGGTACATCGATCTTGAAGGGCTCAATCCGTGCCATCATTCCTCGGTTTCATCGGAAACTCCTCCGGCAGGTTGCGGGAGAGCAGCGCCACCCGAGTCCCCTCGACCACGCCGAGGCTCGTCAGCGTCTGCACGTACTGGGATGTCGCGTCGCGTACCTCGCCGACGGTCGCTGTCCGGCCGTCCGGGAGGTGCAGCAGTGGGCGGCCCGGGTCCTGATTGAGCGCGTTCACCAGTAGGACGATCGTGTTGAGGTGACGACGAACGGGGTCTTGCGAGTACATGCCGGACCGGGCTCCTCCGCGTTCGGGTGCTGGACGGCACGCGACCTTGACATTGCCTAGGACGATGGCACGCGACGGGGCGTGCGACATCGGGCAACTGTCCGAGGTCTGCTCCGTGATGTAGGACAACCGGCGCGGTGAGGCGATCAGACTCGCTCGTCCTGCTGCCTCCAGAGGCGGTACAGGCACACGGTGACGAAGAACTGAGCGCGCCGGTTCGGCTCGGCGAGCGAGTAGCCGAGCTCGGCCTCGGCCTTCTGCACCCAGTAGGCCACGGAATTGTGGTGCAGGTAGACCTGCGCCGCGGCCTTGCGCAAGGAGCCCGTGATCGCGTAAGCCTCCAGGACGAGCAGGATCTGCTCGCCGTACTGCTCGAACAGTCCGGCGAGGACCCCAACCTCCGGCACGGCGTCGATCTCGTCGTGGCTGAGACGGCAGAGGGCCGCAAGCCCGGTGAGCCGCGCGCCGTCGATCAGTACGCCGTGAATGGGCTGGTACGGGCCGCGGTCGTGCGGCGAGGGCCGGGTGAACAGGTACGCGTCATGGGCGTTGGTTGACGTACGCTTCCCGGGTGCGTGCCGCCGACACGATCCTGCTGTACGCGGCCCGGACGTCGACGGGGACTCCCGGAACGGTGACGCCGTCCGCGCCGTCCGCCATGAGGAGGAGCACCGCTTTCCCCTGGTGATCCGTGCGGGCGACGATCTTCTGCGTGTCCGCGACCGCCTCCGCGAAGTGCTCGACGCCGGCGTCGGGGCCGCTGCACAGCAGAACTCGGATCTGCGTGTCGCGGGTGATACCGAGCCGCGTGAGCGCCGATTCGTGCGCGGCCTCGCTCGACGTGCCGTTGATGAGCACGCTGATCGGCTCGGACTCCGTGTGCGTCAAGGCCGCGCCCCAACGGTCGATGATCGACACGGCGGCGGACAGCCGGTTGAGGAAGTGACGCGCCGTGGGCTCGGGCAGGCCATCGACCCAGACCCAGCCGCCGGAGCCGGCCACCGGCACCGAGAACGCGGTCAAGGGGCTGCCCACCGGCGTCAGTGCCCCACACCCATTGCGGGCGACGCCGCCCCCGTCGTCCCTGACCCTTCCCACAGCGGCCCGCATGAAAAGCGCCGCTCGCTCGATCAGGCGGTCGAGGTCGGCGCCTTCGAAGAGCTGCGTATCGAAGAAGGCGGTGATGGTGGACTCACCCGGCTGTTTCGTCGACGCCGGCCCCTGGGAGTTCACTGCTGCGTCCCTTCGCTCACCACCGCATTGCCGGTTTTCGAGGGCGGGAGTGGGGGAACAGCCTAGCTGTCCGGGTCCAGGCGAGCAGGTCGATGGCGGTCGGGGACAGCTCCGGCCACGCGCTCGTCGTGTCACCCTGCGCGCTCGATGCGGGCGAGCACCTTATCGGAGATCCGGTGCAGCGTCCGTAGCTCGTCCGGGGCCAGGACGTTGATGAACAGGTCCAGCACCTGGCTGACGTGTCCGGGGGCCGCGTCCGCCAGGTACGCGAAACCGGCTTCGGTCAGGATCGCCTGCGTGTAACGCCCGTTGTGCGGGTCGGGCTCGCGGCACACGAACCCGCGCTTCTCGAGCCGACCGATCATGTGGGACAGGCGGGACAGTTCCGTGTTGGCCAGGCCCGCGAGCTCGCTTATCCGCAGGCGGCGCCCGGGCTGCTCGGACAGGTGCGCCAGCACGTGGTACTCGATGAAGCTGAGCTTCGAGTCCTGCTGGAGCTGCGACTCCAGCGCCGCCGGCAGCCTCTGGAGGAGCTTCATGAACCCGCGCCACGCCGCTAGCTGATCACCGCTGAGCTGGCGCGGCTCGGACACCTTGGACTCCCCTGGGGCAGACATGTGCGCAGCATACCCATGTCACCGAGGGCCTGACTTGAACATTCACGTGAGGTGGGTTAGGTTCTCACTTGAATATTCAAGTGTGAGTGTGTCCAGATGGGAAGGGCTACCCATGAGCGACCTGAAGCTCGCCATCATCCTCGGCAGCACCCGTCCCGGCCGTAACGGTGAAGCGGTGGCGAACTGGGTGCTGGCCAAGGCCAAGGAGCGGGCGAACGCCGACTACGAACTGATCGACCTCGTGTCGTACGGCTCGCTCGGCGGTACGCGGGCGATCGAGCACCTGCGGGCGATCTCGAGCGAGTTGCAACTGGCCCACGTGCGCCAGCAGTTGTCATTCTCGTTACTCACCGACTTCGAAAACTTCTCGGTGTTCAAGCCCGCCGCGATACACGACAGCGCTGCTTCCGTCCTGTTCGGCCAGCTTGAGTCCTGGGCCGGCGCGCTCAAGTCCGTCCGAAGCTGAGTCTCGATGAAGCTTTACGGGCTCGAAGAGCACTTCGTCACCACCGACGTGCTCGAGGCGTGGAAGCGGCGCGATCCCCAGCTCGCCGAGCCGATGATGAAGTGGGCTGCCGCCAGTGACATCACGTCGGCCTTGCTGGACCTGGGCGGCGGACGCATCGCCGCGATGGAGGACGCCGGGATCGACACCGCGGTGCTGTCGCTGACGACGCCGGGGCTGCAGAACCTCGACGCGGCGGAGGCAGTCCCCTTGCAGGCGCCCACGAACGACGCGATCGCTGCCGCCGTGCGCCACCACCCGGGGCGATTCCAGGGGTTTGCGGCGCTCGCCACCTCCGCACCGTCGGCCGCGGCCGAGGAATTGCGGCGTGCGGTCACCGAACTGGGGCTCAACGGCACGCTGGTCAACGCGAACTCCGGCGGCCAGGCTCTGGACGCGCCCGGATTCTGGGACATCTATGAGGCTGCCGAGGATCTGCGCGCACCGATCTACCTGCATCCCAGTGTGCCGTTCCCGGCCGTCACCGCGGCCTACTACCGCGGTTTCGGCGAGCCGGTGGACAGCATGCTGGCGACCGGGGCGTTCGGTTGGCACTACGACGCCGGACTGACCATGCTCCGGATGATCGTCGGCGGCGTGTTCGACCGGTTCCCCAAGCTGCAGGTCATCCTGGGGCACTGGGGCGAGGTGGTGCTGTTCTACCTCGACCGTGTCGCGACCATGGACAAACTCACCGACCTGCGGCGTCCGATCGCGGAGTACTTCCGCTCGAACATTTTCATCACCCCGGGCGGCATCTCCAGCCACAAGTACCTGCGGTGGAGCCTGGAGACGGTGGGGGTCGAGCGGATCATGTATGCCTCGGACTACCCCTTCAACCGGGAGAGTACCGGATCCGCGCGGCGTTTCCTGGAAACGGCACCGATTGGCGAGGCCGACCGCGAACGTATCGCCTTCCGGAACTGGGAAAAGCTCGTCGCCGGAATCCGGCGCTGACCGATCGCGCCGAAAGGGGGTTCGCGTGCCGGTTCTGCCTGGCCGGGAGGCCGCTGTATTCACCGATTCGGGTAGTGGTGGGGATGCAGTCGTGTTCCTGCACCCCGCCTCGGGCTCGGCCGGCCGACCTCACCACGCCCATCCTGTTGCTCGTCGGTACCGCCGGCCTGCTGACACCGCAGGCCCTCATGCGATACCTCGCCCGGCACCTGCCCAGCACGGAATTCCGCGTGCTGGGCGAGGTCGGTCACACGGCGTTCTGGGAAGCCCCGTCGTAGTGGAACGCCGCCGCACTTGATTTCCTGACGCGTCACCGCGTCCATCCGATCCCCACTGTCCCTGCGCCGAAAAGGAGCCAACGCACATGAGCGGGTCCGAAAGCCGACTGCAGGTCGTGTTCACTGATCTGCGCCGCGCCGTCGACGACGTCATCCTCAAACACCAGATCACCATCGAGGAGCTGTTTGCCACGATCGGATGGCTGCAGCAGGTCGCCGACGCCGGCGAACTGCCATCCGCGAGCATCCTGTTCTACAAGACCGTCCTCAAAGGAACCGCGGGCGCGACCTACGCCCATCCGGAGAAGGACGGCGCGAGTCACTGGGAGATGGAGGGCCCCGCCCACCGCCCCGGAGCCCCCGTCCTGCACAGCCCCGCCGTCCTGCCCATGCGCCCCGACGAACCCGGAGAACCCCTCATCGTGTCCGGGACCGTACGCACCACCACAGGCGACCCGCTGCCCGGAGCCGCCCTGGAGATCTGGCAGATCGACGCCAACAACGTCTATTCCGGCATGGACACCAGCGACTTCGAGCCGCTGAATATCCCCAACGACTCCACCGGCATCCCCGCCGACAACCTCCGCGCCAGGATCATCGCTGACGCCGACGGCCGCTACGAGTTCCGCACGGTGATGCCCGGCACCGAAACCTTCGGCCTGGCCACGGACAGCCCACTCGCCACACTGACCCGAGCGTTGCAGCTTCAAGGCCTGCGCCCGCTGCACATCCACGCGATCGTCTCCGCCGACGGATGCCTGCCACTGACCACCCAGATCTACTTCGACGGCGACCCACTGGTCGCCAGCACCATCGAAGGCGCCATCCCCGCCGACGCGGTCAAGACCACTACCCGCCATGACGACCATCACGCTCGCGGATTCGACCGACCTTACCGCACCCTCACCTACGACTTCGTCTTACGCCCCACGGCCGAAGGCGCCACTGCTACTCCACAGTAGACGGTGCAGAGTCGGCACACGCAGCTGAGCGCGGCAAGCACCTTCGACAACATCCTCGCCGCCGGTGCCAAGTCCGGCATGGTTCCGCACGAGTACGTCGACAGCCTCGGCGACGCCGCCGACGCTGGCAGCGAGGTCCTGGTCAACGGCACGTCCGGCAGGGTCAGGTCCTATGTGGTGCGACAACTCCCCGCCGCTCAGCAGGTCGAGGTCGTGGCCACCGATACCGCTGCCGACTTCGAGCGGCTCCGCGAACTCGGAGCTCCGAAAATCATCGCCGACAACGCCGGATCGGTCACCGACCAGGGCGTCGTCGCCTACTACGCCGACGGCGTCGACACCCTGGTCAACCTCGCTGGAGACTCCCTCGAGCAGATCCCCTTGGGCGAGGTCAAGGAGGCCAGCGGGGTCTCCTCCACCACCACGGGACCTGACGAGGACACCCTCGCCGCTGTCGGCCTCACCGGCCGTAAGGTGATGGCACACGCCACCCGCGAGGTCACCACGCCGGTCGCGACGAAGGGCGCGGAAGGCTCCATGCGGGTCAGCGTCGCCCAGGTCCTCGACTCGACCACGCCGCCGAAGGACTCGCCATCCTTGCCTCGGGCAGGACTCGCGGATGGGGGTGTGTCTGATCGAGCTGATAGGCCCCGCACAGCAGGGAAGTGGGGCTGTCGGCCTCTGCGTCGGCGTGGCCGAGACTTTCCAGGGCGTGCTGTGCGCCGTGCGGGGTGAGTACCACGTCGCCGTTACTGATGGTTCGCTGTGAACCGTCGGGTGTCAGCAGTCGGCACGATCCGCTCAGCACGATGTGGAACCCGGCTCCGGATAAATCGGTACCCATCGTCTCGTTCACCGGATGACGATTGATTGTGGTGCGTCAGGTGAGGCGGACCGGGCGACCGGGATTCGCTGCCGGCGCGGTCAGGGGTGCCCACTGCTTGATGGTGAAGGTTTCTCCCTTCCGGACGACTTCGGCCCCTCCGGCGCCGCCCAGATGGGCCGGGATGATGAGGGCGTTGGTGTCTGCGGCCTCTTCCAGCATGCGGCGGCGACTCCTGGCCGCCTGCTGCTGGTCTTCGCTCAGGCAGGTGTCGTGGCCGGGGTGAGGAACTGCAAGGGCGTGTGGATGAGGTCTCCGACGAAGAAAGCGCGGTCCGTGCCGGAGTGCAGCTTGAGCACCGTGGAACCGGGGGTGTGTCCAGGAGCCAGCTGGAGGGACAGGCCGGCGGCGATGGAGTGCTCGTCGCCTTCCCACAGCAGGGCCTGACCGGCTCGGTGAACGGGCAGCACACTGTCGTCGAAGCCCGCCCTGCTGTCGGCGGGGTCGCCGAAGTCCGACTTGCGGGGGATGTTGTTAGCGGGGTTCCAGTAGTCGAAGTCGGCCTTGTGCATCAGGTACTGAGCGTTGGGGAATGTCGGTGCCCACTCGCCGTTCTCCAGCCGAGTGTTCCACCCGACGTGGTCGGTGTGCAGATGGGTGTTGACAACTGTGTCCACGTCTTCGGGCTGCACGCCAATCGCGGCGAGCCGGTGCAGGAAGTCGCCGTCGCGGTTGGCCAGCAGACCGTGGACGCGCGGCTTGTCGTTGCCCAGCCCGGTGTCCACCAGGATTGTGCGCCCCTGTCCACGCAGCACCCAGGTCTGCACGCTGACCGGCGCGAAAGAGCCGTGCCACTCGGTGATACGGCTGATCTCGAAATCTCCGCTCCGCTGCCCTCGAGCCTGATGGGGGCGATGGCCGTTGTAGTGCCGGGCGTAGACATCGAGGACGTGGCGAGCGTGGGTCTGCGGGTGCCGATACATCATCCACGCAGGTCGGGAGCCTGATCACGGATCCTCGGTTCTCCTCGACATTCGCCCAAGTGCCTTCACCCGCAAAGGGCCGGGGCGACATCATGATCAGTCGTGCTGCTGCGCCTGGCCTACCTCGCCACGACCAACGCCCTTTCCTATGCCTCCTGCCGATGAGCGACCGAGACAAGATGTGTCGGTGGCCAGCAGCCAGGTGATTCGGCGGAGCAGCTCGGTGGCCTTGCGCAGGCGCTTGTTGTCTCCGCCGGTCAACCGTGACCGTAGAGGCCCCCGTTGCCGACCTAGCCTCCCCCCACCAGCATCGTGGAGTGCTGCTGCGACTGCTCTACCTGACCTTGACGAGCATGCTCACCCTGGTACGGCTCCTACCGAAGTGTGACCGCGACAAGGAGGCAGAGATTCACGGCGAACTCACCTCCCTCGGCATCAAGGTCGCCGCCAGCACCGTGTGGAACATCCTCAAGGAGCACGGCATCGGCCCCGCACCTGAACGGATGAACGCGATCATGGAGCGTTGGGTCCGGTCCTGCCGAGCTGAGCTCCTCGACCGCACCCTCATCTGGAACCAGACCCACCTCCTCCGCGCGCTGCGTGAGTACGAGGCGTTCCACAACGAGCACGGGCCCCACCGCACTCTCGCAAGCGCCGCACCGCTCCACCCACTGCCCGAACCTAACCGACGGAGGCGATCAATGGCCGCCTCGAGCACCTCCGCGGCTCAGCGTTGGGCTTCCGGATCCTGACGCACTACATCGCGAGAAGCATTCTCGAAGCCGGAGGATTCAGACCCCACCTACACCCTCAAATGCGATGAGCCCGTTTTGTAAGTGACGGTTTCGCGCTCTTGCGCCGTTAGTGGCTGTTGGTGATCTTGTTGGCTTATTAGGACGGTCTTCAATTCCCGAAAGGGGAACATAGTCATGTCCGCGTGCCCCACAAACCTGGAAGCCGACAAAACCACCAACGCTGACAGTCGTCTGATGGTCGCCCTGTATGCCCTCGCGGCAGCCCGGGAAAGCGTCTCCCGCAACGAACTCTTGCAACTTGCGGACGCTTCGCCCGATGAGGCCGGACAGGCGATCGACAGGCTGCTCCAGCTCAAGGTGCTCACCGGCAAGCCCGGAGACCCCGTTCGCCTCGTACCCGTGGCGCCAGCCACCGCCTTCACCCAACTTCTTTTGCCGGCGATCCGGGAACTGCGCGAACGGCAGATGACGATCAACGAAGTGAGCGCGCAACTGGTGGATCTGCTTCCCGTCTACGAGAAAAGCGTCATGAAAGACGTAAGGGAACACTCATTGCACCGTCTCGACAATGTGGATGCCGTCCGCCTGACCGTGTCCGAACTCTCGGCCCGCGCTACCAGGGAGATCCTCGTCTCTCCACCTGGCGGCCCTCGCCCCGAACCCGTCCTCAAGGAGGCAACGGACCGTGCCATAGGCGTGCTTGAGCGTGGTGTACGCACGCGTACGCTCTATCCGTACGCGGCGCAGTTTCATCAGCCCACTGTCGACCAGGTCTCGCTGCTTGTCGAGCACGGCGCCGAAGTCCGCGTTGTTACACAAGTGTTCATGCAGCTCATCGTCTTCGACCGCGAAGTCGCCCTCGTCGAGCTGGTTGGAAACCCCAAAGGAGCCTTGCTCATACGTGACCTGAGCGTCATCCACTTCCTGATCGGCGCCTTCGAGCGGGCTTGGGACAAAGCCCTGCCATTCCCGCTCGCCTATGAGCGGGAACAGATGCTGTTCAGCTCGGAGGAGATGAAGACGGCGATCGTGGAACTGCTCGTCGAGGGCTACGACGACAAGGTTGTCGCCAAGCGTCTCGGCATCTCCCTACGCACCTTCCAGCGCCACCTGGCCGCAGTTCTGCGCCGTATCGGGGCCCACAACCGGCTCCACGCCGGCTACCTGCTACGCGATCTCGGCATCCTCCACGAGAAGCGCGCCCAACAGTAAATTCGGCGATTCGCACGGTAGTTGCCTGTCAGCGTCGACCAGGTCGCAATGCCTTTCGCATCTTCGGCGAGCGACTCGATGGCACCGGCTCGCCACGTGGAACACGGCCGAATGGCGGCTACCTCCTCACTCTCGGCGTCCTCGACGGCAGCTCCCGCGCCATGGTGCGCCTGGCCACCGGGGCCGGCATCGCGTCGCGCCGGCCAGGGCCACTCCCCCTATCGCAGCGATCCGAACGGCACCGTGATCCGCATCGGCCCCACTTACCGCTGAACCAGCGATCACATTCGACAACGAGCGCAACAAGGCCGGGCCACGCCCGGCCTTGTTGTATGTACGTTGAGGACGGTGGACCGGTTGGTACCGAATTACTCCTTTTGCCCCATGGCGGGCTTACGCCAGTCGCACGCACGATCACCCGCGACCGCGACAGGTGTCTCATTGTTCAAGCAGGATCGTGGTGCGCCGGACGGTATGCCTGGTGACCAACTTCGCCCATAAGTGCGACCTGAGGATGGTCGTGCATAAAACCGCAATAGCAATCGTCGGCATGGCATGTGCGGCAGTAGCTGTGACCTGAGTTGCCGCCACTGCTCCCGACGTGGTGAACCCTCAAGCAGCGCACGCTTCCGGAACCGCGGAGGATGATCTCGGCCGGGGGGGGGAGAGTTCGGATTGATGCTCGCCCACACCGCTCGGTTTCGGACAGGGAAAGGGACTCGAATTGAGTGTCGGCAAGTTCACGCCCTACAATGAAAAAACAATTCAACGCGCCCCGCAATGGGGGCGGGTGCCTGGGGAAATCCGCGAGGCCGTCACTGTGGTCTCCCAGGTTCTTCCGTTCCGCACCAATCAGTACGTGCTCGACGAACTCATCAACTGGGACAACATCCCGGACGATCCCATCTTCCGGCTGAACTTCCCCCACCGGGCCATGCTGGACGACACCGACTACGCCACCCTGCGGGATGTCATCGCCGCTGGCGACAAGGGGCAGATCGCCCTTCACGCGGCGAAGCTCCGCCAGCAGATGAACCCCCACCCGGCCGGCCAGCAAACCCACAACGTACCTGAGTTGGACGGCAAGGAAATGTCAGGGATGCAGCACAAATACTCCCAGACAGTACTGTTATTCCCTCAACACGGGCAGACCTGCCATGCCTACTGCACGTTCTGCTTCCGCTGGCCGCAGTTCGTCGGCGACGGCGAACTCACCTTCGCCGCCAGGGATGCCCAGGGCCTGACCGCCTACCTCGCTCGCCACCGGGAGGTCACCGACGTCCTGATCACCGGCGGCGACCCGCTGATCATGCGGACAAACACTCTCGCCCGCTATATCGAACCACTCCTGACACCGGAGTTCGAACACATCCAGAACATCCGGATCGGCACCAAATCGGTCGCCTATTGGCCCCAAAGGTTCGTCACCGACCGGGATGCCGACGAACTCATCCGGCTGTTCGAGCGAGTCGTCACCGCTGGTAAGCACCTGGCGATCATGGGCCACTACAACCACCCCGCCGAGCTGCGCCCTGACATCGCACAGACCGCCCTGAAGCGGATCACCGCCACAGGTGCGAACATGCGCCTCCAGTCGCCGATGCTGAGGCACATCAACGACAACGCCGAGGCGTGGCGGGAGCTGTGGACGACCGGGGTGCGGCTGGGCGCCATCCCGTACTACATGTTCGTCGAACGCGATACCGGCGCCCGCTCCTACTTCGAGATTCCCCTGGTGAGGGCGTACGAGATCTTCCGCGACGCATACCAGAGGGTCTCCGGCCTCGCCCGCACCGTGCGCGGCCCGTCGATGAGCGCGTTTCCGGGCAAGGTTCTCATCGACGGCACCCCCACCATCCGCGGCGAGAAGGTGTTCGCCCTTCAGCTCCTTCAGGGACGTCATGCGGACTGGGCGCGTCGGCCGTTCTACGCCGCGTACGATCCGGACGCGACCTGGTTCGACCAGCTCGTCCCGGCGTTCGGGGCGGAGAAGTTCTTCTTCGAGGACGAACTGCCACTCCCGGCGCCCGAGGCTCGCGAACTGACGGTGGTGGGCGCATGAACCGGCCGCCAACCCACGAACTTCTCGCGCTCAGGTTCGGGACTCAGACGGGGCGACTCGCGCGGGAGAACTTCCTGTTCGCCGACGACCCCTGCGCCACCGACACCCCGGCCGGCTTCGACTTCTACATCTGGGTCATCCGAGGTCAGGACCAGGTGATCGTCGTCGATACCGGGTTTACCGCGCACACGGGTGCGCGGCGTGGCCGCGAGCAACTTCACCACCCCGTCGAGGCCCTGGCCGGTCTCGGCATGGATCCCACCGACGTGTCGCATCTGCTGATCACGCACATGCACTGGGACCATGCCGGTCACCTCGCCGCCTTCCCCACGGCTCGCGTTCATCTCCAAGAGCCGGAACTCGCGTTCTGCACCAGCCGCGCCATGCGCCAAGCCGCACCCCGCCGCCCCTTCGAGGCGGAAGATGTGAACGCGGCGATTCGGCTGCTGTTCGACGAGCGCCTCACCCTGCACCGGGGTCCGGCTACGATCGTGCCCGGCGTCGAGGTGCACCCGGCCCCTGGACATACCCCCGGCCTTCACGTAGTACGCGTTCACACGAAGCGCGGCTGGGTCGTGTTGGCGAGCGATTCGTCGCACCTGTGGGCAAACATCCGTCGCCGGGCCCCGTTCCCGATCCTCGACCACCTCGCCTCCATGGTCGAGGCGTACGAGACCGTCGAAGATCTGGCGGACGGCGTCGACCACATCATCCCCGGTCATGATCCTCAGGTCGCCACCCGCTTCCCCCAGGTAGAGGACGACCCCCGCTGGGTGCGGTTGCACGAGGAACCCATAGCCCCGTACACCGACCCGGCGGCGCTGGAACTGCGCGAGCGGGTGATCTCTTGAGGGCTGTTCAGGTCACGATCGTCGGGCTGGGGCCACGCGGCCTCGGCATCCTCCAGCACATCGCCCAGCGAGCCCACCAGCTCCCCGAGGGCGTTGAGCTGAACGTCCACCTTGTCGACCCCGGCGACACCGGGCAAGGAGCACACTCCAACCGGCAGCCCGACCATCTGCTCACCAACACGCTCGCCAGCCAGCTCACCATGTTCCCCGGCGGTGGCGGCCCGTCGTTCACCGATTGGGCCCAGCAGGTTGGCTACCGCCGCTTCGCAGGTGGCTACTACCGCACGGGCGAGGCAGGCGGGGAGCCGATCGGGCCACACGACTACCTGCCGCGCAGCTTGCTCGGTGAGTATCTCTCCTTCGTGTCCGACCACACCCTCAGCTCGCTGCCCACGAGCGTGCGAGTGGTGCACCACCGGGCTCGCGCCATCGACGTGGAGGAGCTCTCCCCGTCCGGCAGGTACGTGGTGCGGACCGAGAACGGCTACGAGATTCCCTCCGATTTCCTGTTCCTCGCCACCGGGCACTCCCGACGCACCCCCACCGGCGAGGACATCCGGTTCGAGAATTTCGTCAGCGAACACCAAGGCCGCAATGACCGCCTCGCCTACCTGGCGGACTGCTACCCGGTCGACAAGCTTGGGCGCATCGCTCCCGGGGCCACGGTGGCCGTGCAGGGTTTCGGGCTGACCGCCCACGACGTCATCGCTCACCTCACCATCGGCAGGGGCGGACGTTTCGAGGGCGACGGCCACGACATGCGCTACATACCGTGCGGGCGTGAGCCGAGCGTCCTGTTGTTCTCCCGTCAGTGCCTGCCCGCCGCCGCACGCGGCATCAACCAGAAGGGCCTCGCCGGCGCCTACCAGCCGCACTTCTTAACCCTCGAGGCCATACGCAGATTGCGTGAGCACGCGAGGCGGAAGCGTGGCAGCGCGCAGATCGACTTCGAGACGGAAGCCGTGCCGCTACTACGTCGGGAAATGGGCTACGTTTACCGCTCCACGCTGGAGCAAGGTCATATCCGACCCAGCCAGTACGAATTCACAGCGGCCGATCAGGCCGCCGTCGACGCCATCGTCGACCCGCTGGCCGGCAAGAGCTTCAGGGATCTGGACGCCTTCCGCGCCTTCTTCACGGCGTTCGTCACCGAGGACCTGGAGCACGCCGAGAAAGGCAACCGGACGAGCCCTGTCAAAGCTGCCACCGACGCCATCCGGGACATCCGCGCCAGCCTGCGCGAGGCCGTCGAATTCTCCGGCCTGACACCGGATTCGCATCGGGTGTTCAACACCCGATGGGTGCCGCTCATGAACAGGATCTCGTTCGGGCCACCCCGCCGCCGTAACTACGAACTTCTCGCCCTGATGAACGCTGGTGTGGTCGATCTGGCCGGAGGACCGGGCTGCCGTATCGTCCCCGACCCTGAGACGGCCCGGTTCACCGTTGAAACCCATTTCACCGACGGCCCTACCGTCCGATACGCCGACGCCTTAGTGGCGGCGCGCCTGGACTTGTTCCACCCCGAGACGGACAGTTCCCCGCTGACCGCCCGCCTGCTGGCACGCGGTTTGATCCGTCCCTATCGCAACGGCTCCTACGAGCCGGGCGGTGTGGACATTACGCCCAGCGGCCGCGTCGTCGCCGAGGCCGGGACGCCACTCACAGGTGTATGGGCTGTCGGATACCCCGTCGAAGGGCCGCGGTACTACACGTACTACCTGCCCAGGGACGGGCAGAAGTCGCGATTCACGGACGAGGCGAACGCCGCCGTGTGCGACATGTGGCAGCAACTCACGTTCCTCGAGGAGGATGATTCCCGTGCCGATCGGCAGCGGCAGTCAGTTTCCCTACCCTGACTTCAAAAAGCGCTACGACACCCTGCTGCCCGAGCCGGTGGTGTGGCGGTGGGCGGACATCTCCGGCCGGCTCAGCGACACAGAGCACCCCGAACGCGGCACGCTCGCCCTGTCTCTGCCGAACGGCAGCGCCGAAATCATCCGTGATGTCGCCGTCGCCTACCAGGTCATCCCCGCTGGGAAGAACACCACCCCGCACGCGCATACCTGGTATCACCTGTTCGTCGTGCAAGCCGGCACCGGCACTGTCACCTTCCACGACACCAGCGAGACAACCGATCTGAGCCCCGGGGACCTTCTGCTCGTCCCGGCCTGGTCGCTGCACCACTTCGACAACCCTACGAGCCAGAACCTCGTCCTGCTGAACCTGATGAACATCCCGCTGTTGGCCGAGCTGGGGAACCTGGCCTCCAGGCAATCGGAGCCCGGCGCGTGACCGCGCAAGAGGCCGGCGAGGTGGCGCCCGCCGAGCGGGCTGCCCACTCAGCGGGCTCGTACAAGTGGGTCGTGCTCGCCGTCGCCGTTACCGCGCTGACTTCCGGCTCGATCGTCTACTCCGGCGTCAGTGTCCTGCTGCCGTTCTGGAAGAACACCTACCACCTGTCCGCGGCCACCGCCGCTCTCGCAGCCACGGCGATCCAGGCCGGGCCGATCGCCTCGATGCTGATCATCGGGCGGGCCATCGACCGCTACGGAGAGCGCTGGGTCGTCTCTCTTACAATGATCGCCATGGGCGTCGCGGCGTTCATCGCCGCGGCTGCGGGTCGCAATTACCCTGTGCTGCTGCTGTGCATCCTGGTGATGGGCGCCTTCTACGGATCTATTCTGCCTGGCGGGCAGCGAGCCATCACCCGATGGTTCGAACCCGGCCTACGAGGTATGGCCACCGGTATACGCCAAGCCGGTCTGCCCATCGGCGCCTCCATCGCCGGGGCGATCCTGCCCGCCGTCGCCCTGCACCGCAGCTGGACCGCAGCCATGATCGTCCAGGGAGCGGCCGGCATCCTCGGGGGCGTGGTCTTCGCCACCTTCTACCGCCAGACGGGTGACGCCACGACGAGTGCGCGAAAGACGCCGGTGAACCTGCGCCGCTTGATCCTCGGCCTCGTGCGCGACAGGGCTGTCCGCTCGCTTCTCATCGCCGGACTCGCCTTGGCCGCGTTCCAGTACGTGTTCTCCGTGCAGATCTTGATCTTCCTCAACGATCACCTACGCATCCCGATTGTCACGGCCGGCTTCATGTACTCGGTGGCCCAGGCTGCCGGGATCGCCGGCCGGATCGGTCTCGCCTGGATCAGTGACCGTTTCTGGCCCGGCATGCGGATGCGCTCGCTGAAGTGGCTTCTCGCCTTCTCCACGATCCCGATCACCGCGCTCAGCACGTTGACCCCCGGCTCGCCTCGCGTGCTCGCTTACACGCTCTGCACGCTGCTGGGCCTGCTCAGCGTCGGCTGGTACCCGCTCTACCTCGTACAGATCACCGACATCGCCCCTCAGCATGCGGTCGCCTCCACCATCAGCTTCGCGATCACCCTGAATCAGGTCATCGCCGCCACCATGCCACCGTTGTTCGGCGCGCTCGTCGGCGCCACCGGCTACACGGTCGGCTGGCTCTTCCTGGTGGTCATTCTGATTCTGACGGCTACCCAACTGCACCGCGCTCAGGCCGCCCCGAACCCCATCGCTTCGCAGACCTCCTGAAGGGACCCATACGCTCATGCTCAAGCGCATTGACCATATCGGTGTCGTGGTCCACGACCTGCTCCGCGCGAAGAAATTCCTTGAAAGCCTCGGTCTCAACCTCGAGTTCGAACGCGAGCTGCCCGACCGCAATGTAAAAGCCGCGTTCTACCGGGTGGGTGACGGGGCTCGTATCGAGCTCATCGAACCCACCACCAGCGAGGCCCGTCGACGCCGTCTCGGCGACCGCGTCGGCGACAAGGCTCGCATCGAGCACATCGCAGTCGAGGTCGACGACAGCATCACCGAGATCATGCAGACGCTTCGTGGCCTCGGCGTCGAATTCGTCGCTCCTCAGCCCGTGGCGATCGACGGCAACCTCAATGCTTTTTCCCGGCCCGACACCTCGGAGGGGATTCAGTTTCAGCTCGTCGAGCGCGACGCCGCAACGGCCTGACTCACCTGCCACAGTGTCCAGATCTTCATCAGAAAGCGAAAACTCCTTCTGAACTGGGATGATAGGGCTTGTACAAGGCTACTTTTGTTCCAGCAAGAAGACGGTTTCCGTGTGTGTCGTTCGGAAACCCATCGCGGCTGCTCGGAGCGGGTCCAGCGTCAACACCGTTGATTTCGCTCCTTTGGCCTGGCCGTTGACCTCGATCTTTCGTGACGGCCCGCCGGATTGCCCGGCGGGCCGTTTCGGCTGTCCGGCCTGGCCACGGGCAGGTTGGAGGCCCGGCTGTCGCGCCGGGTGGGTGCCAGGTTCCCCGGCTCCGGTGGGGGGGTGCTGCTCGCGAGGGGGAAGTACGCACCGCTGCACGTCATGCCGCACATCTGTACTCGTTGATGAGGCCGCCGAGGATCCGGGTGCACAGGACTTTGCTGGTGCTGAGGGCGTGAGCCGCGGCGGGGTCTTTATGGGCGTCGGTTGGTAGCTGATTGCGGGCTTGGTGGGGCCGGTGCTCGTTATAGTGCCGCTCGTAGCCCGCGAGGACTAGGCTGATGAGCTGGGCGTTTCCGGTGGATGATGAGGCAGCCGGGGTGACATGGCGTGGTACTCGTTGAGCAGTCCGCCACGTACCTGGCGGCGCCTGACCGCGGCAGCAGGCAGGAGAATGACATTCGGGTCGTCGTCGGGTGCTCGGAGGCCGAGGCTGTGGTGGGCCCGTCCCGCTTTGTAGTGCTCCGCGTACGTGGTGAGGACCGTGCGCAGGTGGCGTTCGCCGGAGGAGATGAGGAACCGGTCGGTGCACTCTGCGCGGGCTGTGCGTATCCATCGTTCGGCGAACGCGTTGGACCGTGGGCCTTGCGGCGGAGTCGGGATGACGGCTGTACCGTTACCGGCGAAGACGGCGTCGAACGCGGCGGTGAACTTGCTGTCCCGGTCACGGACGAGGAACCGGAAGTACCCGGCTCTGTCGCCCAGGTCCATGAGCAGATTGCGGGCGAGTTGGGTGATAGGCGAGCAACGTGTGAGCCTGGGAGCGCAGGAAGGAGCGCCAGGTCTGCTGGGAGGCGCGCTGCCGCGCGGGCGGTAGACCGGAGCGGCGCAGGACGCGCCGGACGGTGGCGGCGGCAATCCGATGACCCAGCCGTCGGAGTTCGCCTTGGATCCTGACGTATCCCCAGGTGGGGTTCTCTCGCGCCAAGCGCCGGATGAGCGCCGCAATCTCCTCCGCCAGCGATGGCCGGCCGGGACTGGTTGGGGTCCGGCGCCATTTCCAGCGCACCAGACGGCGGTGCCAGGTCAGCAGCGTACCCGGGGTGACCAGCCGATGACGGCGCAAGGCGGATGGCAACTGGCGGGCGAGAGCGGAGAGCATGGCACGATCGGCCCATGAGAGCTTTGGCCGCTTGATCTGCCGGCGAAGCACGACGACCTCATGGCGAAGCGCGAGGATCTCTGCGCTGTTCGTGGCGGTCGATCGGCCCAGCAGAAGGAGGCAGCCCAGCAGCTGGCAGAAGATCAGGTAGAGCAATCGCAGACCCACAATCACTGATCATGCCCATACTTAGACTATCGCAAAGCCCCAGGTCAAGCAACCGTACGGCAATAAAGACACTCTTCAGACACATACGGACACCCACGGCACGGACAGAGGCAGCTACGGACGGGACTCGCCTGGGCACGCGCATGGTCGGTCTTCCTTGGAGCCGACGGATCTCTCCGGGTGGGCCTGAGCGGGCCGACCGCGCGGCACGCCCCGCACGATCAACCCGCACGTGTCTCACTTCGGAGGAACGCCGCAGCACCCGACCGTCCCACCGCGTTACCCACTCGTTACGCGCCCCATTTCGCTGCGCGGGCCCCATGGACTCAAGAGCCTTCGGCCCACACCAACGGCGCAGCGGTATAGACCAATTGATACCTCTGGGTAAGTGGTCTACACCTCTTGACCTCCTGGGGAACCGCGAGGATCGTGAGGGCCACGCGACGCAGAGTTCCCATCTGCCCCCACAGCCGGCGGTGCGGAGCGCCCCCCTTCATTCACGGACGGGCTCCGCCTTGCCACTTCTCGGAAGCCAGCATGAATCCAAGACGTTCTGTCGCGGGAGCGGTCGCCCTGGCGACCCTCCTCCTCGCCCCCTTCTTTCACTGCGGTACGCGCCTCAGGCGTCAGCAGCCGTGAACACCGCCCCACCAGGAGTGGTCCCTGCCCTTCAGCAGTGGGATGGCGGCAGTGGCCGCCTGTCCTTGACACCGAAGAGCCGCATCGTCGTATCCCCCGACTCCTCAGCGGACATGAGAGAGCTGGCGTCCCAGCTCTCGGCTGATTTCGATGAGTTGACTGCGCTACACCCGTCGGTGACCACAGGTAGCCCAGCCGCCGGTGACATCTTTCTGCGCCTCGACCGCGATGGCGACTTCGGTGCCGCCAAACCGGCGCTGCGCCCCGAGGCGTACCGACTGAAGACCACCGATGGATCCGTCGACATCATCGGTGGCGGCGACAAGGGGCTCTACTACGGCACCCGCACACTTCTCCAGGCCGTACTCGGCTCACTGGATCGCACGAGCCTGCCCGTGGGCACGGCCGTCGACTACCCGAACTACGCGGTACGCGGGTTCATGCTGGACATCGGCCGACGCTACTTCACACCCGAGTTCATCAGGTCCTACCTGCTCTGGCTGAAGCTCAACACGCTGCAACTCCACCTGAACGACAACGAGATCAAGCCACCCGACGGCGACTGGTCCAAGTCGATCTCGGCGTTCCGCCTCAAGAGCACCAACCCCGAGTTCGCCGGTCTCGGGGAGGAGCAGGGATACACCCGGCAGGACTGGGATTCCTTCGAGGACACCGCAGCCGCTAACGGCGTCACCATCGTCCCGGAGATCGACTCGCCGGCCCACTCGCGGTCCTTCATCGAGTTCAAACCCGAACTCGGCCTCGACAACGGCAACTCCGACCACCTGGACCTGAGCAAGCACGGAACCACCACCTTCATGAAGAGCGTGTTCGCCGAGTTCGTTCCCTGGTTCAGGGGCCCCATCGTCCACATCGGCATCGACGAGTACCCCACGAGCCTGGCCGACCAGTTCAAGATGTACGTCAACACCATGGCCCCGTATGTGCGCTCCCTCGGCAAGAGCGTCAACGGCTGGGGCAGCTTCTCCGCGATGTCCGGAGGCGGCGCCGGCTACGACAAGGGCATGGCGATCAACAGCTGGAACAACGGCTGGTACTCGCCCAAGGCCGCGATCGCCGACGGCTACAAGGTCATCAACTCGAACGACAACTGGCTCTACGTCGTCCCCTTCGCCTCCTACTACCACGGACAGGGCCTCGACGGCCGGGAGATTTTCACCAATTGGGCGCCGAACGTCTTCGGCGGAGGGCAGGACCTCGCGGTCCAGGACCCGAACCTGCTCGGGGCGATGCCGGCCGTCTGGAACGACCTGGTCCGCGAGGACTACACCGAACTCCAGGTCCACGACCTGATCAACAAGAGCTTCGACGCCCTCGCCCAGAAGATGTGGTCGGGCAGCGCGGCAGGCGCCGACTACGCTGCCTTCCAGAGCAGAGTGGCCGCGGTCGGCAAGGGACCGGGCACCGGGTAACCTGGGGTCCGGACAGACCCCGGGCGACCTGGCGTACGGCCGCCCGGTGACAGCATCCTCGACGGAGACCCCGGCCTTCCCCGCTTCCCACGCCGTCGACGGCGATGACTTCACCCGCTGGTCCAGCGCCTACAGCGACGACCAGTGGCTCAGCGTGGACCTCGGATCGCAGCAGCGGGTCGGCTCCGTCCGCCTGGACTGGGAAGTGGCGTACGGAAAGGACTACGACATCCAGGTCTCCAGCGACGGTACGAACTGGCGGACCGTCGCCGAACGCCGCGGACGGGAGACGGCCGGGAGCGACACCCTCACGTTCCCGGCGACCACCGCCCGCCACGTCCGCATGCACGGCATCACTCGCGGGACGGGATACGGGTACTCCTTGTACTCACTCGAAGTCTTCAACTGAGGCTCTCTCCAGCACGGGATGGTGTGCGTGCGGATCTTCCGGGCGGCCCGTCAGGAAACATCGGATTGATTATTCGATGTGAGCGAAGATTCCCTTCGGTTATGACTGGTTAGCTCTGTTGACG
Source organism: Streptomyces sp. 5-10 (assembly GCF_014712245.1). Lineage (NCBI taxonomy): Bacteria > Bacillati > Actinomycetota > Actinomycetes > Kitasatosporales > Streptomycetaceae > Streptomyces > Streptomyces sp. 5-10. Next base: position 136,273 of record NZ_JACVYG010000024.1, read on the forward strand.
TCCGATGTATTCGTCTCTACGGTCCCCAGCGACCCGACGAGTTCAGGAGCCGCCCCATGCGCACCCCCGTCAGCCGTACCAGGCGGAGAGTCACGGCACTGACCCTGCTCCTCACCGCTGCCCTCGCCACCACCGCGCTGCCCGCCGCCTCTGCGGCATCTCCACGAAGCACGTCCCCACGCCCGGCGGGCCCCGGCACCGACTACGCCACCGACGATCCCTTCACCGCCGACCGCACCAGTTGGTTCCGCCAGGACCGCTTCGGCATGTTCATCCACTTCGGCGCCTACTCCAACATGGAGGGCGAATACACCCGGCCCGATGGCACGACGTGCCGCAATGCCGAGTGGATCAAGCGCGAGTGCGACATCCCGACGGACGCGTACGAGAGGCAGGCGGCCAACTTCAATCCGGCCGACTTCGACGCCAAGGCCGTCGTCAAGGCTGCCAAGGACGCCGGAATGCGCTACATCGTCATCACGTCCAAGCACCACGAGGGCTACGCGATGTGGCCGACCAAGGTCAACTCCTGGAATCTGCGGGACCATTCGGCGTTCGACAAGAACCGCGACATCATGGCCGAGCTGAAGAAGGCCGCCGACGACGCGGGCATCAAGCTGGGTTTCTACTACTCGATCTGGGACTGGCACGATCCCGATTTCGCGGACCCCGCCACCTTCCCGCGGTACGAGAAGCGCATGTACGCGCAGCTCAAGGAGCTCATCGACCATTACGACCCGGCGCTGTTGTGGTTCGACGGCGAATGGGACACCGAGAATCCGCACAATCCCTGGACGGCACGCGACGGCGAGCGCCTGGAGTCCTATCTGCGCGGCCTCAAGCCCGGCCTCGTCATCAACAACCGCGCCGGCAAGCGCCGTGTGGTCGACGGGGACTACGGCACACCCGAGCAGGAGATCCCGGCCACCCCCGTAGACGGCCAGCTCTGGGAGTCGTGCATGACCCTCAACGACCACTGGGGTTACGCCCGTTACGACCAGAACTGGAAGTCGGGCACCGCCCTCACCCGTAACCTGCTCGCCACCGCCTCCCGCAGTGGCAACTACCTCCTCAACGTCGGCCCGGACGCGCGCGGCCGCATCCCCCAGGCGTCACTGGACCGCCTGAAGCAGATGGGCGACTGGCTGCGTACCAACGGGCAGGGCGACGCGGTGTACGGGGCGGGCTACGGCGGGCTCGTCGAGGAACCCGACTGGGGCTCGGTGAGCCGCAAGGGCAACACGCTGTACGCGGCGGTCACCCAGTGGCCGGCGGCCGGTCGGCCACTGCATCTGACGTCCCGTACCGACTTCACGGTCACCGCGGCGCGGGTCCTCGGCAGCGACCAGAAGGTCACCGTCACCAAGGCCGGCGACGGCTACGACCTCGCACCGAGCAACACCACCACAAACGACATCGCCACCGTCATCGCGCTGACCGTCGACCCGGGCCCGACCACCCCCGGCGGTCGGGGCAAGGGACTCACGGAGCAGATCTTCGACAATGCCGACCTCAGCGGTAAGCCGAAGATCACCCGCATCGATCCCACCGTCAACCACTCCTGGAAATTCGGCGGTTCGCCGGACCCGGCCATCCCGGCGGACACGTTCGGCGTCCGCTGGTCCGGCACCATCGAGCCGCGCCGCACGGAGACGTACACGCTGACGACCGTCTCCGACGACATGGCCCGGGTGTGGATCGACGGCAAGCTGGTCATCGACTCCTGGACGCCGCACGAGCCGAAGGTCGACACGGCGCAGGTGGCGCTGACCTCGGGTCACCGGCACGCGATCAAGATCGAGTACGCGGAGCGGACCGGCGAGGCACACATGAAACTGCTGTGGTCGAGCCCGGCCCAAGAGCAGGAGATCGTGCCGTCGAGCCAGCTGTACGCGCGATAACGCGAGCAGCCGAACGCGAAGCGAGCTGGATCGTCCCGGGGCACCGCTCCTGCTTGATCAGTGCAGCTCACGCTTGAGGATCTTGCCGGTCGCGGTCATCGGCAGATGATCGACGAACTCCACGATGCGCGGGTACTTGTAGGCCGCCATCCGCTACTTGCACCACGAGACGAGTTCGTCCGCCGATCACGGCCGCGAGCGAGACATCGGGGTGGGTCATGAGGACCTCCTCGATCTCCCGCGGGTAGACGTTGAAGCCGCTGCGGATGATCATGTCCTTGACCCGGTCGACGATGTAGTAATGACCGTCCCCGTCACGGCGGGCCAGGTCCCCGGTGCGGAACCAGCCGTCCTTCATGGCTTCGGCGGTGGGTTCCGGACGGTTGTGGTAGCCCTTCATGACGTTGTGGCCGCGGATGGCGATCTCGCCGACCTTGTCCTCGCCGTGCCCGTCGATCGTGTTCCCGTCCTCGCCGATCAGTTTGACCTCGACGCCCCAGACGGGTGTCCCGATCGAACCCGGGCGGGCAGCTCGCCCGAGGTCGGAGAACGTCGTGACCGGCGAGGTTTCCGACAGGCCGTAGCCCTCGAGGATCTTCACGTGGAAGCGGTCCTGGAACTGTTTGATGATCTCCACCGGGAGGCTCGCCCCGCCGGACACGGCGATGTGCAGGGCGTGGGCGATGCAGTCGACGTCGATGTCGTCGGTGAGCGCGCCGAGCAGGCCCCAGTACATGGTGGGGACACCAACGAAGAAGGTGATGTCCTCCTTCTGCAGCAGCGCGAGAGCCTGCCGCGGGTCGAACCTCGGCAGCAGCACGAGCGTCGCGGCCACCGAGAAGCCGGCGTTCATCTGGACGGTGGAACCGAAGGAGTGAAACAGCGGCAGTGTGAGCAAGTGCCGTTCGTGCTCGGTGACGGTGCTGCCGAACACTGCGGGTGCCGATACATCATCCACGCAGGTCGGGAGCCTGATCACGGATCTTCGGTTCTCCTCGACATTCGCCCAAGTGCCTTCACCCGCAAAGGGCCGGGGCGGCATCATGATCTGTCGTGCTGCTGCGCCCGGCCTACCTCGCCACGACCAACGCCCCGGCGTTCCTACGCCTCCCGCCGATGAGCGACCGAGACAAGGACATCGAGATCCTCGTCCTCCGGCACCAACTGCTTGTCCTACAGCGTCAGGTCGGCAAGCCGAGCTTCACCGACAGCGACCATGCCATCCTCGCCGGCCTGCTCCACCACCTCCCCAAAGACAGACCGCGGCACCTTCTGCTGCTGGTCCGCCCCGAGACCATCTTGCACGGGCATCGCGAACTGCTCAGGCGGCGCCATGCCGCAACCTGCGTACCTAGTGCTGTGACCGCATATGTTCGCCGGGC